>JBDTXN010000012.1:0-40034 GCA_040006175.1 Gemmatimonadota bacterium | reverse complement strand
GCTGCAGGCGGAGCGCGCACGCGCCGACGTAGGTGGCGCCGGCTTCGGCCACGCGCTTCACGAGCGCCTCGAGGTCCGAAGGGTTGTCGGTGATCCCGGGGAGCACGGGCATGCAGTTGATCCCCGCATCAATGCCTGCTTCGCGGAGCCGGGTGAGCGCGCGGATGCGCGCCTCGGGCGTGGGGGCGCGCGGCTCGAGACGGCGGGCGAGCGTGCGGTCGAGCGTGATGAGCGAGAGGTGCACCGAGAGCTTCGAGATGCGCGCAATCCGCGCGAGCAGCGTGACGTCGCGCGTGATAAGCGCGCTCTTCGTGATGATGACCACGCGCAACCCCGGATGCTCGGCGAGCACTTCGAGGATGCCTCGCGTCACCTTGAAGTGTCGCTCCACGGGCTGGTACGGATCGGTGGCGGTGCCGATCACGATCGCCTCGCCCTCGAGCAGCGCGAGATGCTTGTCGCTGCCGTGGCGCAGCGTGCGCGCGAGCATCTCGCCGGCGTTGCGCTTGACGAAGATGTGTCGCTCGAAGGCGAGCCACGGCGGAATGCGCTCGACTTGCGCGGCAGTGATGTCGACGAGACGATCGGCGGCGGATGCGCGCTCCATGACGTAGCGGTGCGCGTAGCGTGCGTAGCAGTACGCGCATCCGAAGGCGCATCCGATGTACGGGTTGATGGACCAGTAGCCCATTCCCGTGACGCTCGTATCGTTGAGGATGGAGCGTGCGTGGGTGGAGTAGTAGGTGATGTCGCTCTGCGCGCCGATGACCGGGAGCTGCCGCAGCGAGCGCTGGACGGCTTCGGGAAAGAGTGGAAAGGTGGCGGCGAGCGAAGGGGGCATGGATTCGGGTGTGACAGGGGTGGAAAGCTTGGGGGGATGAGGATACCGAATAAATACCGAAGAAGCAAGACACGTGTTGAGCCCGCCTTGGGCACGGTTGTGTCCCGGTATCCGTTGAGTCCCCTGACGGGTCGACGTTAGCTCGCCAAAGGCGCGCACAACTGGCACGACACTGGGGGAACGATGCAAGAGGAAGCAGCCGCGCGCGTGGTTTCGGTGAACGTCGGCGAGGTGCGTGCAGTGGAGTGGCGCGGGCGACGAATCACGAGCGGAATTTGGAAATCGCCCGTGCTCGGGAGAGTGGCGCTACGCGGTGTGAATTTCACGGGCGATGACCAGGCCGATCGCACCGTGCACGGTGGGCGCGACAAGGCCGTGTACGCCTACTCGCGCGAGGACTACGACTACTGGCGCGATGCAGAGGGAGTGTCCACGTCCCCCGGTCTTTTCGGCGAGAATCTCACCACCGCGGGAGTGGAGCTCTCCGACGTCGTTGCGGGCGAGCGCTGGGCTGTCGGATCGACGGTGCTCGAGGTCGCGCAGCCTCGCCTTCCGTGTTTCAAGATCGGGATGCGCATGGATGATCCGCACTTTCCGCGGCGGTTCATGGCAGTCGGGCGAATGGGCGCGTATTTCAGAATCGTGCAAGAGGGCGACATCGGCGCGAGCGACGTCGTGCAAGTGACGCACAGGCCGGCGCACGGAGTCACGCTTCGCGACATGGTCGAGGCGCTGCGCGACGAGGAGAAGGCAGCGTCGCTGCGTGTGGTGCCTCACCTTCCGGAATTCTGGCAGCAGGTTGCCGACAGTCGGTGATCCGCGCGTTCACGTGACCGGCGTCATGCCGTGTCTCCGGCCTCCTCGTTCCCCAGCACCAGCCGGTATCCCTGCCTGGGCAGCGTGAGGATGTGCTTCGGATGGTGGGGATCCTTCTCGAGCTTGCGACGCAGCTCCGCCAGATGCGTGTCGAGCGTTCGGCTCACCACCTCCGGATCGTAGCCCCACACCTCGCGCAGCAGCTCCTCGCGCGGGACCACCGCGCTGTTGCGTGAGATCAGCGCAGCGAGCAGCGCGTACTCCTTGGGCGTGAGCGGAATCACGACACCGGCGCGCGTGACTTTGCGATGATCGCGATCCACCTGCACGTCGCCGAAGCGCACGGGCGGAAGCCGCACCACCGCGAAGCTGCCACTCGCGGAGCGGCGCAGCAGCGTCTCGATGCGTGCGAGGAGCTCGAGCAGGCCGAAGGGCTTCGTCACGTAGTCGTCGGCGCCCAGGCGGAAGCCGCGCACCTTGTGCGCCTCCTCGGAGAGCGCGGTGAGCAGGAGCACCGGCGTCACCGAGTCACGCTCGCGGATCGTGCGCAGCACATCGTAGCCGTTGCCGTCCGGCAGCATGAGATCGAGAATGATGAGATCCGGTGGATCTGCCGCGATCGCGCGCGCGGAGGTGGCCACGTCCGCCGCGAGCGTCACGCGATAGCCATCGAACTCGAGGTTCTGGCGCAGCCCTTCGGCGAAGCCCGGATTGTCCTCGATGAGCAGAATGTGTGTCACGCGATGTCCGCCGCTGGAAGATCGATCACGATGCGCGCGCCTCCGCTCGCAGCATCCTCGGCGCGCACGCGGCCGCCCGCTCGCACCACGATGTCGTGTACCACCCACAGTCCGATGCCTGCGCCGGCAGTGTCCGAATCGCCGTTCGCCCGGAAATATCGCGTCCAGATGCGATCGCGCAGCCCGGGGGCGATGCCCGGGCCCTCATCCTCGATCGCGATGCGCACCGTCGCGCCATCGCGCGCTGCGGAGACGAGCACGGTCTGGGTGGCCGAGCCGAACTTGAGGGCGTTGTCGAGCACGTTGGTGAGCGCCTGGAGCAGCGCCGCGTCGCCGATGCGCGCGCGCGGCGTTCCCACCACGCTCACGGCGATCTTCGTGCGCGCATCGCTCAGCGCGCGCACGCGCGTGATCGCGGTCTCGATCACGGGCGCAACGGATGTCGCAGCCGCCGGCGCAGCGGCTGCGCGTTCGGGCCGCGTGAGACCGACCACCGTGCTCACCGTGTCGATGAGCCGGTGCGCCTCATCGACGATGCGCTGCGCGGCCGCGCGTCGCGCGTCGTCACCGCGCACGCGATCGAGCGCGAGCGTTTCGGAGTAGAGCAGGATCTGCGCGAGCGGCGTGCGCAGCTCGTGCGAGATGGTCGTGAGGAGCTCCGCCTGCCGCCGCACCGCGCGCCGATCGCGCACGAGCTGCAACACCGCCACGGATGCGAGCGCAATGGTGCCGAGCAGCATGAGCGTGAGCGCGATCGACGGGATGCCCTCGCGCGCGATCACGACACCCGAGAGCGGCTGCGCGAACGCAGGAAACGCGGTGAGATGAACGTCCGCGACCTCCGTGCGCGCGAGCACGCGCGACCCCTGCACCGCGTGGCCGAGCAGGGTGTCGGCACCCATGGTGGCGACGAGCGAGACCACCGAGTCCGCGCCGCCGCGCGCGCGCGCACCCGCGAGCACCGCAGACACCGCGCTCGCGCACGTCACCAGCCCATACACCGCCACGGGCGCGCTGTACGGCGCGTGCTTCACTCCGTACAGCACCGCGCGGCCGTGCGAGAGGAGCGTGACGAAGCCTTCGGTCGAGAGAGGGCTGGTGCGCAACTCCGGCGCGACGACATCCTGCACCCACGACACCCGTGCCGTGCGCGCCGGCGGCGCGACCAGAAAGCCACGGTTGCGCAGATCGATCCGGAAGAAGATCGGCATCGAGTCGCCAGCCTCGACACACCGCAGCACGCCACCGTACGCATCGCGCGGCGCAGGCGGAGGCAGCTCTTCGTACACGGAGCCCATCGTCCCGCTCACCTGGGGGGCCAGAGCCGCGGTGGTCGCCGCTCCGAGCGCGGCAGCCGCACCATCCACGCGCTCGCGTGCGACGAGCGAGAGATAGTCCTCCGTCACGCGCTCCGCGGTGCGACGCTGGAAGTGCAGCTCCGAGATCACCGCCCACGCGAGCGCGCCGCCGAGCACGAGCGCGAGGGCGATCGTGAGACGCGAGAGCGCGGACGGACGGCGTGCGGTGAGAAGGGGGAGCTGCTGCATGTCTGGATATAATGCACGCCGGGTGAGCGCGCGTGCACGTGGTGTCAGGAAAGCCTGACTTTCTCCTTGCGAACTCCGAAGCGCGCCCTGCGCCCTCGCGAGCTAAGCTCGGCCAATGAATCTCTTCACGAAGAAGTCACTGGCGCAGCTCGACGAGGAATCGGAGCGGAATCCGCTTCGCCGCTCCCTCGGGCGTGTGCAACTCATCGCGCTTGGCGTGGGCTCGATCATCGGCACCGGCATCTTCGTGATGACGGGAACCGCCGCGTCGCAGAACGCCGGACCGGCGCTCGTGCTCTCGATGATCCTCACCACGATCGGATGCGCGTTCGCGGGACTCTGCTACGCCGAGTTCGCGGCGATGGTCCCGATTGCGGGGAGCGCGTACACGTACGCATATGCGACGATCGGCGAGTTCATCGCGTGGATCATCGGCTGGGATCTGATCCTCGAGTATGCGTTGAGCGTGTCGACGGTCGCGGTTGGGTGGAGCGGATACTTCGTGAGCCTCGCACACGATGTCGGGATCAACCTCCCGCTTGCGCTCACGATGCCGTACGGACGCGTGGTGACGGACCAGAGCGGCGCGATCGTGACCGGCGTCTTCAATCTTCCCGCGGCGTGTATCGTCGTCTTCGTGTCCGCGCTGCTGATCAGCGGGATCAGGCAGAGTGCGAATGCGAACACGGTGCTGGTGTTCATCAAGGCGATGGTGCTCGTGGTCTTCGTCGTCGCAGGGGCGGCGTACGTAAAGCGCGCGAATCTCACGCCGTTCATCCCGCCGAACACGGGAGAGTTCGGGCACTTCGGATTGAGCGGCATCCTGCGCGGTGCCGGCGTCATGTTCTTCGCGTACATCGGCTTCGACGCGGTGACGACGGCCGCGCAGGAGTCGCGCGATCCGCAGCGGGACATGCCGTGGGGAATTCTCGGATCGCTAGCCCTCTGCACGGTCCTCTACATCGGCGTCGCGATCGTGCTCACGGGAATCGTGCATTACTCGAAGCTCAACGTCGCCGATCCGCTGGCCGTGGGGATCGATGCGACGGGGCTGCGGTGGCTGAGCCCCGTGATCAAGGTGAGCGCGCTCTTCGGGCTGTTCAGCACGATGCTCGTGCAGCTGCTGGGGCAGACGCGCATCTTCTTCTCGATGGCGCGCGACGGGCTGCTGCCGCGCGTGTTCGGGCGCGTGCACTCGCGCTTCCGAACGCCGCACGTGAGCACGATTCTCACGGGCACCGTGTGCGCGCTCGTGGCGGGCCTCACGCCGATCGAGGTGCTCGGCCAGCTCGTGAGCATCGGGACGCTGCTCGCGTTCGTGCTCGTGTGCGTGGGCGTCGTGATTCTGCGGAAGACCGCACCGCAGAACCGGCGGCCGTTTCGCACGCCGGGCGTGCCGTGGGTTCCGGCACTTGGCGCAATCATCTGCCTTGCGCAGATGGTTGGCTTGCCCGGTGAAACGTGGATACGGCTATTGATCTGGCTCGCGATCGGCCTCGTGATCTATTTCCTCTACGGGCACTCGCACGCGAATGCCGTGCGGCTCGCGGGGCACGATGCAACGCGCGAGCTACAACCTCCCGAGAATCTGGCCGAGCACGCCGCCCGTGTGAGATGAGCCGCTGTTCTGCTGCTGCGCATGCGATGCCGCCTGCTGCAGAATCGAGCCGAGCCCGCCCTGACTTCCGGATGGCTGTGATGCCTGATGTTTCGCCATCGCGGACATCACCAATGGTGCG
This sequence comes from Gemmatimonadota bacterium, assembly GCA_040006175.1. Classification (GTDB taxonomy): domain Bacteria; phylum Gemmatimonadota; class Gemmatimonadetes; order Gemmatimonadales; family Gemmatimonadaceae; genus FEN-1250. The sequence continues at coordinate 34,351 of JBDTXN010000012.1, read as the reverse complement.
AGCATAAGGAGCAGCGCCTTCACTTTCGTAGAGTCGAGTCCCGAAGCGGACTGTACGCCGTTTTGCACGGTGTCGGTGTGCTTCCCGAGGATGCTGCCGAGGATTCCACCGCCTCCGCCGCCGAGTGCACCGCCCAGCATGCCGCCGAGTCCTCCACCGCCGCCCGTCGCACCACCGAGCATGCCGCCCAGGCCACCGAGTCCTCCGAGCGTGTCAGCCGGCGTGTGAGCGTCGATCGCGCTTTGGATCGCGCTTTCACCGCCGGGCTGCTGCGCGGTGTGCGCCATGCCGCCGACCATCATGGGAATCGCGGCCTGGATCGCGTTGCTCGTCGTGGCCGGATCGGCGCCGATCTGCTGGCTGATCTGCTGAATTTCGTTGGGGCCGAGGTGCTGCTGCACCATATCGAGGAGAGACATGACTGCCTTGTGAAAGAGTGGTCGCACGTGTGCGTGCGAAAGAATCGTGCTACGTGTGGTGCTACCTGCGCATTTGACAGCACTTGCCGCCGCAGTACGCCCAAATGGATTCGTCCTTGTCATCCCATACGAATCGCGCGCCGATCACAGGCTCGAGCTCGTCGACTTTGACACTGTCCGGTTTCTCCGAGTTCGGTGATAACCAGGGACCTGTGGTGACTTTCAGCTCGCTCTGCATGAAGCCCCGGCCATCGCGAGAGACGATCTTTCCTTTCCAAGTCGCGTCCGAAAGTTTGCGCACGAAAACCCAGCTGGTTTCCACATGCTGGAGCTGCAACTCGTCATACACATCGCTGGAAAATTTCTCTGCGAGCGATCTGTAAATAATGGCCACGGGTATCCATCCATTTTCGAACTCTCTCTCGCTCTTATACTCGCTCCCCTTCACCAGAACTATTCGCGCGACAATGTTGGACGAAAGGTTGGGCTTCTTCGGATCGGACAGTAGTCGCTTATCATCCGCACCGTGCCGTTTGCTTGGGAATATGCGTGCCAACTCTTTTTTCAGAGCGCTCGCAGGGATCACATCGGGGTTGTTTTTGTCGACGGAGATGGCAGAGATGTCCATACCCGCTTTCTCCGCCTCCTTTTCCCCGGCGTCCCACGTTCGCCTGGTCTCCCGATCCACGGGAATGCGCCCGTGTGCATAGCGACGGGCACACGCTCCGGTGGATCCCAGCACGAGTGCGCACAACGCCAGCGTGCGCGCGCCACGCCGGGTCATCGTTCCGCTCCTATCCACCGTCATCGAGTCCTCCACGAAAGAGTACCGCTCATCGGAGCGATCGCTACCGTTTCCCGGTTCAAGTCCGTTCCCGCATCCGCGTCACGATCTCCTGCAACGGCGCATCCGCGTTCGCCCAGAGCTCCGCGACCGCGGCGCCCCAGCGCTGAGCCGTGCGCGCATCGCCCGCCTGCGCGGCGAGATCGCTGCGCAGTGCCATCGCTCGCACGAGGAACGCCGCGTCTTCCACGTGGTCCAGCAAGAACGGTCCGAGCGCCGGCAGCGCGTTGAGTGAAGCGTCGAGCCCGCGTGTGGCCGCGGCAGTGTCGCCCACCTGCAGCAGCAGCCACGCCTCCTGATACGTGAGATAGATCGACAGCTCGCCCGGGCGCTCCAGCGCCCGCGTGCGCGCGATCGTGCGAAGCATCTCGTGCACGGCAGCCGCATCGCGCCGGTTCGCCGCGCGTTGAATATCGAGAAGATAGTCGCCGCCGCCGCCCTGTCGCTGCACCGAGAGCGACGGGTTCACCGGATAGGCGAGCGTGAGTGCGCGGTTGAGCACCGCCTCGCGAACGACGGGGCGGTCCGCGGCTGGCACGTAACTCTCGAGCGCGCGCTCCACATGCTGCCGGCTGCCTGCAACGCTGTCCACGGGTGAACCGAAGGAGACATAGCCCATTAGCGATCTCGCGGCCTCGGTGACCGGCAGCGCGGGCTGAACGATGCGTCCATCGGTGGTGAGGAAGCGAAAGCTCGGCGCCGACGCGCGCAGCATCTCGATCGTTCGCTGCTCGCGTCCCGTGAGCGCCGCCAGCGGCTTCAGCTCATCCGATGCGACGGGATCGGATGTGGTTGCGGCGCGCAGCGTCGAATCGGAGAGCGCGCGAGCGCCGGCGAAGTCTCCCGAGACGAGCAGGAGCCGTGTGCGCATCAGTGTGAGGCGACGCCGTTCGGATTCGTCGCCCGCCAGCGTCCGCGCGCGATCGAGCGATGCCAACGCGCTCCGGTCCGCCGCGCCTCCACCGCCAATGCGCCCCTCCATTTCGAGTGTATGCGCGAGCGCCTCGTACGCGGAGGCGCTGTTCGGAAATTCCTGCGTCCATCGTATCGCCAGCTTTTCGAGCCGCTCCCGGTTGTGCGCGACGGCTGCAGTGGTGCTCGGCGGTCGCCCCGCGCGGCCGGACGCGACGTCCGCGTACGGATACGGGATGAAGGCGACGGTGTCTCGCGAGAGAGAGGGGAAGGCCGCCCAAACCGTGCTGTCCGTACTCGCGCCGCTCCGCAACTCGTTGCTTTCCGTGAAGAGCAGTTGCGCGAGTCGCGCGAATCCTGGCCCTGCGAAGGCACGGTGCGCCGACGGCACGAGCTCGAGTGCTCTCACGTACGCGTTGATCGCGCTCGCGTATCCGCTGCGAAAGCGCCATCCGGACGGGCTCGCGGGTGATCGTATCACGAGCGTGTCGCGAGCGCGGCAGTCGCCCAGTCCGTACCAGACCGCGAAATCGAGCGAGTCCCTGGATGTGCGCAGCCGTTCGTAGCGCGTGCACGCATCGGGGAAGCGTCCCTCGCCCAGCGCGAGCAGCGCGTGCGCCAGCGTACTGTCACGGGTCGACAATCGCGACGACAGCGCGACGGCGCGCTGCGCGCTCGGCAGCCACTCGGCGGCCTCCACATCGCCGCCCCACGCCATCGTCTGCGCGAGCCAGAAATTCGCGTGCGGATAGTCAGGGTCGAGCTCGAGGGCTTTGCGAAAGAGCGCCTGCGCGCTGTCGAGCTGCCAAGCGGCGAGCGCCTCGTGCGCCTGGAAGTACGCAGTGAGCGCTGGAATCGAGCGCGTGCCGCGCACGCCCTCGGCGCTCGCGGGGAGCGAGGCGCGTCCCGATGCCGCGACTGGCACGAGAAGCGTATCCGCCAGCTCGTCGAACTTTCGCTCGGCGTCGCCAAGGTCGCTGCGCAGCGTCACCGTGTACTGCTTGATCGGCTTCTCGGTGCTCACATCGTAGAGGAGCCCGCGAACTTCGATGTTTCCCTGCGCCTGCCACACCTCGCCCCAGGCCATGCGCCCGGCGCGCAGCGAGCGCGCCGTTTGCAGCGCGCGCGCGAGCGACAGCGGCGCCGCGCCCGCGCGTGCGCGCGCGTCGTTCGCGCGCATGTCGTCCACGAGGGTGACCCCATTCCATCTGCCAAAGGATTCGTAGAGAAGCTGCTGGCAGTTGTCGCCATCGAGAAGCTGCGGCGCGGCATTCGCTCGATGCACGAACGGGAGCACCACGTACAGACCCGGATCGAGCGGCGCGCGACGGAATGCGAAGAAGAGCGCGGCAAGCGCCGCGAGCCCTGCAACGGCCGCGATCCATCTCCACCGGCCCGGCACCACGAGCGACACCGCCGCGCGCTCCCCACTTCGTTCCTCGGCCCGGCCAAGCGCGCTGGAGAACGCCTCCATGCTGTCGAAGCGATTCGCGGGCACCTGCTCGAGTGCCTTGAGCACCGCAACATCAACGGCTGCCGGCACCCCAACGCGCCTCTGCCGAAGTGGAATCGCACTCCCGCTGAATCGCTGCGCGATGATTGCAATGGCCGTCGGCCCGCTGAATGGCACCACCCCTGCGAGCATCTCGTAGACGACACAGCCGAGGCTGTACAAATCGCTTCGGCCATCCACCGGATCGCCTGCGCCTTGCTCGGGACTCATATAGGAGAGCGTCCCGACCGCGAACCCCGCGTCGGTGAGGCGCTTTCCGCCGGCGCGGCTGACTGCGCGCGCGATGCCGAAGTCGCCAACGAGCGCGTGGCCTTCGGAAATGAGAATGTTCTCGGGCTTGATGTCGCGGTGGATGACGTCGTGCGCGTGCGCGTACGCGAGTGCGTCCGCGATCTCACGGGCCAGGCGGATCGCTTCGCTTACGGGGAGCTGCTTCTCGCGCGCAATGCGGCCGCGCAGCGATTCGCCCGCGATGTACGGCATGACGTAAAAGAGCGCGCCCTCCGCCTCGCCCGAGTCATACAGGGGGAGGATGTGCGGATGCTGCAGCCCCGCGAGCAGGGCGATCTCGCGCCGGAATCGCTCGGTCGCCAGGCGATCGGCGACCTCGGCATGGATGAACTTCAGCGCGACCTGCCGATCGTGCCGAATGTCGTGGGCGAGGAAGACCGTCGCCATCCCGCCGCGGCCGATCTCGCGCTCGATTCGGTAGCGTCCGGCGATGACTGCTCCGCGCTCGCGCGAGGAGAACTGGTCCGCCGGCTCCGCGTCGTCGGACATGTGGCCGGCCTGGCGAGAGACGGAGAGCGTGAATCGCTATCATAGACGGGTCCGCGAGACGCGGCAAGCATCGCGACTCGGCGAGCGGATGGCGGCGCTGCGACGGGTATCGCGCTCCACGTAAAATTACCCATGCACTTACGCCGTCTCGCCGCTTCCATCGCGCTCGGTGCGCTCGCCTTGGCAGGTGCGCTCGGCATCACCTCGGGGGCGGGGCCCGGGCTCGACCCGGACAGCATGTCGTATCTGAACGCCGCGAATACCCTCGCAAAGGGCTCGGCGTTGCGCGACGTCGATCGTGATTGGACGAGCGTGGACAGCACGATGCCGCTCTCCCACTGGCCGCCGGGTTATCCGATCGCAATCGCGAGCGCCGAGCGCCTTGGCTTCGGACCGATGGGGATCGCGCGCGCGCTGAATGCGATAGCGGCGTTCGTCACTGTGGGTGTCATCTCGTGGCTCGTCGCGATCGAGGTGAGCACAGGAGCCGGAATCATCGCGGGCTTGCTCGTGATGGTGACGCCGGTCGTGGTGCAGGTGCACGAGAACGTATTGAGCGAGCCCTTGTTCATCGCGCTGCTCGTTCTCGCGTTGGCGACCATGCTGCGCGTGCCCGCGCGACCGCTGATCTCGGGGACGCTCGCCGGGCTGGCGAGCATCGTGCGTTACGCCGGCCTCTCCGTGGTCGCGGGAGTCGTGCTCTGGCAGTTCCTGCGCGCGGGCACGCTCCGCGACCGCGTGGTGCGCGCGATGACCGCAGCGATCCCCGCGATCGTCCTGCAGGCGCTCTGGGTTTTTCGCACGGTGCACAAGGCGGGGCCCAGGTCCATCAGGGAGATCAGTTTTTATGGCGAGCTCGGACCAACCCTGCGCGAGGGATGGGGCACCGTTTCGGCGTGGTTTCTCCCGGGAATGAGCGAGCAATGGGCTACGTCACTCGCGCTCGCGGTGGCCGCGCTGCTCGCATTCGGCATCTGGAAGGCGCTCCCGCGACGCTGGGAGCAGCTCCCCTCACTCGCTCCTGCGCTTCTTGCCGTGAGCTACGCAGCGCTGCTGCTGGTGTCGCGGCTCGTTGCAGATCTCACGATCCCGCTGGATGATCGACTCATGGCGCCGCTGTTCATCCTCCTCGAGGTCGCGCTGGTGATGATCATCGCACCCGCGTGGCGGACGTGGCCGAATATCGTGAAGGTGCCTGTGGCGATGTTGGTGGTGCTCTGGTGGGCGGCTGCGATACGCGTGAGCAGCGACAGCGCGCGCTACGCAGTGCGATCGGGAAACGACCTGGCCGAACGCTGCTGGCGCGATTCTCCGCTCGTCGCATGGGTACGAGCGCATGGCGAAGGGCACGCGCTTTACACCAACGTCCCAGAGGCGCTGTACTTCCACGCCGGACGCCTGTCGCACGAGTTCCCGGACGAGCGTGACGCACAGACGGCTGACGCATTCGCGGACACGCTCGCGCGCCGGAATGCACTCATTGTGGAGTTCAACGACAGCTGCTACTCGGTCGACGAGCCGGACTCGCTGCTGGACAGCCTGCCGCTGCGCGAGGTGACGTCCATGCCTACAGGGCGGGTGCTCGCGCCCAGTGCGCCCGCGCCCGACACCTTCCGCGTGCGGCGACCGTAGGAGAGCTTAATGCTGCATCACCCGCCATCGACCCTCATCACGGTATCGCGCGCATGTTCATCCCGCCCGAAGTGCTTGTCGTTCCATTCGTCTTCGGCATTCCGGGAATCGTGATCATGACCAAGATGTGGTTCAGCCACCGGGAGAAGATGGCCGGCCTGCGTGCGCCAAGGCAGGGAATGGGCATCACGGATGCGAGGATCGAGCGCATCGAGCAGGCGGTCGAGTCGATCGCGATCGAGATGGAGCGGGTGAGCGAGGGGCAGCGCTTCGTGACGAAACTGCTCAGCGAGCGAGCGCCGGCCAAACCGGATCAGCTACCGCCAGGACGGCAGGGCAGTGCACCGGGCTGACTCGAGCGCAATGATGACAGTCCAGATCGTGCGCTTGACGCCCGCCGACGTCGAGCGATTTCGCGTCGTTCGACTGGAGGGGCTCCGAAGTGATCCTTCCGGATTCAGGTACAGCGAGGCCGAGGATGAAGCCATCGCTGCGTCCATGTGGGCCGGCCGGCTGGCGAGGGAATTCGTGGTCGCGGCCGAGCGTGACGGCGAGATACTTGGCGTCGGCGGATTCAGTCGCTTCGCGGGCGACAAGCTCGCGCACAAAGGGCTGATCTGGGGAATGTACGTGCGTCGTGCGGCACGAGGGTCCGGCGCGGCGGATGCGATCATGCGCGCGCTCATTGCCCACGCGCGCGAAGTGCCGGTGCGGCAGCTGCTGCTCACCGTGATGGCGGACAATGCTCGTGCGCGGGCATTCTACGAGCGTCATGGCTTCGTGCATTACGCAACGGAGCCCCAGGCAGTACGACAGGGTAACGAGTATCGCGACGAGGCGTTGATGTGGCTCTCCTTCGCCGAGGACTGACTCAGTTCGGCAGGATCGCCATGCCGATCCGGAACCGGCCATTCACATCCGGAACGGAGAAGAAATGCGCGTAGCGGTCCTGGTAGTGGATGCGCACCGCATGTAGCAGCCCGATGCCGCCGAATATGAGCGAGACTTGATTCTTCGAGAGCGACGAGGTTCGCGACATGAAGCTGACGTCGCTCACGCTGCCGTTGCGCCCGAGCGTGATGTAGAAGAGCACCGTGCCGAGACCGCCGGCGAGCAGCCCGCGCTCGAACGGGCCCGCGATGCCGCCGCGCGCGTGGGGCACATCGAGCAGCGTCTCGTCGAGGAGCGTCTGCACCGTGAGTCCGGCGCTCGAGAAGATGAACTGCTTGTGCGGCTCTAGCCGCGCGTCGATCCCCGAGTAGACCGTCGGCCGCCAGTGATTGAAGCCGAAGGACGGATGGCCGCCGACAGCGTACGAAGCAACGATGTGTCCGCTCTCGTGCGCGAGAATGCTCGACACGAAGCCGAGTGCGAAGCGGAGCTTGTAGTGTGGCTGCCGGGATTGGACGATCGTCTTCGCAGTGTCAGCGGACACAGCCTGCGCCGGAAGGTCATGCACGGCGAGCGTACATGCGAGAAGCGCGGCGGCGACGGGCGAAAAGCGGATGCGCATGGCCGAGAATTAATGCGCGGCGACGATGGACGTAACCCTGTGTGGTTGCGCGCGAGCCTCGGGCGAGATTTCTTATACGAGCGTCCATCACGAGGATCGAATGTCGCGAGCCATCGTTCTGCAGGCGCTCGAAGAACGGCGCGTACTCCGCATCGTCTATGCCGTCGGCGGAATCCGCATGATTCAGCCGCACGCCATTCTGCGAAAGGCTGATGGCGCCGAGCTCCTCGAAGCTTTTCAGGTGCAGGGCTTCACGGAGGGAGGTGTGGAACACGGATGGAAGAAATTCGAGCTCGCGCGCCTACATCAGGTGGAGCTCGGCGACGAGCGCTTCGAGCCGCGCCGCGACTTCAAGCCCGTGAACGGTGCGCACGGCGTGGTCATCGCGGGTGTGAGCAGCGCCAAGCAGCCGGAGGGCGATCGCTAGTTCAGGCGCCCTGAGCTCACGAGCGCTACCAGACGAGTGAGACGAGTGCGGTCTTCACGTATTTCGTGAGGTTCACCGCGCCGTTCACCGTCTCGAGCGTGACGCGACGCTTCCCCTCATCGAGCTTGATGCGCATGTGATGCTTGTTCGAACTATCCGGCGCGGCATTCGGATAGTTCGCGGTGATCGTCCCGTTCTGATTCTCCAGATCGATCGCCCCGCCAATTCCCTCAGGGATCACCGAAGTGATCGAGCCGTTCACTGTCTCGAGATGCACGTTCCCTGAGTCCGGAAGCGACGCCATGCTCGCGATGATGGAGCCGTTCACGGTTTCCGCGTTGACGGTGCCCTTTATGGTCGACACCGCGATGTCGCCATTCACCGTCGACGCCTTCACGTTGCCGCCCACGTTCTGCGCGGCAATCTTCCCGTTCACGGTTTCGACGTCCACCGTCACGCCCGTTGGTACATGCAAGGTGTAGCGGACGGTGATCGAATGCTTCCGGTTGAAGAACGAGAATGGAGAGATGGACACATCACGGTGGTGTCCCTCGGCTCCGCACGTGTCATCGGCCCTCGGCTTGAACATCGTGCAGAAGAGAACGTCGCTGCCGCTCTTCGCCTGCCTGACTTCGACTGCGCCAGGCGCGGCGTTCAGGATCTGCGCGTCAACGGTGAGCTTCGCGCTCTCGGACGGAATGATCGCTATCGCGCCGTCGATGTTGCGAACGTTTACGCTGCCGCCCGGAGCGATCTCTCCGCTCCAGGTGAACATACGCGAGGGATACGTCCGGCTCTGTGAGCAGGACGCGGCGATGAGCGCAATGGCGGCGACGCGGACAATGTGGCGCATGGGAAGCTCCGGGACGGGCAAGTCAGGTGACCTTTCCCGTCCCTACGGAGAATGGCTCAGCCAAGTTTCCTGAGCTTTACCGAGCCGTTGACGGTGTGGAGCTGTACTCGCCGGCCGCCCTGGCCCACCGTGCCGTGGATGTGCTTCCCGATCATCCCCGAGCTGATGGTGAGCGGGAAGTCGCTCTCGATGCCACCATTCGTCGTCTCCGCATCCACATCCGCACTCAGGTCCGCGGGCGCTTCGAGCTGCACCGAGCCGTTCACCGACTCGAACACCATCGGCTCGTCCGTCTTGACGAGATGCTGGATGGTTGCGCGCACACTGCCGTTCACCGTCTTCGCGCTCACGGGGCCTCCGAGCGTCGCCACCTCGACGCGCCCGTTCACGGTCTCCGCATCGACTGACGCCGTGGCACCGCTGACGTCGAGCGATCCGTTTACGGTATTCAGGTCGACCTTCACGCCCTTCGCGACGTGAACCGTGAATTGCACCTGCACGTCGTTCCGGCGGTTGCCGTGATAGTTGCGACTTCCGTTGTCGTCGCAGCGCTTCTCGTCGCTCCAGAGCGCGCAGACCGTCGTGCCGTTCTTCCCGGGCTCCACGAGGATGCGGACCATGGACGGATCGCCGCGCCTCCACCGCTTCACCGCCGTCACCGTCGTCGAGGCGTCGTTGGAGCCCTCGACATTGATGCTGCCGTTCAGATTGTCCACGCGGATCGTGCTGCCCTCCGCGATCGACTGCTTCGTCGAGAAGCTGCTGTCGTATTTCGCGGGGCCATCATCCCAGTCGTGTTGGGCGGACGCGGGCGTGGCGAAAGCGATGAGCGCCATGGCTGCGACGAGAGCGAGGTGGGAACGACGCATGTTATTTGTCTCCATGTGAGCGGCAGCCACGGATGTGCACGTCGCCGCTGAAGGTCTTCAGAATGAAGTGCGCACCGCCGCCATGGCCGAGCGTGAACGTCCCGCGCTTGCCCATACGGTCGCTGCCGCGCCCGGGTTGCATCGTCATCGAGCAGCCGGTGTCGAGATCGCCGCTGTACGTCTCCACTTCGAGCGTCGCATCACTTCCACCGCCCGTGAGATCGAGATCCACGTCGCCGGAGTGCGAGTGGAATTCGTAGCGACCCTTCGGATCCACAGGACCCGTGAAGTGCACCTCGCCGGATACAGTCTCGGAGCGCACGTAGGAAGAGGTGACGTCGTCGAGCACGACATCTCCGCTCACGCTCTGCGCGGACACCTCTCCGGTGATCTGCGTCGCCCGGAGATCGCCGCTCACGGTGCTTGCGCGCAGCCCGGCCGCCGCCTTGAGAACGGTGAGATCGCCCGAGACCGTCTCGAACATCGCGTGACTCGCAATGTTCGTCGCGTTCAGATCGCCGCTCACTGAGTGTGCCTCTACGTCCGCGACATCGCTCACCTTGATGTCGCCGGAGATCGTCCGCATGACCAGTCGCGCATTCTTCGGCACGGTGATCTCGAATCCCCTCTCCCGATTCTCGCCATTCTCATCGTCATAATCCCGGTCTTCCGGGTTCTCCATGAGCGAGACGCGGGAGGGCGAGGCATCGAAGCGGATCTCGCTGTTCGACACGCCGTGCACCTTTACCTGGTCGCGGTCCCACGCCGTGACGGTGATGTCCCCGGAGAAGCTCTGGAGGTCGACCGTGCCCGAGCGGCCCATCGTGACCGTCGTGTCGAGCGTGAACTCACGTTGGCCGTTGTCGTCGCGATGCGATTTCCTGTTGCGATGCTGTGCCTGCAGCGGAATCGCGACGACGAGCACTGCGAGCGCGGCGAAGCGCCAGGGGGCGAGCATGATGGTCTCCATCAGCTTTGAGTAGAGAGAAAGGCGACGGTCCGAAGCAGCTCGACCTTGCTGCCGAGGACGTTGTCGAGTCGGTTCGTGAGCATCGGGCTCTTCGGATCCTTCGCGAGAGCAGCGCGACTCTCGGCTATTGCGCTGTCGATGATCCTGAGATTGTGCTCGATGATCTCGACGGTCTTGGGATCGAGCGACTCGCGTTGCGTGTGCACGACGCTGTCGAGCAGCGCGATCTCGCGGTCGTAGACGCGGGCGACGTTCACATCCTTCCGGCGCAATGCCAGCGACACGTTGGACGGCCCGACCGGTGCCGGTGCGTGCTGCTGGACGGGCGCGGGTACCGGGGCCGGCACCCTGCCGGCCTGCGAGTCGCTGCGCGGTACGGCCGCTGTCGCGCCGACCGTGGTTGCGACGGTCACCGGCTGCGTGCCGGTTCGCGTGCCCGGTGCGTCGGAGTGCGTCGTGATGAGATACGTGCCGCCGGCGCTCACCGCGATGAGTGCACTCGCTGCCAGGGCGAGCTGCCAGGAACGCGACGGCATGCGCCGCGCCGATGTGCGAGCGCCCTCCAGCAGCGTGACGGGCGTCGAGATGCGCGACTCGATGCCGGCCCACAGATCATGGGAGGGTGTGAGCAGCGGCAACTGCGCCGCCTCACCCGCGATCGCGCGCAGCTCCCGAAGCGCCTCGGCGCATGACGGGCACTGGGCGAGGTGCTGCTCCGCGACGGCCCGTTCGGCCGGCGACAGATCGCCCTCGATATAGGCAGCGAGGCGCTCGCACATCAGATCGCATTCGTGCTTGTCGTATGTCATCGCGTCAAAGCCTCCCGTAAGAGCAGCCGCGCCCGATGCAGCTGCGCCTTGCATCCACCCGCCGTCACTCCGAGCATCGTTCCGATCTCCTCGTGCGTGAAGCCTTCCACATCGTGGAGCACGAACACTCTCCGTGCACCCTTGGGCAGCTTCGCGATCGCCCGCTCGAGGTCCAGCTTCTCTGCGTGCAACGGCTGCGCGGTCGAGCCCGCAGGCGTCGCACCTTCATCGTCATCGTCCGACGAAACCGTACGGCCGCGATCCCTTCCATCCACTCGACGCTCGTTCAGCACCACATTCACCGTGAGCCGGTGCAGCCACGTCGAGAACGCACTCTCGCCCCTGAACGTCGACAGCTTTTCCCAGGCACGAACGAACACGTCCTGCGTCAGCTCCTCGGCGCGCGTCCGATCCCCCGTCATCCGCACACAAAGCGAATAGACGTGATTGAGGTGCGTGCGGTAGACGTGCTCGAACGCGTGTCTGTCTCCGCTCGCGGCGCGGGCGATCGCGGTGCCGCTGTCGTCGGTGAGTTGAATTGGAACCACCTCGGTCGCCATCGCCGTCATCCAGATCGACCCTCTGGTCTCGTTGGGAGATCAGATGCCGTGAGTGGCGAAAGCGTTTGAAAAAGGGCGTTACGTGCTTCGGGTGGCGTCCAACCGGTCAACCAGTGCCGGCAGCTCGCGTATGTGCGCGAGGTAGTGGGCCGGAGACGCCTTCGCCAGCACACTACGGGAGAAGGGGCCCCAAAGTGCCGCCACACTGGTGACGCCAGCCGCGTTCCCGGCCTCGATGTCGTGCGGGGAGTCGCCAAGGAAGAGGGCATCGGAGGGCGAGCAGCCGAGCGCGGCCAGGGCGTGGAGTACCGGCTCGGGATCGGGCTTGTGGCGCTCGGTCGAGTCCATGCCCACAACGACGTCGATGTGGCTTGCAAGATCGAGCCAGGTGAGCGCGCGGTGGGCGAGGTCGTTCGACTTGCTCGTGACGAGCGCCATGGGATGACCCTGCGATTTGAGCAGAGCCAGCGTTTCATCGACGCCCTCGAACTCGCGCAGCATCTCGTCGTGATGCGTGCGCTGAAATTCCCGGTAGGTGAGAATCATCCGCTGCGCCTCCTCCTCGTCCGGAACGAAGTGGCGCAACTGCGTGATGAGTGGCGTGCCGATGCCCGCGATCCATTCCTCGTCCGTTGGCACGAGGTGCGGGCGGTGCGTCGCGAACGTGTGGTGAAATGCGGCGAGCAGCAGAGCGATGGAGTCGGCGAGCGTACCGTCGAGATCGAAGAGCAGTGCGAGCGGTTCGCGCTGTGACATCAAGAAAATCTAGCGCTGCGGAGAGAGCGTGCGGAGTCGTCGGCTTATCTATTACCTTCACTGGCAAGCAGGCTGACTCGAACCGACAATCCCACTCGACATCGCATGCCAACGCTGACGTGGCCGTACGTACACATTCTCATCAATCACTTCCCCGTCGTCCTCTCGGTCGCCGCACTCGTCGCTGCGCTCGGCGCGCTGATCACCAACCGGCGAGGATTGTGGCTCAACGCGATGGGGCTACTCACGGCTGCCGGGCTCACGGTGTATCCGGTTCACTTCACGGGCGATGAGGCGGACCACGCGCTGCGCGACCCATGGTACATCAAAGGCGGAGTGATCGATGCGCATGACAATGCCGCCGGGCTCGCAATGGCGATTCTTCTCATCGCGGGCGCCATTGCCGCATATGGATGGTGGCGCGCGTTGAAGCGGCGCGAGGAGATCATCCCGACCTGGATGCGCGCTGCCGTGGTCGTTGGCGCGCTCGCCAGTTTCGGATCCGTTGCGTACGCCGCCTACCTCGGCGGGAAGATCATTCATGACGCGCCGGTGCTCGGACTTCCCGAAGCGCCCGCCGGTCTTCCGCCCGGTATTGCCACGCCGCCGCGCACGGGCGAGCGTCCGTCGAGCTGACACGGAGCCAGGCGATTCGCTCGCCGGACTCCGTGGCACCGCTCGCTTTACATCACGACCTTCGATGTCTTCACGCTCACTGCGGGCACATCGAGCTCCTTCATGAGCCGGTTGAACGCGCCGACATCGCTGTTTTCGAGCTCGCGCAGCTTCTGCATCTGCGCTTCCACCTTTCCGGAGAGCTCCTTCAGCGACTCGAGCATCGACTGCGTCGGTGCGTTGTCACCCGTAATGAGCTGGATGTTCAGCGTCAGCATCATATTGTAGAGCTTCACGGGCCAGTGGAGCGTCATCTCGTCCGCGTGCGTGTGCACTTCGACGAGATCCTCGCGAATCGCCTCCAACTTCGCACGCAGCGGCTTGGCCGCGGCGGAAACCCGAGAGGAATACGGCTGCTTCTTCACCTGCGCCACTCTCGCGTCGAGCTGCTGCTCCATCGTCTCGATGCTGCGCGCCGAGGTGACGGTGGAGTCCAGCTGGTCCCTCAGCTGGAACCAGGCCGCGGCCTGCGCCTGCAGGTCGGCGAGGGAGACGCGCGTGCGTGGATCGTTCACCACGACGAACGGCTGGGTGTACGACTTTCCATCTGCGGTGAGGCGCACCGAGTACGTACCCGGCTTCACCATCGGGCCGTTGACGGTACCGTAGTCGACGACGATCTCCTTGATGTGCTTCACATCCTCGTAACGGAGATTCCACACGAAGCGATTCATGCCCGCACGCGTCTTGACGAGCGAATCGCTTGGCGCGTACGACACGCTGTCATCGCTCTCGATCTTCTTCTTGCGGCCGCGGGTCGCGGTCGTGTCGTGCTGTGCCTTCTCGGTGGAGTCCTTCACGCTATTCCTCAGGGAGTCCGTGCTCTCCCCGTTCTCCTGCGGCGCACCTTTGGATGAGAACGTGCGGATCACCTTCCCCGACTGATCGAGGAAGGCGAGCGTGACGGGTCCCTTGGGCTTCTGGCTGAAGGAGTAGTCGACGCTGACACCTGATGCCGGATTCTGCCCCGCCGCCACGTTCCGGCGGGACCGACCTCCGTCCCATCGAACCGCCGTATCGGGCACGAAGAGATGCACCGGCTCCTTCCGCATCGCATCCGTGAGCTGTCGTAGCGGCGACACGTTGTCGAGAATCCAGAACGAGCGCCCGTGCGTCGCGACGGCCAGATCGCTGCCGTGCACGGTGAGGTCGCGCGCAGGGCTTCGCGGCAGATTCAACTGGAGCGACTGCCACCGCGCGCCATCGTTCAGCGAGACGAATACGCCGATCTCCGTTCCGGCGTAGAGAAGCCCGCGTTTCACGGGATCCTCGCGCACCGTGCGCACGTAAGCGACATCGGGAATGCCGGTGCTGAGGAGCGTCCAGCTCTTTCCAAAATCCGTGGTGCGATAGATGTACGGGTGAAAGTCATCCTGCTGATAGCGGTTCGCCGCGAGGTACGCGGTTCCCGCATCGAAGTGACTCGCTTCGATGACGCTCACACGCGTGAACTTGCCGGCGAAGTGCGGCGACACGTTCTGCCACGTGGCGCCGTTGTCCTGCGACACGTGAACAAGCCCATCGTCCGAACCCGACCAGAGCACGCCCGCCTTCACCGGCGACTCCGCGAATGCAAAGATCGTCGCGTATACCTCGGTGCCCGTCTCGTCGTGCGTGATTGGTCCGCCAACGTGGCCGAGTGTCGCTTGGTCGTGCAGCGTGAGGTCGGGAGAGATCGGCTGCCAGGTCGCGCCCTCGTTCGTGCTCTTGAAGGCGCGCTGGGCGGTGGCGTAGAGCGCATTCTTCTCGTGCAGCGATGAGAGCAGCGGGAACGTCCACTGAAAGCGAAGCGGCATGTCCTTGGCTGCGTAGCCGTCGTAATTCGGCAGTCCGACGCTCACGTCGCGCAGCTCGTTCGTTCTGAAGTTCAGTCGCTGAATCTGTCCGAAGTACGAAGTGCCGTACGAGATCTCCTCATCCGTCGGATTCACCGTGAGATAGCCGGACTCGCCGAATGGGAGCGCGTCCCAGTTCTCCCGCGTGATTGCGCCATCATCCGAGCGGCTCTGAATGCGCACGCTCGAGTTGTCCTGCTGGGCGCCGTAGAGGCGATATGGAAACTCGTTGTCGGCGAAGACGTGATAGAACTGCGACGTGGGCTGCGTGTCCTGCGACGACCAGGTCTCGCCGCCATCGAGCGAGATGGTGGCGCCGCCATCATTGCCCTCGATCATGCGATTAGAGTCGTGCGGATCGATCCAGAGCAGATGGTCATCGCCGTGCGGCACGCGCACGCGCTGGAACGTGTGACCGCCATCGATCGACTTGTACGTGCTCAGGTTCAGATTCCAGACGACGTTGGGGTTTTGCGGATCCGCGGTGACCAGCGAGTAGTACCACGGCCGCACCATGAACTCCTGGTCGCCGTTCACGCGTGCCCAGCTCGCGCCCGAGTTTTCCGAGCGGTAGATGCCGCCAAGCGAGTCATCCGGTGACGTCTCGACGTAGGCGTAGAGGCGATTCGGCATCGAGGCGCTCACCGACACGCCGATGCGGCCGATCGGCACCTCCGGCATTCCGGGATTATCCGTGAGCTCCGTCCACGAGTCGCCGCCGTCCGTGCTCTTCCACAGCCCGCTCTTGCCGCCGCCGGCGCTGAAGCCCCACGGAAAACGCTGGAAGCGCCACATCGAGGCGTAGAGGATGCGCGAATTCGTCGGGTCCATCGCCAGATCGATCGCGCCGGTGCTGTCGTCGACGAAGAGCACGCGCTTCCACGTTGCCCCGCCATCGCGTGTGTGGTACACGCCACGCTCGGCGTTCGGACCAAAGGCGTGACCGAAGGCGGCGACGTACACGTTGTCCGGATCCTTCGGGTCCACTCGAACCGTCGCGATCTGCCGCGTCTGCTCGAGACCGATGCGCTTCCAGCTCTTGCCGCCGTCCGTCGACCGGTACATGCCATCGCCGAAGGTGAGATCCTCGCGGAAATCAGTCTCGCCCGTGCCGACGTAGATCACGTTGTGATCCGAAGGCGCCACCGCGATCGCACCCACCGACGAGATGCTCGAGTTGTCGTCCGAGATGTTGCGCCACGTTCCGCCGGCGTCTGTGGTCTTCCACACGCCGCCGGCGACCGCGCCCATGTAAAAAGTGCGCGGCTCGACGGGATCGCCAGTCACGGCCACGGCACGTCCACCGCGAAAGGGGCCGACGAGCCGCCACTGCATGCCGCGCAACACGGGATCGGATGTCGATCGCGCGCCTGAATCCACTGCTTGAATCACGGCAGGCTTGGCGCCGCCCTTGGCGGCCTTGGACTTGTTCTGAGCGAGTGCGGGATGCGCGATGGCGACGGCGAGAACGGATGCAAGGACGAATCGCATTACGGAAGCTCCCAATGAACGCAGGTGCGATGGCGCGGGCGCGCGAAACGGATGAACGGGAATCAGAAACAAGGTACTGCGTGGGGCATCGCTGCGCAGGACTCGAGGAAGCCGGCCGCGTGTGCGCCGTGCAGCGATCAATCGTGCGCGCGCATGCCGCGCGGCGACGTCCAGAGCTGGTTGGCGCGATTCACGTCCGGGAAGAACCCGTCCGGATCGATCTCGACGCGCATTACCTCAGGCATGCGAGCGACGCGAGCAACGTACGTGCGAGCGCCCTGCAGCCACACGCTGGCAGGGACGCGCATGCGCTGCGTCGTGCCGTCCGCGCGCGTGATCGCGAGCTCCACCGGCATCGGCGCGAGCCCGCGATCCTCGATCGTGATCGCGTTCGACGCGCCTTCCTTTTTCACGCTCGCGATCGCCTGATCGAGCGGCCACGGCTCGAAGAACCACGAGCTCCAGAACCAGCTGAGGTCCTGTTTCGACAGATCCTCGATCGTGTTGAAGAAGTCGGATGGATATGGATGCCGTCCTGTCCACCGCCGCCCGTACTCTCGGAACGCGCGATGAAAGACCTGCTCGCCGAGCACGCCTCGGAGCGCCGCGAGCACCTGCGCGGTCTTGTCGTAGTACATCACGTTGTAGAGATCCGAAGGGAAGAGATCTCCCGGCGTCATCAGAATCTGATCCTGTCCGGCGACTGCGCGTTTGAGATAGAGGGCGCGCTGCCCGGGCTCCTGATCCGCGATCCGCCCGCCCTTGCGCGGCTCGCCGTAGATCGCGCGCATCCCCTGCGCCGCATCAAATTGTGTGAAGCCCTCATCCATCCAGGGGAAGCGCGTCTCGCTCGAGCCCACCTGCATGGGAAACCACATGTGTCCCGTTTCGTGCATCAGATCGCCGGCGAGCGAGAGCGTGTCGGCCCACGGCTGCATGAAGGTGAGTCGGGGATACTCCATGCCACCGCTCGTGAGCACACCCTCCATTGATGTCATCGTGGGCCACGGATATTCCCACAAATAGTCCGACAGCGCCTGCACCGCGTCGCGCGTGTAACGCGCGCCGCCCGCGGCCCACGCGGAGGCACGCGCGTCGAGACGATAGAAGGACTGTATGTCCACGGTGTCGGATGCGCCGCTTGGATTCCGGATCAGCGCGCGGGTCGCGTCCCACGCGTAGCGATCGCTCGTGCCCCACGCGAAGTCGCGCACGTTCGAAGCGGTGAAGTGCCACGTCATCATTGGCGCGGCGCTCGCGAACAGTTCGTCCGCCCGACCGGGCCTCGCGATGGCGACCACCCGCCCCGTCGCGCGGGCCTCTGCCAGATTCGCGCGTGCGCGCGCGCTCAGGATGTCCGCCGGGTTGCGCAGCGATCCCGACGCGCCGATGAGCCATCCGCGAGGCATCGTCAGCCGCACATCATAGTCTGCCGGATCCATGTAGAACTCGGCCTCGAGCAGATACGGATCCGCCATCCAGCCATTCACGTCGTCGTACACCGCGACCTGTGGATACCAGTAGCCCACGAGATACAGGTGATCGTCGCGTCCCTGACGACCGTCGGAAGGCGTGAGCGGGGGCACGAACGACCATGTGAGCTCGAGCGACGCGCTGTCGTGCGGAATCAGCGGCGCCGGAAGCGTCAGCCACATCACGGTCCCATCGACCGCATACCCGGCGCGACGCGGAGCCGCAGACGCCGTGTTGTCACTCTCGGATAGCTCGGTCAGCGTGGAACCATTCGCGACGACGCGAGCGAGCTTCACTCCGTTCGTGAGCGGTGCCACGTCGCGACGCGGGCTCTCCGGCCGGAACACATTCTGGCGCAGATAAATCGCGAGCTGCGCAAGCGTGTCGGGCGAGTTGTTGATGTAGGTCACGCGCTCCGCGCCCGTGAGCGTGCTCGTCGCCGGATCGATGGACGCATCGATCGAGTAGCGCGCGTGCTGGACCCAGTTGCGCGGCCCAGGCCCGCCCGTGCGCGTGCGCGTGCCGTTCGCGATCGCGCGTGCGAAGGCGGGCGGCACGATCACGTCCCCAGGAATGGGGCGGCGAGTTGCCATTGAGTCCGAGTGGGGCGCCGTCGCCTGCCGTCGCTGTGCGGATGCCGCGATCGGCGCCCCCATCAGCGCCAATGCCGCCGCGAATACGATTTTCGCTTTGAGAGCCTCGAGCACGAACACTCCGGATGATGAACGCCGTAATGTTGGTCGAAGCCCGCAGGCCGACAATGCTGCTACCGCGCCCGCGCCCTCACCTTGGGAGCCGGGGCTCCGCCTCGCGGCCGGCGAGGAGCTTCGCGCTGAAGCGCTGTGCCTCCGCGATGCGCTCGACCTCGATCGCGATCGCGTCCACGGACTGCTGGAGCTGTTCGAGCCGCGTGTCGCTATATGGAGGAGGGAGTTGAGTGTGGCGCTTGGCCATCGCGAGCCCCCATCTGCCGGCGACGAAGATCACGCTCAGCGCGCCGACCGATGCCACGATCGTGGCCATGACGCCTGCGAAACTGATGACATCCGGATCCATTACGACTGCTCCCCGAAGAGTGGCTGCGGCTCCCGCTCTCGATAGTACGGGCGCCAGAGGAGAGGGTTTCGCCCGATCGGTTTTTTCTCGACGAGCTACCTGGGTACGTCGAAGGTCATCTCGGTAGAGTACGCGAGGTACGGATCTCCTCGCTCCATGAGGGTGCGCGCGTACAGCGAACAGTCGGTCGCGAGCGGCGCCTCGGAGACGGTCTTGCCGTTGAGCACCACCTTCACGGGGCCCTCGCGCGTGAATAGATCCGGGCGCAGCAACAGCCGCAGACGGCGCACGTGCTGGGTGTCGATCCGAATGGTGTTGTGGTCGTCGATCTGCGCGCGAACCTCCGCGCGAACGAGAGCGCCGAGCCGCGCGTGCACGGCGACCGCGATCGCGCTGTCGCTCGCCAGCATATCGTTCGCCACGGCGTCGTCCTTCTCCAGAATCTGCACCCAATAGTGCCGAGCGTGCGTCGTGATAGCGGCGTTGAAGTCGAGCTTCTTCGGAATCACGCGGCCGGTGTGGTGCTCGAAGAAGTCGACCGTCAACCCGTCGTCGCCGAATCCGGGAACGAGCTCGTGGCCACGCTCGGGAAAGAGCTTCATTGCCACATCCGCGTGTTGTGCGCGAAGCGAGTCCACGGTTTTCGTCGTGGCGCTCGCGTCGATCACCTCGTCACGCTTTCCGTGCAGAAAGAGCAGGGGCGTATGCGTGACGTTCGAGACGAAGGGCCGGTTACCACCCGGCTCGACGAAGCCGAACAGCCCCGCGCCCATCGCGACCACGGCCGCGGTGAAGCGCTGCGGCCAGAGTGAGACGTAGTCCAGCGTGCCCGTTCCGCCGTTGCTGAGCCCCGAGATGTACACGCGCTCCGGATCCACCTTGTACCTGCGCACGACTTCGCCGAGCAGCGAGTCGACCATCGTCTCGGTGTTGGTGCGCCACCATCCGCCCCACGCGTTCGGATACACCACCAGATAGCCCGTGCGCTCGAACGCGGGCGCGCCGAGCTGCACGCCCTCGATCGCCGGACCACCGTTGCCCGCCAGATAAACAATCAGGGGAAACGGCTCGTCGCCGCGATAGTCGTCGGGGACGTACATCCCGTAAGGCCATCCCCGAAAGGTGTTGCTCGTCATTCCGCGGAAGCTGGTCCCCGTGGGCGACGACGGGCGCGGTCGCGCAAGCTCGCGCCTCAGGGAGTCGGACGGTGCGCAGGCGATCACGCCGGTGGCGACCCGCGCGGAGTCGGGATGCAGGAGGCGCGAAGCCGCGGCGCGCACGAAGTAGTCCGAGTCGGCAGCCGCGCGGCCGAGCATGGCGCGCGCTGCTGCACTGTCCCCGGCGCGGCCGAGCATGCGCACCGCGAGCGTGCGCACGCGCGCGTTATCGCTCTGAAGCAGCGATGACAGCGTGGCCGCGGACGGTGGTCGCGCGCCCGAGCGGTAGCCGATGCCGAGCAGCAGCCGCGCGGACGCGGTGTCGCTCGCGTAGATGGAGTCGAGTCCTGTGGCGCCGAGCGTAGAGGCGATCACCGAGCTGTCGGCGATCGCCGCCGCGACCAGTGCACCCTGCCGTAGCTCCGCGTTGCGCAGCCAGTCGCTCATCGACTCGCCGTGCCGCTGCCCTTGCAGCTCGAACGCGACGGTCTCGTGGACCTTGTAGTAGTTCACGTCTGGGTACGTGCCCTCCAGCTCGACGCGGCGCACGAGGTGCGACGCTGGGCAGTACCAGAAGCGGAGGCGCACAGCGCTCGAGTCCACGTTCTGCCGCGGAATCAGCGCCTCGGCGCTCGCGGAGCCTTCTGCGCGATAGCAGCGCTCGCCGCCAACGGTGTCGACGCCGGCAACGCGCATCGCGAAAGCGAAAGGATCGCTGGACTGCCAGCGATCGCCGATGCGCACGGCGGCCGTGGGCAGCGATGGAAGCTCGAACGAGTCCCACAAAATCTTGCTGCGCATCTCCCGGCGCACCGCCCACGGCTGCCTCGCACCACCGCTGGCCGTGAGCAGATTCGCCTGAGCGACGCGTTCGCGCCCGTGCAACCGCGCGCGTTGGCGCTCGAGCTCGTGCGCCGACATCCCCCTGGTAGTATCGAGTGACGTGGAGATGCTGTCCTCGCGCGCGCGGTTGCGCTGAACGCCAACGAGAATACGGTCCGGTTCAGCGCTCGCAACGAGCAGATGCGATAGCCACTCGTAGCGCCCGGCGCTCACGAACGGATTACCGAATGGCTTGTCGCGTCCCGAGACCAATCCGTACACCTCTCGGCCGTCGATCTCCTGCCGGAAAATCTCGCGATATGTGAGATGATCGCCCGGGCGAAGATCGTAGCTCCACGCGATGGCAGTATCGGAGGCCGGCGTCGTGCACGGAGACTTGCACACGAGCGCCAGCAGCATCAGTTGGAACATTCGCTCACCCGTTCACGGTCGCGTTGCGCCGGTGCGCGTTCGAATCCCCATCGCAGCTTGCGAGGCGTGCTCCGCCCGATCAATGCGCCGCGTGTGAGCGTTCTGTGAGAACGCTCAGGTGACCGCGTCCGCCTCCTTGAGCGCCGGTGCCGCGCGCGCGGAGGGCGCCGGACGCCGATTGGCGAGCCAGACGCCCGCGAGTATGACGGCGAAGGCGAGCGCGTGCAGCGTGGTGAACTCCTCGTGCAGGGCGATGCCCCAGAGCACGGCCACGATCGGGATCGTGTACGTCACCGAGGTCGCGAATATGATCGTCGCGTCCTTCAGCAATCGATTGAAGAGCAGCACGCTGAGCGCTGTGCCGAAGGCGCCGAGGATCGCGATGTAGGCAAGGGCAGCGGGAGCGGCGGGATTTGCGCGGGCCGTGTGGATGAAGCTCGTGCCCGCGAGCAGAAAGAGCAGCGAAGGCAAGCCGACCGCACAAAGCGCGATGGATGTGACCATCACGGGATTCGCTTTCGAGAAGAATCCCTTCACGAGATTCACGTTGATCCCGTACGAGATGGTGGCGATCAGGACCAGCGCCGCGAAGGCGAGATTCGTCGAGCGGGCGGCCTCAGGGCTGCCGGCTAGCGCGAGCACCACGGCGCCCACCAGTCCCACCACGATTCCGATGACGTTCGCGCGCGGGAAGCGTTGATGGAAGAAGAGCCACGCCACCAGGAGCGAGAAGATCGGCGTCATCGACGTGAGCACGCCGACGACTGCCGACGGGAGCACCGTCTCGGACTTCGCGTAGAGGAATGCCGGGAGCGCGTTACCGGTGAGTCCCACCAGGAAGAGCATGCCGACCTCTCGCCGGCCGATCTCTCGCAGATGCCTGAGCGCGAGCGGCAGGAGACAGAGCGCGGCCACGCTCATGCGGATGAGCGCGAGCTCGAGCGCGTCGAAGCCCTTCAGCCCCTCCTTCATCAGGATGAACGAGCTCCCCCAGATGATGGAGAGGAGGATGAGTACGAGCCAGGCGCGAGCGCCGTTTCGCGACTGCGGGGCAGCGTTCACGCGATTCGCACAGCGGGCAAGCGAACCATCAGTCCATCCACACTGAGCGCCGACGCATCGATCGTCGTCATCGACCAGCACGCGATCGACATGAGATACACACCGTACTCGAGCTGTGAGAGTCCCGACAACACCATCGCACTCGCGAAGACGAAGAGAAGCAGGGCCGATCCGAGTGCAGCCAATCGCACACGTATACCAAACAGCATGGTGACGCCGAACGTTCCTTCGGCGATGGTCGCGAGCACGGCGAGCGCAGGAATCAGCGAGGCCGGGGCGAAGGCGTTCACTTGCGCCGTGTACGCGATGAAATGCGGGAAGTCGCCCCACGAGACGCCGGGTGCACCCGGGGGCCCGACGAATCCCAGCCGGTCGATCACATTTTCCAGGAACGCGAGACCGACGAGCGCTCGCACACTGGTTGCGACCCAGCGCACGCGCCCTCGCGTGATTGCGAGCGCCGCGGCAAAGGGCGTGAAGATGACGGGGTAGTAGATGCTCCAGAAGCCCGGGTGCGTGCTCAACCAGTGATAGAGGGTCCAGATCGTCTGCACGACGACCATGGCCCAGAGCGCGACGAACGCAGCTTTTCTGGTCGATTCGATCGTGCGTTCCACGCGGCCGACGACTGCGCGCGCGTTCACACCGCCTCCGTGAGCGGCTTCGTCTTTTCGACGAAGACCATCGCGAGAAAGCGGCACGGCTTGGTCGCGCTCGCGTTGGCAGACACGCGATGCACGGTGCCGGGCTTCTCGTAGAACATCTGCCCCGCGTGATAGGTAGTCTCCTGGCCGCCGTCGATCTTGAAGCGGAGCTCGCCCTCGAGCACGTAGCCGAACACGAATCCGATGTGCCGATGTGCGCGGTCCACTTCGCCGGGCGCGTACGTGATCTCGAGCGCGGTCATCTTCCACCCGTCGAGCGACACGGGAGGAAGCTCCTGCTCGAATATCGGTCCGGCGGAGGGCGCGAGCGCTACGACGGAGGCGAGCGTCGGAGTGAGGAGCACGGCGGCCCCGGATTTCGCGAGGGTTTCGAGGGCAGCGCGTCGGGAAACGGGATGCGTTGTGATCATGGCAGTGTGGGGGCTGGAGAGAATTCCGGTGGTCTGGAGCAGGCTAACCTTTGCATGGAGCCCATACCAGCGCCAAATTCAGCGACTATGACTGGTCCAACCGAGCGTCGCACGAATACGCGTGTTGCGGATGCTGCGCCGTTGCTCGTGCCTCTCGACTTCGCGTCCCGCGCCCCGCTGCACCGCCAGATCTACGACGGCGTGCGTGCCGGAATTCTCGCCGGCCGGCTCGCTGCCGGCATGCGACTGCCCTCCACCCGCGTGCTCGCGACGGAGCTCGGCGTCTCTCGCAACACCGTGGTGCTCGCATTCGACCAGCTCGTGGCCGAGGGATACCTGAATGCGCGGCGCGGCGGAGGGACGCGCGTTCGCGCGACCATGCCCGACTCGCTCATCAGCGTACGTGCGGGACGGCGAGCTCCGCACGTGGTGCGCGAGACCGCGCGGCCGCCGAACGAACGGCGATCGCACCTCCCCGCTCGCTTCGCGGAGATCGTCGCGCGCAATCCGGAGTTCGCCTCGCGACGCGAGGGCGCCCCTGCGCCGTTCGCGCTGGGAATGCCCGCGATCGATGCCTTTCCGTCGAAGCTCTGGTCGCGTCTCACAGCTCGTCGGTGGCGTACCGGGTCGGTCTATCTGGGTCATGCCGCGACGGCGGGCGACGACGCGCTCCGCAATGCGATCGCCTCCTACGTCACGAGCGCACGCGGGGCGCGCTGCTCTCCGGAGCAGATCTTCATCGTCAGCGGCGCGCAGCAGGCACTCGATCTCGCCGCGCGCGTGCTCATCGATCCCGGGGACGCGGCGTGGATGGAGGATCCCGGCTACTCGGGCGCACGCGCCGCGCTCGCGGGTGCGGGCGCGCGCGTGATCGACGTGCCCCTGGATGATGAAGGGATGGACGTCGCCGCCGGCGAGCGAGCGGCGCCCGACGCGCGAGTCGCGTACGTCACACCCTCGCATCAGTTCCCGCTGGGCACTGTCATGAGCGCCTCGCGCAGGCTCTCGCTGCTCAACTGGGCGCATCGCGTGAGCGGCTGGGTGCTCGAGGATGACTACGACAGCGAGTTTCGCTACGCCGGTCGCCCCATTCCGTGCCTGCAGGGGCTCGACGCTGAGCGCGGCGGTACCGCGCGCGTGCTCTACATCGGCACCTTCAGCAAGACGCTCGCACCAACGCTGCGACTCGGCTATCTGATCGTGCCGCTCGAGCTCGTGGATGCGTTTCGGATCGCTCGGGCGATTGCGGGTGGCCACTCACCGACGCTCGAGCAGAGCGTACTCGCCGACTTCATCGGCGAGGGACACTACGTGCGCCACGTGCGTCGCGTGCGCGCGCTGTGCGCCGAGCGGCAGCAGGCGCTGCTCGCGGCAGCGCGCACCGAGCTTGGTGACGCGATGCGGCTCGCGCCCGATGCAGCCGGGTTGCACATGGTGGGATGGCTCCCGTCCTCCGTGAGCGACACGCTTGCCGCGCGGTCGGCGGCCAAGGCAGGGATCGACGTCTCCGCGCTCTCGCTCTACTCGTCTGTCGCAGCGATACCGGGCGCGCTACTGCTCGGCTACGCCGCCTTCGACGAGAAGGAGATTCGAAACGGCATTCGCAAGTTGTCGGGAGCGCTGAGCGCTCTCGAGCGGCGGCAGCCCGGCGATCAGTGAATCGGCGTCAGCCCCTTCAGCATTCCCTTCGCGGCATTCGTCGTCGCAGAGTCCAAATGCTCGACGCTCGGACAGCGCCAGGAGAGCGAACCGGCGAACGTCTTCCGCTTGGCGTGCAGCGGCGCCTTGATGTCGACGTC
This sequence comes from Gemmatimonadota bacterium, assembly GCA_040006175.1. Taxonomy (GTDB): domain Bacteria; phylum Gemmatimonadota; class Gemmatimonadetes; order Gemmatimonadales; family Gemmatimonadaceae; genus FEN-1250. The sequence continues at coordinate 8,617 of JBDTXN010000012.1, read as the reverse complement.
TTCCATGGCGACGGGCGATGTCAATTCGGAAAAATCCGCGGAACCGCGAGCGCCGCTGTCGGAGATCGCGATCGACAGCTGTGACTCGGGCTTCGTGGTCACCGCGAGCGGAACGGTGGAGTTCTCGCGTCCGATCGTGATCGAGAGCGGACCGCTCACACTATGCTTGCCCGCGTTCGCGCTCTTGCCCGTGTCGAGCGCCGGCGTGAACGATCCGTCGTGCTGATACTCTCTCACCGCGATCGAAAGCATCTGAAGCGCGCCGCGCGATGCCCTGGCGCTCATGCGGTAGCCGTTGAGCAATCCCTCCCCGGCAGGACCGATGGTACACTGCTCGACCGCGAAGTCCGTGTCGACCGTCGCGTCTCCGGTGAGCTGCAGGTGACCACGACCGGCGCTCGCCTGTGCATCCGGACCCGAGACGGATGCAGCGCTCTCTCCTGACGACGCGGATTCGCGTCCCGAGCAGGCGACCAGAACGATCGCTGCCGCGGCCGCTATCGCGCGCGTAGCCGGAATCTTCGTGAATCGCCACGCCGTGTGCCGGCGCGCGTCGGTCGCATCCATGTCGTTCATCTCCGGAATCCCATACTAGCAGAGCGGTCTGTGCAGCTCTCCCCAGGCACATAGCTTCTCAAACGTCGCGTCTCATGGCAAGAGTTCGTGGATGCATCGAGGTGTGAGCTGCGTGATGCGCAGCGCAGACTCGAGAGCGATCAGCACGACCTCATGACTTCCCGGCCGACCCCATCGCCTCCTCGGATTTGCCTCGCGTGTGCACCGGGGCCGTAGTCATGTCCGCGCACATCCGATCATCGCGCGATGCTGCCAGCGTCTCGCCAGCGGTGCCCGGGGGCAGTGCGAAGGGCGTGACGCTTCATTTCCGCCGCTCCGGGCCACGCGATCATCCAGCAACGATCACCGCGACGAGCCGAGCCTCAGCGCGCTCGCCCTCGCGCGCGCCGTGCATCGCGCCGAACGATGCGAGCGCGCGGAGCCATGCCTCATCGGGCAACGGCGCGCTCGCCAGCTCATCGAGCACGCGTTCGGCGCCCAGAGCATAGGGCGCGGTCACCACCCGCCGAGCGATCATCGTGAGCGGAGCGAGGAGTGCGCGCCGATGGTGTGGTGCGCGTGCCGACAGACCAGCGATGCGTCGGAGCGCGATCCGCCGTGATGCGCCCCGCCACGCGAGCGCGCCGCTCGCCTCCGCGCCCTGCCGACGCGCGAGCCATCGCTCGGCGCGCGCAACTGCATCCGCGCGTACGCGCTCATCGAGCGCAGCATCGCTGCCGGAAGTGAGGGCAATGGCTTCGAGGACGACGCGAGGATCTTCAGTCAGAACGGTGGTGTCCCTTTCCGTTTCGCCGATGTCGCACACGGCCGCCGCGAGCACTGCGCGCGAGTCGATGAGTGCGAGCGCGACTACAGCACTCCGCGGCGCGGCCCCGCATGCCACGACGAGCTCACGATCGCCACGAACGCCGTCATGGAATTCATTCAGCGATGCCGCGCACGCCTCACCGCCCACCTCGCGTTGATCTTCTTCGTGCCAGCGGCGTAGCGCGCGGTCAATTTCCTCCCGCAACCTCGCGCTGCTCGACTGGGAAGGCTCTATCGCTGACCCCGACGCACTGAGATCAGGCAGAATGGCTCCTCCAGTCCCGATCACCTCCTCCATGGTTCGAAGCTTTTCGCGCAGTCGCTGCTCGATAGTGAGGACAGACTCCGCGCTTGCGGGCGGCGCGAGCGCATAGCTGTGCGTGCGTGTGTGCAGCGCGCCCAGGCGCCGAGAGCGCGCCACGCGCTGCTCGAGCCTGGCGGGCGTCCACGGAAGATCCGCGTGCACCACCACCGACGCGTCGTGAAGATTGAGTCCCTCGCTCGCGAGATCCGTCGTGAGCAGCACGTCAATGCGCTCTGCTTCGCGCGGCGGCTGCGCCCCGGTCGCGCGCGGCGCAAAACGCTCCAGCGTCTCCTGTCGCGAGAGCCTTCCGCTCGCGATGCGGCCGCCGCGCGCGGAAAGTGCGGCGACACCACCAATGCCCCGAAGCTGGACGAACAGCTGGTGTACCGTGTCCGTGTACTGCGAGAAGACCAGCACCTTCTCGCCGGGGTGTCGCAGGCGGATGTCACGAATTGCCTGCGCACGCGCGGCATCGATACTGGGATCCGCGAGTACGCGAGCGAGCAGGGCCCGCGCCGCGCTCACGTGCTCGCCAACCCGGGCCAGCAACGCCTCGGGAGCGGCTACGGGTCCGGAGACGAGCTGCGGAAACGCGAGCTGAATCGCATCGTCCGCTGAGCTCCACGCGCTGAGCTCACGTTGACCGGGATACCGTCCCTCGCTGAGCGCGCACTCGAGCGCGAGGCCTCGGGCTATGCGCCGACGCAGTGCGCCCGCGAGCGCAGCCCGGCTCGACGCCCACTGTCTGAGCAGACTCCAGGTGAGCAGCACACCGCCCTCGCCGCCATCCGACGGTGGAAGCGGCGGCGGCAGCGCTAGTAGCGGTTCCAGAAGCAAGCCATCGTCGGGCACGCTGATCCATTCGGGTGCCGGCGCATCCGGAATCGCGACGGCGTGGACAATATCGCTTCGCTCGCGTCTCACGATCATGGTTCCGAACGCTTGATCGCTCATCGCATACGCGCGAGCACCGAGGAAGAGCGCGAAGAGTGCCGCGAGCTCGGCGCGGCAATTGTGCACGGGTGTAGCCGTGAGGAGCAACACTCTCGCGCGCGCCGCAAGCGAGGCGATAGCCGCGTATCGGCGGGTGGATGCGGTGCGCGCGTGATGCGCCTCGTCGAGCACCAACAGGTCGAAGTCTCCGAGCGGGAGGGTGCCGCGCGAGAGCGCGGTGTAGGAGATCAGGGTTGCGCTCGCCCCGGAGGCTGCCAGCGCATCACGCCACATGAGTCGCAGCGCGGCCGGGACTATGAGCAGCGGGTTCTCAGCCTCGCGCAGCAGCGCGGCCGCGACATACGTCTTGCCGAGCCCCGCTTCGTCGGCCAGGAGCGCGCCCCGGTGCCCGCGAAGCAGATCGCGAATACGATCGACCGCGCTCCGCTGGTGCGCGTGAAGCCGCACGGTTCCGATCTCGCTTGGCCCCTCGCGATCCGGGAGCCAGTGCGCTGCGATCAGCGCGCGAGCCGCCGCCACACGTACGATCATCTCGCGCTCCATGCGATCAGCGGTGCGACGTCGACTGCGCGCAGCCGATACGCTCGCGACGCTGCGTCGAGTAGCTCACATGCAGTCGGCACGTCGCCGTCGAGCGCGCGCTGTGCGAGCGGAGCGAGAATCTCCCGCGCGCAGCGCCAGTCGCGCGGGAGCGGGAGGAGCGCGACCGTCCAGCCCAGGTAGCGATGGTACCCGCCTCTCGCCGGCTCGGCCAGCACGTGGAGCCATGCAGCAGCGAGTTGCGAATTGAGGAGTGCGGTGAGCGCAAGCGCATCATTGTGATCGTCGCACGCAACGACGTAGCAGCTGTTGAGCGGCACGGTCGCGTCGCCGGCAGGGAGGAGGAGCGCGCGCGGCTCACGACCGATGTCGGCCCACACGACGCGTGCGCGTGTCGCGGATGCGGCCGGCGTGCGGAAGAGCGTCCACCACGCCCGCCCCGCGCGCGCGTCGCTGCGCACCGCGAGACGGCGGCGCCACCGGGCCAGCCATTTCGCCGCGTGCGGCGGGAGGGCGGCCATCGGCCCACCGCTCTGATCGTGCGTCCAGATGATCGATTCCGTCGACGGCACGCCGCGCCAGGGGATCGTTCCTTCGCCGCGGAGTAGCGGCCGCAGCATGCTGCGCTCGATTGGCGCGCTTCGCTCCGCGGCGCGAACCACAATGACGTCGGGCTCGCCCTCGACGCGAGGTGTGAACGCGTGCTCGACTATGAAGGCCTCGTTGCAGCCGCATTTCACTCCGAGCAGCGGCGCTCCGAACGGAGTATCGCCGATGGAGACTCCGGCGCGGCACACGCGATCGAATGAGTCGCGCACTGCGGGCGGAATCGCGATCCACGGGCCGGCGCGGTCCTCGTCGAGCGCGAGTCGCGACGGCTCGATCGTCCAGCGCAACACGTCGCGCTTCCGGTGCATCGACGCAAGAACGGGGGGCGCAACGCCGCTTGCGCCCTTGCGTGCGATCACGAGCGATGGATAGACAACGGCATCGAACGAGGACGGAGACTCGGACCAGTCGTCGAGTGCGACCACGCGCGCGTCCGTGCGCAGGAGCCGGCGCGCGCCCCCGCCCGCGAGCGAGCGCCACATCTTTGCGGGGAGGAGCAGCGCGAGCGCGCCGTCTTCGCGCGTGAGTGCGAGCGACCGCTCGAGGAAGAGCGCGGCGAGGTCCACCTGCGCGGCGAAGCCGGCTCCGGCGTTGGCGGTTCGGGCACCGCGCTCCCATGCAGCGCCGCCGAATACTGCGAATCGCGCTCGAAGTGCGGCGCGCGTGTCGGCCGCGATGTGATGAAGCCGCACCCAGGGAGGATTGCCGATCACGAGATCGAAGCCGCCGCGCTGCGCGACGTCCGGAAAGTGCGTGGCCCATGCGAAGGGGAGGGCACCGCCCGCACGAAGGGTGCGTCGCCGCGCTGCGAGCTCCCGCGCACGCGTGCGCTCGCGCGCGAGACAGGCCGTGTCCTTTGCCGTCGGGCGCACGCGCTCGCCGAAGAGGTCGCGTCCGCGCATCGCGGCGAGCAGGTCGCGTCGGCGTGAGGCGCAGCGCTCGATCTGCTCGCCCACGTGCGCGAGCGCGAACGCTCGCTCGCTGCGCTGCAACGCCCGTTCGAGCGTCCGCTTTCGTGTACCACTCGCACGCGCATAGCGCAGGCGCATGCGCGCGATCGTGCTGCCGCCCGCTCCGCGCAACTCCTCGAAGGCGTCGCCGGAGAGCGAGTCGCCGGTGCGGATGTGCCTGTCGAGGTTGGGGAGCGGAGGCACGCGCATTCCATCGGTCTCCTCGCTCTCGATCACGACGCAGAGCCAGAGACGCAGCTCGCACAGCCATACGGCGGTGGGATTCACATCGACGCCGAAGATCGAGCGCGTGAGCAGCTCGCGGCGCAGCACCGCGAGCGGGCGCGTATCGCCGGCGTGTCGTTGGAGGGAGGCGAGCTGCTCGAGTGTGTGGACGAGAAAGGCACCGGATCCGCACGCAGGGTCGAGCACGCGCACGTCTGCAATGCGTTCACGCAGGAGTGGCGCGAGCTCCTGAGGGATCTCGTGACCGTCGATCGCCCTCTCGATCACATCGCGGGGAAGCGATGGGCGCACGAGCGCGGTCGCCAGCGCCGAACGCGTGACATCCCCCACGAGCGATTGGGGCGTGTAGAATGCCCCGCTCGTGCGACGTTCCCGAGAGCACATCAACGACTCGAATGCCTTGCCGAGCATCTCCGGATCGATCGCGGCTTCGGACCACGCCTCGCTGTCCTCGCGCGCAGTGAATCGGTAGCGAGCGAACAGCTCGCCGAATGCACGGCCGAGCGATGCGTCGGTGAGCTGCAGCCCGGGCCAGCGGCGCTCGAGCGGCGAGGGCGCGAACAGTCCTCCGTTCAGAAAGGGCACAGCACCAAAGGCACGAGCAGCCGGCGCGCGCGCAGCCGACGGTGTATTGAGCGTTCCAAAAAACAGCGGCCGAAGAATGCGCTTGTGATAGTTGCCGCCGCGCTCCATGCAGCGGGCAAATCCGTTTGCGAGGAACCGAGGGTCGCCGTTCAGCCACCCCTTCGTTTCGAGAAAGGAGAGGAAGAGCAGTCGCGACAGGTGAAGCAGCGCGATCTCGTGGCGATCGCTCGCGGGCGCGTCACCGCGAGCGTTCTCCGCCACCTCTGACACGATGCCTTCGAGCGTGCGATAGAAGCGGCGGCTGAGGGCCTCGCGTCCAAGTACCTCGAGCCAGGATGCATGCGTGAGGACGTCCACCGCATCGCTCGTCGCGGAGAGTGAGGAGAGCGCCAGCGCGTCGCTCGCGAGCACGTGTGCGCGATCGACGACGAGCGCGGACACGCGAGGGCGGGAGCGGTCCGCGCACCATGCCACGATCGCGAGCTCCGAGCTCTCGCGGCGCGCTGCGACGACCAGCCAGAGCAGATGCGGCGCGCGAGCGGCGAGGCCGGACGTGATCGTCGCGATGCACTCGCGGAGCGAAAGCCGCGCCGGACATTCGATGAGCAGGGCGCGCAGCGTGCCCGGACCTGCGATCACTCTGAGCTCACACGCGACGTCGCGAAGTCCCAGGGCAGTGCACGCCTCCATGTCGAGCGGCAGCGGCGCGGCTCCGAAGCCCGCGGCCGCGGCGATCGCGGCGAGCGAGCCGATGTCCCTGGCGGCGGAGAGGAGCTGGGCGGCGGAGCGAAGTGCGAGCACGCGGGCAGCGTACTCGCGAGATGGCATGCCTTCGTCATCGCACCGCCGCGCGCGGCGCTAAACCGACTCGCGCTCCGAGCGCTGCATCACCCGGCCTGGTATCGCCGCCCTTTCCATTCCACTGCGCGACCTCGCACCGTGGCACGCAGCACGATGAAGAGCACGACCGCCGCGCCCAAGGGGAGCGTGAGCGCGTAAAGCGGCGGCTGCCGGAATGCGCGCACGTAGATGCACGCCCACCACACGAGCAGGAGCACGGTGCACACGATCGCCCAGATCAGTGCCCCCCTGGCGATCGGGACGAAAGCCGCAGCGATGAGCGTCACGACGGGCGCGAGGTTCACGAACGGCCCGACCACCAGCAATAGCGGGAGCAGCAGACGCGAGAACGTACCTCCCAGCAGCGTGTCGGCGCCCGCCGTGAACATGTTCTTCGTCCACCCGTTGACGAGCTCGCGGAGCGAGGTGTACATCCGCGTGGACAGCTCCTGCTCGCCCATCTCGAGCTCGCCGCGCATGCCGCGCGCGTGTACGAGCTGCGCGAGCGCAAGATCCTCCGCCGCCTTCGTGCGAACCGCTTCGTGGCCCCCCAGTGCATCGTAGCATGCGCGCGTGAAGCAGAGGTACTGGCCGTTGGCGATCTTGTCGCGCGTGTGCCGAGAGCGGTTCACCGCTCCCGCGCCGCCGTAGCGCGTCGCGATCATGTAGAACACCTGCGGCATCACGACGCGCTCCCAAAAAGTGCCGAGCTCCTGAAATCCGCCAACAGAGAGGAAGTCGAGCGAGCGTGCGCGCAACGCCTGCATCGTGCGAGGGATGAGCGAGGGGGCGTGCTCGGTGTCGGCATCGGTGAAGATCAGCGTCGAGCCGCGCGCGGTACGCGCTCCCTGCGCGCACGCCCATTGCTTACCGAACCAGCCGTCCGGCACGGGCGCACCGTCGATGACGCGCACGCGTGCGTCATTCTCCGCGAGCGCGTGCACGAGTGCCCCCGTTCCATCCTCGGAGCGATCGTCGAGGACGATCACCTCGAGTGCCGGCCACTGCGATGTCAGAATCGAGCGCACGCAGCGCTCAATGTTGTGCGCCTCGTTTCGCGCGGGGACAATCACGGAGACGAGCTGCGGGTTGGGCGGGACCTCGCTCGACTCATTCTCCAGCGATGGTGAGTCGCGCGCACGCCAGAGTACGAGGAGAGGGCCGAGCACCCAGGGGAGGGAGGCGAGAATCCACGTGCTATTCACGGGCGGAAGGTAGTGGGCCCGAAAGCGGCGGGCAAAAAGAAACGGACGCTCGATGAGCGCCCGTTTCGGCAGTGAAGGATGCGCCGCTCAGCGGTTTTTCGATTGGCCGGAACCGGTCCCGCCGGTGAGATCGTCGTTGCCTTCGTCACCCGCGGTGAGATCATCCGCGTCGTCATCGAGATCGCTGGTGCCGCCGGCCGCATAGCCGGAGCTGCCGCTGTCGCGACTACCATCGCTACCGCCACTCCCACCCTTGTCCCCGCTTCCACCGGTGCCTCCGCTTCCACCACCCACGTTTCCACCATAACCCGAGCCACTGCCGCCGAACCGATCGCTATCTTCGCCGCCGTAGCCCTCGCCACCCTCGCCACCCTCGCCACCCGAGCCACCCGAGCCACCCGAGCCACCCGAGCCACCGCCCGTCCCTTCCTTCTTCGCCGGGTGCGACTTGAAGTTGCTATCGCCTCCCGTGGAGCCTGCGCTTCGATCCGCCACCTGAGTATCCTCCTACCATGAATCGTCCATCGAGCTCTTGGCGTGCACTGGCCGGGCAGAGTCCCGGTCGGCGGAGAAAGGCATGGCGCATGCCATTCGTGCGGTCGCACGGATGATCCGCCACGCGTTCGCGCACGTCGCCGTGCGTCCACGCTGGATGCACCCATGACCGTGCCGCTCGTCGCTCCTCCCCCGCTGGCAGTCGGTGCGCGCGTCGCACTGCTCTCGCCTGCGGGACCACTCTCAGGCGAAGCGGATCTCGAGCGCGCGCAGCAGAACGCGCGAGATCTCGGCTGGGAGCCGGTCGCGTACTCCCACGCGCTCGCGCGCGAGGGCTATCTCGCCGGGGATGATGCCTCGCGACTCGCTGATCTCAACGCTGCGATCCGCGATCCGCGCATCGATGCGATCTGGTGTCTGCGCGGCGGCTATGGCGCGATGCGCGTGCTCGACGCGATCGACTACGACGCGCTGCGCCGCACGCCAAAGGCGATCATCGGCTTCTC
>JBDTXN010000011.1:0-41227 GCA_040006175.1 Gemmatimonadota bacterium | reverse complement strand
TGAGCAAGAGCGTCGGCCACAAGAGCGCGAAGATGACGCTCGATGTCTACGGCCAGGTCGAACTAGGCGATATTTCTGCCCTAGTCTTTTAATCACCGGGTCGGGGGTTCGAGTCCCTCCTCGGGAGCTGTTAGCTGAGTAGTTGAAACGATAGAGATTCAGCAAAAAGGGTCACTCGCGAGAGTGACCCTTTTTGTGCTCGAATGCGCGGCTCCGCGTCATTGCGTGCTCGCGCAATCCGTCCCGAGCCAGCGCGTGAGGAGACCGGCAAGCGCGAGCCGGTGATTGGAGAATGGGTGATCGTCGTCGAGCTGCCTGACTTTCACGTGAGTGCCTCCCGCTTTTCGAAGTGCGGCACTCATTTGCTCGTGGACCGCGACGCCCTCGTCTGGTGAGTCGCGCGTCGCGCCGATCAGGAGCACGGCGCGATCGCCGAACGAGGGTGCCTGCGCGAAGTAATCGTAATCGCGCGCGTGCGTAGTGATTTCGCTCTGCAGGTCGCCCGCGCGCACCGGAGCTCCCGGGGCGGTGGTCTCACGAAAGTAGTTGTCGCTGGAGGCGCGTTCGTCGGGGTGCTGCTCGAAGCGCTGAGCGGCGAGTCCGACGTTCCATGCAGCGAGCCCGGCGATGCACACGGAGCGCGGCTCGTGCGCGGCGGTCATGAGCGCAAGCCATCCGCCGAAGCTGTGCCCCACCACGGCGATGCGGCGCGTATCGAAGTGATACTTTGCCGCTATTGCAGGCGTGCGTGCCCACTCGAGTATCGTGTTGGCGTCCTCGAGGCCATTTGCGAACGAGAACGTTCCGCCGGAGCCCCACATTCCGCGATAGTCGACGTACAGCGCCTGATATCCGGCGCGTCGAACGGCCTGCGCGAGGTCGAGATTCCGCTCGTTACCCGGATATCCGTGAAAAAAGATCACCAGCGGATGGTTTCCCGCGCCTGCGGCGAGGTAGACGATGCCGTTCATCCGCGAGCCATGGCTATCGATGGCGACCTCCTGCATCGATGCGGGCGGCTTGACGCCGGGTGAAGGATCTCCTGCTCGCGACGTCGGTCCGCGCGACGTGCGCGACTGCGCCAGGGCACGCGACGGAGCGAAAATCAGCAGCGCCATCGTTGCACCAGCAAAGACGAGTGCCAACGCGAGGCGGCGACTGATCGATATCGCCAACTGAGGCTGTGGTCGCTTCATACAGGCAACATACATCACAGGACGAGCGATTCCACGGTTTTCTTTGTAGCTGCTGGTGATCCCGAACACTGGTGCTCGCGCTTGTTTCGTGAGACGTTTGCGTGATGCGTCGGTACGTACACATGAATACGAAGACCGCCCTTCCCGAGCGAAACCTCGACGTCCTGCGTGCGGTCGCAGTTCTGCTGGTACTCGCGGATCACGTATTCTCCGCGAACGCCCACGCGTCCGGTCTGTGGAACTGGAACTGGGCTGTCGGACGCCTTGGCGTTCTGTTCTTCTTTGTGCACACGTCACTGGTGCTCATGTCGTCGCTCGAGCGCGGCGGAAATGCGCCGCGGTGGGAGTGGAAATTCTATCTCCGGCGCGCCTTTCGAATCTACCCGCTCGCGATCGCCATCATCCTGATCGCCGTATTTCTGAAGCTCCCGCCGCACGTGACGTCGGATGGCTCGAACATGGCGCGCGTCATCCCCTCCGTTGGCACCCTCGTCTCGAATCTACTGCTCGCGCAGAATCTGACGGGAGCGCGTGACATTCAGGGCGTGCTTTGGTCGCTTCCCCTCGAATTACAGATGTACCTGCTGCTGCCGTTGTGTTTCGTGCTCGCGCGGCGAGGCGCCCGCGAAGTAATTGCGATGGCCCTCGTCTTCCTCGCGCTCGGCTTCGCAGTCCAGAGCTCGCTCACCGATCGCGTTCCAGGACTGTGGCGGCTCAGTGTCTTCTCGTTCGCACCCTGCTTCATGGGTGGCGTGATCGCATATCATCTACTTCGCCGCGGCAGGCGTGCGAAGCTGCCCTCGTGGACGTGGCCGCTGGTGCTCGTTGGCGTCGCCGCAGGCTTCGCGGTGATGCAACCGGATGCGGCGCACCTTTCACGAGGCTGGTGGCCCTGCCTCGCGCTAGGCGCACTCATTCCGATGGTCGCGGAGCTGCCGCGCTCGTTCGCGACGACGTTTGCACATCGTGTCGCGAAGTACAGCTACGGCATCTACCTGACCCACGTGCCGATACTCTGGGTGTGGCTACGCGCAATCCCGAATCTGCCGACGCCGGTGCGCTGGCTGGGTGTCTGCGCGTCGCTCGTGATCGTGCCGGTAATTCTGTACCACGGCATCGAGCATCCGATGACGAACCTCGGACGGCTCCTCACAGGCGGCCGCTCGATTTCGGTCAACCGCGAATCCGTTCTCGCCGAGCAAACCGCGGCGCCGTAGCCGCCGTTCGAGTGCTCGGCCGACATCCCGGCGCTTGCAGCGCTAGATCGTTTTGCGCCGGCGCCCGGCTGCGACTGCGATGAGAATCCAGCTCGCCACCGAGAAGACCACTACGATCGCGATGGCGTAGAGCGCGACTCCCCCGTAGCCGCCCACATTCGCGGGATTCAGAAATGGATACGGATACCAGCCGACGGCAGCGCCGCGCGCCAACGTGTAGGCGAGATACGCCAGCGGGAAGATGGCCCACGTGCCCGCGTTGCGGAGCGAAAGCCTGTTCTTCGGTGGCTGGATGATCCAATCGAGCGCTGTCACGACCGGCATGATGTAGTGCAGCGTGCTGTTGACCCATGGCATGAGCGCGCCGAGGTCCGCCTTGCGCAGCAGCACGCTGAACACGACGCCGACCACCACCATCGCGACCACCGACGCGCCTCGCACCGACTCCAGCACTGGCGACAGCTCCCGGCCGCGCATCTGATGCCCTGCGGCGGTCAACATCATGGCAGCCGCGAACAGATTCGACAGGTTGGTGAAGTAGCTGAAGAAGTTGACGACATCGAAGCCGCCCCGCATGTGGACGCGAAGCTGCGCGACGATCGCGACGAGCGTGAGGATCCCGAACGCGAGTCGCATCGAGATGAGCATACTGCGCCTGTTCATGGCCCGCGCGCTTCGGTAGACCTCACCCGCGAGCGTGACGCAGCGTCTCGCGGAAGGCCAGCATGCGCGGGCGGAATACAGTCATCAACATCAACGCGTAACCCAGCGCGCCTGCAATCACCTCCGCCGCGAGACGCACCGGGAGCGCGACGCGGTCGGCCGCGCCGAACCGCGCTGCGAATACGCAGACCGCCATCGTCGCGCAGCCCGCGAGCGCCGGCAGCAATGCGCGAAGGTAAGTCGCGAAGGGCATCTCGATGTCGCGGAAGAGGCGGCGGTACAGATGCGCGGAGAGAAATGGGAAGACGATCGCCCAAGCCGCGGCAATACCCGTCGGTCCCCAGCGGCTTCCGATCCAGAACGCGGGCGGGAGCACGGCCGCAGACCAGATCGAGTTCATCATCGCATGGCGCGCCCGCCCCGTCATCGTGAGCGCCTGCGACACCAGTGGCGTGATCGAGCGCACCGACGTGTAGAGTGCGAGCAGGCGTAGTGAACCGATGGCCGCCATCCACTTCACGCCGAGGACGACCGGAACGAAGTCCCCTGCCGTGAGCGCCATCCCGAGTGCGACCGGAAATGTGATGATTGCGAGCCCCTCCGTGAGCACCAGGAGATATCGCCGCAGCTCGGCGTTGCTCTTCTGCGCTCGCGAGAAGAATGTCGGCGTCACGCTCATGACGAGCGTCGTGACCTTCTCGATCGGCAGATTCGTGAGCGTCCACGCGATCGTGTACGCGCCAAGCGCCGCCTGTCCCAGCACTCGACCCGCTACGAGAAAGTCCGAGTTCGAGTAGCCGTACCATGCGAGGCGTGAGACGATCACCTGGCCGCTGAACCGCATCGCGGCCCGGAGCGAGCTGAAATGCGGCCAGCGGAAGCCAACACGCCGGTACCACACGCACATTCCGGTCGCGGCAATTGTCGCGATCACCTCGTTCAACACGAGCGACCAGTAGCCGAATCCGAGCGACGCGAAGAGCAGCACAGCGGCAACGCCGACCACCGCGCGCACCATGTCGATTGCCGACAGCGATTTGAAGCGCATGTCGCGCTGCAGCAGCGCAGACGGCACGGAGCGAAATGCCGAAACGATCGAGTTCGTGCTCGAGACGATCACCACTGCGGGGAGTGCCGTCGCGTGGAAAAAGGCGCCGAGCGGATACGCCGCCGCCACGGATACCGCGAACCCCGCGATTCCGAAGAGCACGGAAAAGGAGTTGAGCTGCCGAACCTGATCGTCGGTCAGATCGCGGAGCACGAGCACCGCGGCGCCCAGCCCGAACTCGCTGAGCAGCCGCACGAGCCCCAGGTAGAGCGCGGCCATCCCGACCAGTCCGTAGTCCGCCGGCGAGAGCAGATGAACGACGATGAGTGTCGATGCCCAGCCCAGGAGCTGCGTGACTCCACGCGCCGCACCCGTCCACGCGATGCCACGGACCAGCGTTCTATCGAGGTTCGCGCTCGTGGGTGTCGGATCCGGCTCCGCGCCCTGCGGTGGGCTCTCGACTGCTATTGGCGATTCCAAGCGCCCTCACGACGAGGCTTCGTTTCGCGAATCGTGCTCCTGCGCGCCGGTGTCATGCCCAACCGAGCAACCCCCATCGATGCCGGCGAAAGGTGATCGCCACGCGCGGGCCGAGGAATGCGAACACGTGCCTGTGAATTCCCCCCGTCTGCTTCAGCCCGGCCTTCAGGATTCCTCTCTGTGAAGCGATGTTCGTGCGATTCGTGATCATGTACACGCGGCGCACTCCTGCCTTCGCCGCCATCGCACAGAGCGTGCGGATCATGTACGTGTACACGCCGCGATTGCGGAATTCCGGCAGCGTGATGCAATGCGTGAGCTCCACCTCGTCACGGCGCAGCTTCACGTTGCGCACGGTGTACATCGCGTCGTGCGGCGCAGGAATCATCCACGTGATGCCCGCGAGCACGTGATCAATGTAGAGCCCATACGCGTCGTTGACGCGTCCCTCCGCAAGGCGCGTGGCCTGCACGCGAAACTCCGCACGCGCACTGGCCAGCTCCGTGAGCACGCCATCGTCCACTTTCCTGAGCTCCCAACCCGGTTTGCAATCCGCCGGCGGCACCTGCGCGGGATCTGCGACATAGGCCACATATCGCTCGGGGCGCCCCAGAAGTGTAAAGAGCAATTCGAGCGGATCGTCGCGAATGAGACTCAGAGCAGTCGTCGCCTTACGGCGCGCGAGTGCCCTTGAGCGCGCCAGGAGCGACGGCGCGGACTGCGACGCGCCAGCGGTGAGCTCCGGCAGGCTCGGGCGCGGCAGCACCGCCGCCTCGGCCGGTGCAGCCGCACCGAAATGGAGTACGGCGACGTTCTCCGCCTGCAGCGCGAGCGCAGTTTCATAGCGAAGAAAGTGCGAGGCGCCGATCTTCGCTCCCTCGTCCGAATCTCCCGACGATTCGCAGTACGCGTCGTTCGAATAGCGGAGAACGAGTAGCGAGGAGACGACCTCGTCTCCGAGCATCGCCTGAAAGAGCTCGCCCGTTCGCGTGGTCAGCAGCGCCGCGCGGGTCGCGCGCTCGAACGTTCTCGCGACGTTCTCCTCGCGCAGGGCGATGCGGTCCAGCGCGTTGACGTGCAGCGCGACGTGCGCGGTGATCTCGCTCTCGGAGCGCCCACGCCTCATCACGAGCCCAACCGCGCGTCCGCCATCGATACGCTCACGTTGCCCCGGCGAGAGGCTCGCCCGGAGATCCGTGCCGATGAGCGACATCTCGAGCCCGGACTGCTTCGTGCTCTCCGCATCCAGAGGCTTGTGGGTAAAAAAAGTGGTCGCCATTAGACGACCACTCCACCGAGCGACGCAACGATCTCCTGCTCGAGGATATTCGAGTCAATGAAGAACTTGCACGCCCAGTTCAAATATTCGAACTGTCCGTACTCCCCGTCCACGGGATACGAACCCTTGACGGCGCCGCGAATCTCGCGAGGTCCGTCCACGCGTACGCGCGCGCGAACGTACGCATTCGTCCGGCGCGCCGCATCGAGGAACTTCTGCTCGCCCGTGAACTGGAAGAGCATGAGCCAGCAATGCGCGATCTGCACCGATCCCGTGAGACACGACCACTTCGCCGCCGGCGACCAGCTCGACGTCAGGCGTCCGGGCAGCATTCCTGTGGCGGAGAGCGCCGACAACGCTCCATTGGCGGTTTTCAGGGCGGCATCGAGGAGCGCCGCGTCTCTGCTGTAGCGATACCCTTCGAGGATACCGCGCAGCACGTATCCGATCGTGTGCGCGAGTGGTCGCACCGGATCGGTGAGGCAGCAGTCCGCGAACCATCCAGTGTCGCCCTGTTTGGTGAGCGCCCATCGAATGTTGCGAAGCGCCGCATCACCGTAGCCGCGATCCGGATCGATGCGCGCCGCCTCCAGCAGTCCCCAGGCTACGTGTGTCTCGTACGATTTTTCCCCGGCACCGGCGAAGGGGGTCGGATGGTCCCGCCACGCGCCGTCCGGGTGTTGGGTTCGCACGAGCCAGTCGGCAGCGCGCCGCATCGGGGCACGGTATGGATTGCCGAATTCGACGACACCGCTCGCGAGCCCGATTAGAATCTGGCCCGTGTTGAACGTCACGGGCACGACCGGTGTCTGCCCGATCACGCCTCCGGCAAACGCGCCATCGGGCAACTGGATCGCAACGAGCCAATCGAGGACGCGCCTCGCTCGCTCGCGAGACTCGTGGTGGGCATGACCTGGGGCACCTCGGACCAGCGTGGGCACAATGTAGCCGCTGGTCTCCGGATACGATGCGGCCCATCCGCTGATCAAGCTGTAGTGCCGGGCGATCCCGCCGTCCCGGGAGGTAGACTCGTCCTGCGCGACGCCGAGCCAGTCGAGGGACGCCTCCACGGCGCGAGCGATGCCGGGATCGGTTGGGAGCGTCGACTGCCTGTCGCGCCTCGCTTCGTCCTTCGCAGCCGGAGCTAACGCGAGTTTATCGCGCACCAGCCGAGCTCGGCTTACAAGCGAGTTGACGCTGTGCCTCATGTCTACGATGCCACTCCCTTCGGAAGTAAGGACGCACGACAGCGGGCCCAGCGCTGTGGAGCCGGAGGTTTTTACTTACGCAACGGTTTCTACTGCCAACCTCATGCCTGAGGCGAGCCCGGCTCTCGGACGGCGCTCTGCATGATTCTATTCAGCCAAGGGCTGGCACGAAGCCGAGTAAAGCCGCGCAAGACGCGTCCAAAGGAACGGGCGCCGCCCGAATGGGAGCTCGTCATCGAGCTGGACACTTCCGATTCGAGACGCGGATTCCGGGACGTGTGTCGTTGTGGCACCATCTCGACAACGCAGCGTGCGAGCGCGCAAATCCGACCGCAGATGAGTCCGGATATGGTCGCTACTCGTACGCCTCCACAGGGGGGCAGCTGCACACGAGATTCCGGTCGCCGTACATGTTGTCTATGCGCGCTACGGTCGGCCACACCTTCCTGACGCGCAGTCCCGGCGCGGGAAACGCTGCCCGCTCGCGCGAGTATGGACGGTCCCAGTCATCGGCCACCACCTGCGCCAGCGTGTGGGGCGCGCGGCGCAGCACGTTGTCCTCGCGCGACGTGACGCCGATCTCCACCTCCCGAATCTCCCCGCGGATCGCGAGCAGCGCATCGACAAAGCGGTCGAGCTCCTCCTTCGATTCGCTCTCCGTCGGTTCGACCATCAGCGTGCCCGGCACCGGGAACGACACGGTGGGCGGATGGAAACCGTAATCGATCAGCCGCTTCGCAATGTCCTCGACATCCACGCCCGCGCTCTGCTTGAACGGACGCGTATCGAGGATGCACTCGTGCGCCACGAGTCCATGCGTGCCGGAGTACAGCAGATCGTACTCACCGCTCAGCCGCTTGGCGATGTAATTCGCAGAGAGAATCGCGATCTTCGTCGCATACGTCAGCCCCTCGGCGCCCATGAGCTGGATGTAGATCCACGAGATCGGGAGGATGCTCGCACTCCCCCACGGCGCGGCGGACACGGTGCCCTCCGCGCGCGCGTGTCCGAGCGGCACGAGCGGATGATCGGGGAGAAAGGGCGCGAGATGCGCCGCGACGCCGATCGGCCCCATCCCCGGACCTCCGCCGCCGTGCGGGATGCAGAAGGTCTTGTGCAGGTTCAGATGGCACACGTCTGCGCCAAGATCGCCGGGGCTGCACAGCCCGACCTGCGCGTTCATGTTCGCGCCGTCCATGTACACCTGCCCGCCGTGCTGGTGCACGATGTCGCAGATCTCGCGAATCGAGCCCTCGAACACGCCGTGCGTGGACGGATACGTCACCATCAGCGCGGCCAGCTGCTCGGCATGCGCGTTCGCCTTTGCGCGCAGATCCTCGACGTCGATGTTTCCCTTCGCATCCGAGCTTACGACGACCACGCGCATCCCCGCCATCACCGCACTCGCGGGGTTGGTGCCGTGCGCGCTCACCGGAATCAGGCACACGTCGCGATGATCGTCGCCGCGTGAGCGGTGATATGCCTGGATGGTGAGCAGCCCGGCAAACTCCCCTTGC
This sequence comes from Gemmatimonadota bacterium, assembly GCA_040006175.1. GTDB lineage: Bacteria > Gemmatimonadota > Gemmatimonadetes > Gemmatimonadales > Gemmatimonadaceae > FEN-1250. The sequence goes on along the minus strand of JBDTXN010000011.1, from coordinate 32,619 downwards.
GACCCCGCGTTCGGCTGCAGCGAGACCGCCGCGAATCCGGTAATCTCGCACAGGTCTGCCTCGAGCCTGTGGAAGAGCTCGAGATATCCCGTCGTCTGCGACCGCGGCGCAAAAGGATGGATGCCGGCGAGCTTGGGCCACGACACCGGCAGCATCTCCGTGGTCGCGTTGAGCTTCATCGTGCACGAGCCCAACGGAATCATCGCGGCCGTCAACGAGAGATCCTTCGCCTCGAGACCGCGCATGTATCGCAGCATCTCGGTTTCCGAGCGATGGCGCGCGAACACGGGATGCGTCAGGTACTCGCTCTCCCGCACGAGTACATCCGGGATGATGCTATGCGGCGCGATGCTTCGCTGGTCCACGAGTGCTGGAATCGTCTGCTGCGGATTCGCGAAACACGCCACGACCTCCGACACGTCCCGCTCGCGTACCGTCTCGTCCAACGCAACGACGATCCGGTCGCGGCCGAGCGCGCGGAGGTTGATACGTCGCGACGCGGCCTCGTCCATGATCTGCCGCTGGCGCGCCGCGCCTACGAGCACGCAGATCGTGTCGAAGAAGTGCTCATGCTCGATCTGGCAGCCGAGCGCGCGCAGCCCGCGCGCGAGCTGCACGGTGCGCCGGTGCACGCGCGTCGCGATCGTGCGAATGCCCTCCGGACCGTGATACACCGCGTACATGGATGCCATCACAGCGAGCAGCACCTGTGCCGTACACACGTTGCTCGTCGCCTTGTCGCGGCGGATGTGCTGCTCGCGCGTCTGGAGCGCCATGCGCAGTGCCGGATTCCCCTCCGCATCACGCGACACGCCGATGATGCGACCGGGAATGTGCCGCTTATACTCGTCCTTCGTCGCGAAGAAGGCGGCGTGCGGTCCGCCGTAGCCGAGCGGCACGCCGAAGCGCTGCGAATTCCCGACCGCCACATCCGCCCCCCACTCGCCGGGCGGTGCCAGCAGCGCGAGCGCGAGCAGATCCGTCGCGACCGTCACCAGCGCGCCCGCCTCGTGTGCGCGCGCACACAGCGGCGCATAGTCGCGCACCGCGCCATCCGTCGCGGGATACTGCACGAGACATCCAGCCACGCCTTCGCCGAAGTCGAAGTTCGCCGGGTCGTCGACGCGAACTTCGATGCCCCGTGCCACCGCGCGCGTCGCCACGACTGCGATCGTTTGCGGATGGCAGGCTGAATCCACGAGATAGACGGGAGTGCCCTCTCCCATATGCTTCGCAACCGCCATGGTCATCGCCATCGCCTCCGCCGCCGCCGTCCCTTCGTCGAGCAGCGACGAGTTGGCCACGGGGAGGGCGGTGAGATCACTCACCATCGTCTGGAAGTTCAGCAGCGCCTCGAGGCGCCCCTGCGCGATCTCCGCCTGGTATGGCGTGTACGCCGTGTACCATCCCGGGTTCTCGAGGATGTTTCGCTTGATCACCGCGGGAACGTCGCAATTGCTGTAGCCGAGCCCGAGATACGAGCGAAAAACCTCGTTCTGATCGGTGAGCTCGCGCATGGTCGCGATCACTGCATTCTCGCCACGGCCCGGTGGCAGCGCGAGCGGCCGGCGCATCCTCACGGACTCGGGCACCACGGCATCGATGAACGAGTCGAGCGACTGATAGCCCAGCACTTCCAGCATCGACGCGACATCGTCACCACGCGGGCCGACGTGGCGCGCCGCGAACTCATTGGGGGCAGACACGGACGCCTACTCCGGAAGGGTTGCCAGCAAGTCGCGGTACCCTGCCGAATCCTTGAGCGCCGACATCTCGCCGTCGTTACTCAGCTCCACCTCGATCAGCCATCCAGCACCGTATGGATCGGCGGACACGAGCTCGGGCTCCTTGGCCACTCGCTCGTTGATCGCGACGACCTTTCCCGACACCGGAGCGAACAGCTCGCTGACGGATTTCACCGCCTCGATCACGCCGAACGAGCTTCCGGCGGTGACTTCGCTCCCGATCTTGGGCAGCTCGACGAACACGATGTCGCCGATGTGCTCCGCTGCGTAGCCCGTGATGCCGACCTTCGCGGTCTTCCCGGCCGGCGCGAGCCACTCGTGTTCGCTCGAATATCTCAGATTGTCGGGGATGTCCACGTGACTTCTCGCCTCCTCAGGTCGAACGTCGGTAGAATGGCATCGGCACCACCTGCGCGCTCGCGCGCGAATCGCGAATGCCGACTTCGAGCGCGCTGGAGTCGCCGTCCGACGCAGGCACGTAGCCCATCGCGATCGCATAGCCGAGCGTCGGCGATGCGGTTCCGCTCGTGATGTTGCCGCACGCTGTCGCCGCGGCGGGAAGATATACGGGGTACCCGATTCGGGCGATGCCGCGCCCCTCGAGCTTCATCCCGACGAGCCTCTTCCGCGGATTGTCCCTGGCGCGCTCGAGTGCAGCGCGTCCCACGAAGTCACCGCTCTTCGCGAAGCTCACGAGCCGGCCAAGCCCCGCTTCGAATGGCGTCGTGTCGCGATCGAGCTCATTGCCGTAGAGTGGCATTCCCGCTTCGAGCCGCAGAGTGTCGCGCGCCCCGAGTCCCGCTGGCACGAGCCCGCGATCGGCGCCGGCCTCGAGCAGCGTGTCCCACACGCGCACGGCATCCTCCCACTCGACGAAGAGCTCGAACCCGTCCTCGCCCGTGTATCCGGTGCGCGCGAGGATCGCAGGTACACCGCACGCCGTCGTCTGAGTGCCCGAGTAGTACTTGATGGTCCTCAGATCCACATCGACGAACGGTTGCACAATCTCCGCCGCGCGCGGACCCTGAATGGCGACGAGCGAGGTGCGCATCGATGCATCGTCGAGTGTCGCATCGAATCCGGCCAGCCGCTCCTGCAGTGCCGCAGCCACGACGGACGCGTTCGATGCGTTCGGAACAACCATGAATCGCGCGTCGCCCAGGCGGTAGACGATGAGATCGTCGAGCACGCCCCCGGTCTCATCGGTGATCATCGAGTAGTGCGCGCGACCCACCGCGAGCTTGCTCGGCGCAGTCACAATGGCGTAGTCCAGAGCCGCCGCCGCCTCTGGTCCGGTGACGAACAGCTCGCCCATGTGCGACAGATCGAACAGCCCCGCCGCCGTACGCACGGCGTTGTGCTCCTCGACGAGCCCGCGATACTGCACGGGCATCTCCCAACCCGCAAAGGGGATCATGCGCGCGCCGAGGGCGCGGTGCCGGGCATCGAGGGCGGTCTGGTGCACGAGAGCTCGAGTATCGAGTGAGCGGAAACGTCCATCACATCACGCGCGGGGCGCCGTTCGGTGCGCGCGCTGGATTTTAATGTGGGGACCGCACGGCGCACAGCTGTGCGCGGTGGACTGCCATCGAGCGGCATACGAATGGGCCTTCGCCGCCCGTCAGCCCGACGAGCTCAGACGGGGAGCAGCTCGCCGCTCACGATAGCTCGCGCCCGCGCGAGCGCCAGGTCGATACCCGCAGTGACGTTTTCGTTGCCGATCTCCGCCATCGCGCTCGAGTCGGTGAGCACCGCGAGCGGCTGCTCGTGCACTCCGGAGAGGACGACGATGGTTCCCTCCTTTCGCGCCCGCCCGATGACGTCGAGCAACGCGTGCACCCCGCTGCTGTCCATCGCAGGCACGTTGCGGATCCGAAGAATGAGCACCTTGGGATGCCCAGCCACCTGGGACACGGCATCCTTGAACGACTGCGCAGCGCCGAAGAAAAACGGGCCGTTGATCTCGTAGACCTCGACGCCGCCCGGAACGGTGCGCCGGTCCATCATCTGCAGCCCGAGGAAATCCTTGATCTCGCCGGAGAAGATGATCACGGCGATCGCGCTCGTAAATCCGATCACGAGCGGGTGCGGAATGAACTTGATTGCGCTGCCGAACTTCGCGAGGCCCATCGCAACGAGGATCACGCCGGCCATGAGCGTGGCGACGGTGAGCCCGTCGATGCCGTACTTCTGCACGATCGCGTAGACGATGACGACGAATGCGCCCGTCAGCCCACCAATCTGCACGCGCGAGCCCCCGAGCGCGGAGATGAGGAAGCCGGCGACGATCGCGGTCCAAAGTCCGCGATCCGGCGTCACGCCGCTGGCGATCGCAAACGCAATCGCGAGCGGCAGCGCAACCACCCCGACGATCACTCCCGCGATCGCATCACTCGCGAGCTGGGCGCGATCCTAGGACTTTATCGTCGAGACGAGCTTTGGTACGAAGGTGTCGCGCGAATTCACGGATCCTGGTGTCGCGTGGCTGCGCGGGATCGCGCACCATGCAGCCCGTAAGCTACCGCTGAACGATGCTGCCCGGCCGGCTTCCGTCGTTCGGATGTACGGTTGGCGGAGGGGCGCGGCGCACAGCGGCCACGCGCGGCACACGAGGGGCGCGCGACGCGTTGGGTGCGGAGACGAGCGTGGACGCGATGGGCAGCCCCGCGTCGTGCGTGTTGAACGCGAGCCCGAACGTTCGCTCACCACTGCCTGCACTCAGCGTGCGCGCGGGTACGGCGAGATTGCCACTCGCCTGTTGGGCCGGCGAGTACATGGCGATGTCCGGCGTCTCGGTTGCCGCCCACAAATTCCCGCTGTTATCGAACGCGACCTCGTCGAATCCATAGGGCGTTCCCTGCTGCGCGAATGACGGCTCGCCATGGGATGCGCTGTTCAGCTGCGCGGCCGCATAGCTGACGATGTATCCGGCTTCCGTGCCCTCCCAGAGATTCCCCGCGCGATCGAACGCGAGGCCGGAGCCGTGTTCGAGATAATCCGACACGAGGCTATCCGTCGGCGCGGTGGACCCGCCGCCGGATAGCTGCGCTGCTGCGATCTCGTAAGTCACCGGGTTGTCGAAGCCGGCGACCCAGAGGTTCCCCTGCGAATCGAAGGCGAGGCCCAGCGGTCCATTCTCCGTCGCGATCGTGAGGGCCGGCGGTGGATCGGTGAGCGAACCGCTCCACGCCGCAACGGCGGAGGCGGCGTATTTGTGGACGTAATTGCCGTTGTAATAGCCGATCCAGAGATTGCCTCTCGCATCGAACGCGATTCCCCACGGCTCCTTCGCGGTGGAGATCGTGACGGTGGGCGTCGAGTGGCCGCCCGCGAGCTGCGCCGGAGTGAACTTCGAGATCGTCTGGCCGATATAGTCGGTGACCCAGAGGTTGCCCGCGGAATCGAAGGCGGTGCCCGCGCTCGTGAGCCGCGAGCCTGCAGCCCCCAGCGTGTCCGCCGCGAGCACGACGCCCCCCCCCGCGAGCTGCGGCGAGGTAAACCCCTCGGCCAGATTGGTGCTCCCCCACTTTCCCACCCACAGCGCGCCCGAGCCGCCGCGAATGTCGTACGTGCCGATGATCGACTTCGTCTCGCCCTCGCCGAGGAGCACCACGGTGTCGGACATGAATCCGGTAAGCACCGGGCTGACGATGGAATCGGACGCCGCCGCGTCCTCGGCCCGCGCGAGATACTCGCCGGCGGTGAGTCCTCTGAGCGTGTCCGTCGAGGCCACGCGCATTCTGCTCGAGGCGGGACCATGGATCGACACTGCACCAACATGGGCGATCGGAGTGTTCACCGTCACGACGAGGGCGCCGGTGCCCGCCTCGGTGCCGATCTCACGATTGCCGCACGCGGCGATCACGGGTACGGCCGCCAGCATGGCCGCGTAGCGCAGATAAGAGCGCAGCTCCATCACGACCTCGACTTCGGGGACTGCGAGCGATCCGGGCCGCGGTCGGCGCTTCGAATTGCCGCTGATGAACAGACGATTGCCCTCCCTCCCAAGCCACCACCCTGACCTTGTCCACGACCAGGCGGCGCGGTGTTAGACTCCCACGTTCATCCCCCACGAACCGGAAATGCCCAAGAAGCCCGCGTCCGCGCTCCCGCTCGACCGACTTCGTGCACTCTGTCTGGCCTTCCCCGACGCGCACGAGGTGGAGGCGTGGGGCGAGCCCACCTTTCGGGTCAAGAACAAGATCTTCGCCATGTATGCCGCCTCGGAGACGCACCATGGCGCGGGGCGGCCGTGCGTGTGGGTGAAATCGACGCATTTGATTCAGGACATGCTCATTCGCGAGGACGCAGACCGGTACTTCGCCCCGCCGTACGTTGGACCGAAGGGATGGGTCGGGATCCGGTTGGACAAGCATCCCAGCTGGACGACGGTGGAGGAGCTGATCCGCGACGCGTTCCTTCTCACCGCTCCCAAGCGCATCGCTGCGAGGCTCGCGCCGCGCTAGATGCACGACGGCCGCCCCGAAAGGCGGCCGTCGCTGGAACATACCCCCGGGCTCGCGAGAAGCTACGCCTGCTTCACGGCCTGGACGTCGATCGAGATCTTCACATCGTTGCCAACGAGCACGCCGCCGGCCTCGATCGCCTGATTGTAGGTCAAGCCGAACTCGCGCCGATCGAGCTTCGTCGTCGCGCTGAACGCGATCCGGTCACCACCCCACGGATCCTTGCCCGCGCCCTCGTTGGTGACGTCGAGCGTCACTTCGCGGGTCACGCCGCGGATGGTGAGATTACCCGTCACCGTGAAGCCGGACTGGTCGCCCGTAATGCGCGTGCTCTTGAAGGTGATGTCGGTGTGATTGGCGACATCGAGAAAATCCGCGCTCCGCAGGTGATCGTCGCGCTGGCCCGTGCGCGTATCGATGCTCGCGGCCTTGAGGGTCGCGGTAACCGACGACTGCGACGGCTCACCATCGGCGATCACGATCTCGCCCTCGACATCGGAAAGGTGGCCTTTCACGGTGCTGATCATGAGATGCTTGACTGCAAACTCGACGCTGGAGTGACTGGGATCGATCTTCCAGGTCGAGGTCTTGACTGGTGCTTGGGCGGTGGCCATGGGAGTGCTCCGGTGACGGGTAGTGAAGATCTCTTGAATTCAAGATATCTCACCCCGATTTGGTTCCCGGCCTCCCAATGTGATCCGCGTGAAGCCCCATCTTCTTGAGCAGACGGGTGACCGTCCGCTTTTCTGCCACATTCAGGCCGCTCGTGGCGCGCGCGATGGCGGCCGCGTGGCCGGGCCAAATCTTCCGCATGAGCGCGTTGCCGGGGGCGGTGAGCTGCAAGTACGCCCGACGCCTGTCGCTGTCGCACGCCCTGCGCGCGACCAGGCCGCGCGCGACCAGCTTGTCGATCACGTACGTGAGACTTCCACTGCGCAGGAGCACGCGTTTGCTCACGTCCCCCGCCGACAGGTCGCCTTTGTGAAAGAGCACCTCCATCACCGCGAACTCCGTGAGCGACAGCTCTCCGCGCTCGACGTCGAGTCTCGCGAGGGCGGCCACGGACTGGTGCGCGCGACTGAGCACCACCCAGAGCTTGAGCGATGCAGCCTGCTCGGAGTCGGCGGATTCGGAATGGGAGGCCATGGCGAGGCGGAAGTTAGCGCAGGCTCTACGTCCGCTGCGAGGCTGGGGCGGCGCTGCCCGCTCCCTCGCCCGAGTCCGCTGGCTGGGATCGTGCATAGCGTGCTCCCATGACTGTTCGCCCCACTGACGAAGACATCGATTCCGAGTTCCCGCGCAGCGATGTGCCCGCGCCCTCTGCATCCGGGCCACCCGCTCCCGCGCCGCCAGGCGAGATCCAGCCCGCGAACATCGAGCATCTCGAGAACGCGATGGAGACGCAGCCGGCGGTGCGCTCGCTGGCCGCCACCTTGCTGCTCCTCATCGCGGTTCTCTACACGCTGTACTTCGCGCGCGCGTTCTTTCTCCCGGTCACCTTCGGGCTGCTGCTCAATCTTCTGCTCAGCCCTTTCGTGCGCACGCTCAAGCGGGCGCGCATCCCGTATCCGGTGGGCGCGGCCATCGTCGTGCTCGGCATCGTCGGGGCGATCGGCGCGGGCGGATATTTTCTCGCGGAGCCGGCGCAGACGTGGATCTCGAAAGCGCCGCAGTCCTTCGCGGTTGCGAGCGGCAAGATTCGGAAGCTTCGGCGTCCCGTGGAGCAGGTGACCAAGTCCGCCGACCAGATGGCGCGCGCAGCTACCTCCGCGAGCGGAGTCCCGCGCACGCCAGAAGTCACGCTGGCGGGTCCGACCATCGTGGACCGCATCGTGTCGACATCGGCAGCATTCCTCGCCGAAGCGCTCGAGACGCTGGTGCTGCTCTACTTTCTGCTCGCCTCAGGCGATCTCTTTCTCCAGAAGCTCACGAAGATGCTCCCGGAGTTTCGCGACAAGAAAAAAGCGGTTGCGATCGCCCGCGAAACGGAAGACTCGGTCTCGATGTACCTGTCGACGGTCACGCTCATCAACGTGATCGAAGGCGCCGTCGTCGCGCTCGTGATGTGGGCGTTGGGGATGCCGAACCCCGTACTGTGGGGAGTGCTCGTGCTCTTCGTCGAGTTCATTCCCTATCTGGGAGCGCTCGTCATGGTCGGCGTGCTCTCGCTCGCCGCGCTCTCGACCTTCGATAACGTAGGCCACATCATCGCGGTCCCGGGCAGCTATCTCCTGATCAACCTCCTGCAGGCCTATGTGCTCACGCCGCTGCTCCTCGGTCGCCGGCTCACGCTCAACCCGGTCGCAATTCTGATCGGGTTGATTCTCTGGTGGGAGATCTGGGGCGTGGCCGGCGCGTTCATCGCGGTTCCGTTACTTGCAACACTCAAGATTCTGTGCGACCACATCGAGACGCTCGCCCCCGTGGGCGAGTTCCTCGGCGATTGATCACTGCAAGCGGCTCTTCTTGATGAGGATTGCCGACTCGACGTTCCGAAGTGTGATGCTCGTGACCGGAGATCCCAGCGTACCATCGGCGTTCAACGGCACCCACTGATCGGTCGACGGCAACGGAATCGTCACTGCGGTGGCATCCGTATAGCTGTGTGAGCCCCATCCCTGGTTCACTCGCATGATCACCAGAGCTCGATCCATCTCGCGCGTGTACACTGCGTACGCCTGCGAGAGTGGATCAACGCCGCGCGACGCGAGCACGCGCGCGCCAACCGGGTGCCCGACGTTCGCCTCCTGCGCCCGGAGCCAGAGCGATGAGTATGGCGCGTTCCACGAATTCTCGAGCTGCAGCGTGAGCTTGTCGGGTGTGGACGGTACTACCAGGTAGTAGCTCGCGAGCTCCCACATCTTCATGCGCTGCGCCGGTGTCCCGTAGTTGCCGCGCGGGAACGTGCCGCCGATCGTGTTCACGTACTGCGATGAATAGAGGTTGACGAAGTCCACGAGAATTCCCTGGTTCGTCAGATCCTCCACCCATTGCCAGGTCTGCGCCGTTCCTGAGAACAACGGGTTGTTCAACCGCTCCAGGTGCACGGCGCCCGCAGCCTGTGCGTTCGCCCGGTCGAACGGCTTCGTGTACTCCGCCGTGTTGAGCATCAAAATCTTGTTTCCCATGCCGCGCTTGATCGCCGCGAAGGTAGCCGTCTGCGGCGCCTCGAAGTCGGCGGCATTCGGAAACTCGAGCGAGCCCGCCGTGTGGCCGGTCATGTCCGATGACGCCTCGTCCACGAACGCACCTGCCTCGTTCGCGGTGATGCGCTGGAAGCGTCCAACCTGGTACTCGCGAGCAGCATCATCCGCGGGATTGATCATCCAGCGCTGCGAATCCCAGATCGCCACGACCTTGCGATGCGCCGAGTCGCGTGGCGCGCCGCCCACATGAAGGAAGGCGTTTTCGAAGGTGTACGACGGGTGTGCGCGGTACCACGCGACCATGTCGCTGTAGTATCCGGTGCTGAGCGACACGGAGCTGTGCGCGCCCGGAACGATGACCGTCCACACGAGCGAATACGGGAGGTGCCCGACGGTTGCATTCGCGTTGCGCCACTCTGACGCGGACCCTGACATCGCGTAGTCATAGTGCTGTCCCGCCCATTGGCGCTCAGCCGCGGTCCACGAGTAGTAGAAGTCCGTCATCATGGTACTGATGTGCGGCCAGTGGCGCGATGTCGTGCTGTAGGCGCCGTAGAGAGAGCCGCTCGATGGCGGCGGAGATTGCGGCGGCGGCGGGGGCGGCACCGGTGCCGGGGGCGGAACGGGTCCCGGCGCCGGCGGCGGTGGTGGAGTGGTGCCGGGTCCCGAGGCCGCGACAACGCGCAACTGTGCCATCGCCTGATTCGAGCCCACGTGCGCAACGATATTCAGCGTACCGGGCGCAATGCCCAGAATGTTTCCGCTGGGATCGACTGTGGCAAGCGCAGGGTTGGAGCTGGTCCACGTCACCGGCACATCGGAGACGACGTGGTTGCTCGCGTCCGTGACAGAGGCGAAGATCGGAAGCACCGAATGCACGGAGAGCTGCGCAGTGGCCGGAGTTACGGACACCCAGTACGTCGCGGCCGGTGCGCTCGACACGTTCACATCGGCGTACGCGCTCTGCAGTCCGGACGCGATGTAGATCTTCACGCTTCCGACTGTGTGCGCGGTGACGACGCCGGTGTTCGTGACGGTGGCAATGGAGGAATCGCTGGTGCTCCAGTCCTCCGGCTGCCCGGTGACGTCGCGTCCCGCGGCGTCCTGCATCTCGACGTCGAGTGCGAGTGACTGGCCTGGCGCTATCGTCGGCGTTGCGGGCGACACGAGCACCCACTTGGCGAGCGAATGCGGAGTGCCCCTGGCGGAAGATGGTTCTTCCATCGCCGAGCATGCGAAAAGCGCGGCACAACTCACGAGCGTGAGCGCGATGCGATTGATCGACATATCCAAAGTCCTTACAGGCTCTTCGGGCAACCCGACCGGCGTGGCGCAGCCTCGTGCGCGGTAGCCTCGTTGGCTTTGCGTCCCCGTCTTTCGGCGGGTTTGCCTTTGTCGCTTGGGCGCGGGCCTCTAGCGATCGTGCCGTACTATGGGTTAGTAGGTTGATCGTACTAGCTTGACGCGTCCGCGATTTCAGAAGTCACTCGATTCCGAACGATGACTCTTTCATCTGGCGCTCGCGCCACGACTACGACGCCGGATGTGCCCGGCGATCATCGCGCGGCAGTGCTCGCCGGCTTCCTCGGATGGACACTCGATGCATTCGATTTTTTCATCGTCGTCGTCACCCTGACCGCAATCGGAAAGGATTTTCACGTCTCCGACGCGGAGATGGCAAAGACTTTAGCAGTGACGCTCGCATTCCGACCGATAGGTGCATTGATCTTCGGGGTGCTCGCGGATCGGTACGGTCGGCGTATTCCGCTGATGATAAATCTCGTGTTCTATTCGGCCCTCGAGGTGCTTTCGGGGCTCGCCACTTCGTACACGATGTTTTTCTGGCTGCGCGCGCTCTTTGGAATCGGCATGGGCGGCGAGTGGGGCGTGGGCGCAACCCTCGTCATGGAGAAGGCGCCGGTACGGCTGCGCGGCCTGCTCTCGGGGTTGTTGCAGGAGGGCTACGCCACGGGAAACCTTCTCGCCTCTGTGGCGTATTTCCTCATCTTCCCGCACTGGGGATGGCGGCCACTCTTCTTCATTGGTGGGTTGCCGGCGCTGCTTGCGATCTTCGTGCGCATGCGTGTGAAAGAGTCGGAAGTCTGGCAGCGCACGCGTCATCACGATCTCAAATCGCTGGTGCGCGCGATCGCGTCGCAGTGGCGGCTCTTTCTCTACCTCACACTGTTGATGGCGTGCATGAATGGCGTGTCGCACGGCACACAGGATCTCTACCCGACATTTCTGCAGCGCGATTGGGGGATGTCGCCACACACGCGCTCGGCAATCAACGCCGTGGGTGCCGTCGGAGCCATCATCGGTGGCATCGTGTTCGGCATGCTCTCCGATCGTATCGGCCGTCGCAAGTCGATCGTGCTCGCGCTTCTTCTCGCCGTGCTGATGATTCCACTGTGGGCCTTCGCCCCCACCATGGCCTTACTCGTACTCGGCGCATTTCTGATGCAGTTCATGGTGCAGGGCGCGTGGGGCGTGATCCCCGCGCACATCACCGAGCTCGCGCCCGATTCGGTGCGCGGCTTCATGCCGGGATTCGCGTATCAGTGCGGAGTGCTGATCGCGGCGTCGGTGCCGTACATCCAGGCGGGGCTCGCCGCCCGCATGTCGTATGCGAGGGCAATGACCATCAGTGCCCTCACCGTCTTCATCCTCGCTGCCGCCATTGCCGCGCTCGGCCGCGAGAAGCATCGGGTTGCCTTTGGAGCAACCCCCTGAGACAGGTCATTCCAATTCGCGGAGCGGCGGCGCTCGCTATAGCTTTACATCAGGTATGAGTATCCTCGAGTCGTATATGCCGTATTCAGCAGGACTGGGTCGCCGAGTTGCGAACGTTGCGTCCCGGCTCTCGCGTAGGTCGGTCGCGGTGCGCGCCGTAGTCGTTGCGGTGGCGGTCGTGAGCACCTCGGTGGCGGCGCGCGCCCAGGCGAGCAGCGATCCAGCGATGTCATCTCCGCACTCGGCGGTCAACGCGGTATTCGACGCCATGCTGCACAAGCAGTGGGCGCGCGTGGCTGCGCTGTCGGACTCCGCGTTCCTCACGCAATGGCGCGATCAGCAGCTCGTCTACGCGAATGCCGACAAGATCGAGCGTGACAACAAGAAGAAGAACCAGAAACAGTACGGACTGCCGAAGTGCGTGCAGAAGTACTTCGAGTCGCAGGAGTCGAATTACAGCGACACGTTCCTCAAGGGTTTCGCGGGCGCCAAGTCCATCTCGCAGCTCGAGACCTTCACGCCGGAGCAGCTGTTCGCGAGCTGGCTCGCGGGCGGCGACGCCGTGAAATCGAATTCGCGCAACACGACGCGCACGATTCTCGGTGAGGTTCCCGAGAGCGAGTACGTCACGCACCTCATCTATCGCATGACGCCGCCGCCGCCAAGCGCAAGCGACGACGGTGTCGAGCGGATCACAGTGCGACGCTACAACGGCGAGTGGCACGTCGTTCCCAACGATGACATCCGGCTCGCCGGCCGCTCCTACTCCTGGCAATCGAGCAAGTGATTCGGCGCCCGTGCCGGTGAGGCGCCGGAGCGAGGCGATCGGCCCCCTGCCCTGGGTCGGCGTCATCATGGGAAGCAAGAGCGACCTCGAATATCTCACGCCCGCGGTCGAGCTCCTCACCGAGATGCAGATTCCCCACGAGGTGCGCACGGTGTCGGCGCACCGCACGCCCGTCTGGATGGCGGAGTACGCGACGAGCGCCGAATCGCGCGGGCTCGAGGTGATCATCGCCGCTGCGGGCGGCGCGGCGCATCTGCCCGGCATGGTCGCCGCGCACACGATCCTTCCCGTGCTCGGCGTTCCGGTACCCGCGACGATGCTCAACGGCGTCGACTCGCTGCTCTCAATCGTGCAGATGCCGCGCGGCGTTCCCGTCGGCACGCTCGCGATCGGAAAGGCCGGCGCCGCGAACGCCGCCCTGCTTGCCGCCGCGATCTGCGCCGCCAAGCGTCCCGAACTTCGCGAGCGGCTCCGCGCCTGGCGCGCTGCGCGCACCGCGGAAGTGATGGAGGAGGAGCGCTCTCGGTGACACCGGTACTCCCCGGCGCCACGATCGGCATTTTCGGTGGAGGGCAGCTCGGTCGGATGATGACGCTCGCCGCGCGCGTGCTCGGCTACCACGTCATCATCCTCGATCCGGACCCGGCCTGCGCTGCCGGAGCCGTGGCCGACAGAGTCATCGCGGCGAAATTCGACGACGTACGTGCGGCGACGGAGCTCGCACGTGCGTGCGACGTGATCACCGTCGAGATCGAGAAAATCGGCGCGGATGCCATGGCGGCCGCGAGCGCCATCGTGCCCGTGCGACCGGGCGGACACGTGCTGCACATCATCCAGGATCGCGCACGCCAGAAGCGATGGCTCTCCGAGCACGGAATTCCGCTTGGGCCGTACTGGGTCGCATCGACGGTCGAAGAGCTCGCGGACGCGATCAAACAAGCGGGCCCGCACTCCTTCGTGAAATCTGCGTTCGGCGGATACGATGGGCGAGGACAGGCCCGCGCCGGCCCGCGCGATGACGCGAGCGCGGCCTGGAGCTCGCTGGGCTCGTCGACATGCGTGGTCGAGAAGGCGCTGGATCTCGAGGGCGAGATCTCGGTGTTGGTCGCGCGCCGCCCCGACGGATCGTGCGCGACGTTCCCGCCGGCGCTCAACCATCACGTGAACGGCGTGCTCGATTGGTCGGTGATCCCGGCACCGGTGCCGAATGCGATCGCGCGCGAGGGCGTGCGCGTCGCGCGAGCGATCGCCGAGCAGATGGATGTGGTGGGGCTGATCGCAGTCGAGATGTTCCTGCTGCGCGACGGAGGCCTCGTCGTGAACGAGCTCGCCCCGCGCCCGCACAACAGCTTCCATCACACGGAGCTTGCGTCGCTCACGAGCCAGTTCGAGCAGGCCATCCGCGCAGTGTGCGACCTCCCGCTGGGCGACACCGAGAGCATCCGCCCGGCGGCGATCGCGAATCTGTTCGGCGACCTCTGGCTGCACGGCTCCGATCCGCGATGGGAACAAGCGCTCGCGCTTCCGGCCGTGCGACTGCATCTATACGGCAAGACGCCTCGTCCGGGCCGGAAGATGGGCCACGTGGGCGCTGTGGGCTCGACGGCGGAGGAAGCGGTCGCATTGGCGATCGACGCGCGTTCAAGGCTGTTACCGAGGTCGCAGGGCTGAGGCGGTCTGCGCTCAAAGAAGCTGTAGCGGATCTTAAAAGCGCTGCACACGGATCAGACCAAAACAAGACCAAGCCAATCAGCTGAGACGAGCACGATCGCGGAAGTCCTGGTGTCTGTTTCTTTCTTGCATTCGCGATGTGCAGCGTCGTCGCCATAACTGGCCCCGAATTGAGAGAAGGCGCCGAGCGCGTCCTCCGCGTCGGGTTCGATTGGTTTGTTTTGGCTCGATCCGTGTACAATCAGCCGCTCTTCCCTTCCTTCTAGCCGCACAGCTACACGATTGCCCCCGCTGCAGCATTTGCGAGCTCGTGCACGATGTCGGCAGCGGGCCTTATCGATGTGATCTCCGCAACGCTCTTCCCCGCCTGCCAGTAATCGGCCTTTTCGTCGAGCGACGCCTTTTTCAGTTGGCGAAACGAGCGTAGAGCGTAGTAGCTGCGCATCCAGTGCTTGGTCCTGCGGCCGCGGAAGAGTCGGCGCGCCAATGGGCCGACCTTCGTGCCCATTCGCTCGATGAACGGAGTTCGGATCACGGCCACGGGCACACCCGTGATGCGCTCCGTCAGCACGATGTCCTCCGCGGCGGAGCTCACGATCGCGCGCTTGTAGGCGTCGCTCGCGATGCACTCGGGCGTCGCGATGAAGCGCGTGCCGAGCTGCGCGCCGGCGTAGCCCATTTGCAGCGCGGCGGCGAACGACGCGCCGCCGCCGATCCCGCCGGCGCAGATCACCGGCAGCCCGAAATCGCGCACCTCGTCGAGAAGCTGTTGCGCGGTGCGAGTGCCAGCGTGCCCACCGGCTCGCACGTTCACCGCGATCAAGCCATGTACGCCGCCATCGACGGCCTTCTGCGCCCACTTCCGCTCGGTCACATCGTGATACACGACACCGCCAACGCTCTCGACCCGCTGCACGACCCAGCGCGGATTGCCGAGCGATGACACGAAGAAGCGTACGCCCTCTTCGAGTGCGATCTCGATCCACTTCTCCATCCGCTCGCGATAGATGCGCGAGGACTGCTCGATGAGCGCGTTGAGGCCGATTGGCTTCGACGTCAGCGAGCGGATGAGCCGCAACCCCTCGCGGTAGTCGTGCCCGTGCACGTACGTGAGCGAGATCGGCTGCACCACGCCGATCGCTCCCGCCTCCGACACGGCCGCGACGAGCTCGGGATTGCTGCACGGATACATCGCACCGCAGATGAGCGGCACCTCGATGCCGACCTGCCGCGAGAATGCGGTGTCGATCGGCATCACTTCGGCGTGATCGGTCCCACGAGCCAGTGCGCCGTCGCGCGCGCGACCACGTCGCCGCTCGTGTCCACAATGTTCGCCTGGAAGTCGTGCTGACCGCTGACGGACGCATCGAATGCCGGAGCCGTGCACTCCGCGGTGAGCAGGCCGCGCGCCTTTTTCAGATACTCCATCGAGAGCCCCGTCACGATACCGCGCGCGCCGTCGGGCATCGCGAAGGTCATCGCGAGACCGGTGGTCACCTCGCCCAGATTCATCAGTGCGATCGCGTGGACCGAGTGCAGATGATTTCTCACCGCGCGCCGGTCACGCATCTGCACCTTCGCATAGCCGGGGCGCAGCTCGAGTATCTGCGGGTGGATGCTGCCCGTGTACGGAATCATGAGCCCGAGCATGCGGCTGAACAGCGCGCGTCCGCCGGGGAGCGCGCTCAGCCTCGCCCACTGTGCGCGGAGCTTGGCGGCGGGAGAGCGGGAGTTCGGCATTGCCGGATGCTAGGGGCCTGGCAAACGGGCGGCAAGCATGAGAGGCGCTGCGCGCCAGTCGCTCGGGGTCACGATGAACGAAGCGGCCTCCGTTGCTCCGGTGGCCGCTTGCTCGCGCTTCAATCACTCGCGCAGTGCTCAGCCGTTCGGCGGAATGGTGAGCGTGACTGTCTCGCCCGGGCGTACCGAAAGCGAGTTGCTGATCGGCGCGCGGTTCGAGCCGATGGGCTCGACGAGAAAGCGCACCGAGTTCGCAGGTCCGATGATGTACTCCGGAATGACGAATTCCTGGTCCGTGTTCCCCGTGACGGTACCGAGGCGCTGGCGGCTTCCACCATCGCCGATCACGTATACGTTCATGTCGAGAAATGCGCGGTTCTCCACGTGCACGCGCGTCGTGGCCTGCCCGCCTTCGTCGTCGCCTGCGTGACGTGTGGCATTACTGCATGCAGTGACGGTGACGAGCATCGCGACGACCGTAGCGAATCTTGCGAGAGGGGCTCTCATATCGTGTTCTCGTGCGTTGAGTGGGTTGTGCTGTTCCTCTGATGTACACCACAGTGCAGCCGACGTACCACTCGAGTCCCCTGCCGCTCAACGCCGACTCAATCTCCGTTCGCGCGCCCTTCCTTCTTCCCTTTTCGCGCGCCGATCGCGGCAGGCCCCCAGGCAGGAGCGTCGCTCGCGGGGAACGACTCCTCGCTCGCCTCATCCACGCGCGCATTCGCCGAGAGTAAGGCGAGTCGCTCGATGAGTATTCCGCAGAACGACGCGAGATCCTCGGTGGACCGGCACGTGATGAGGTGCTGATCGCGATTGACGGCGCGGTCTGCGTAGATTCCCCCCGCAGACTCCAGCGCACTACGCAGCGCAGGCGGCGCAGCGAGCGTGCGACCACGAACCACGTCAGCCGCGATGAGCACTGAGCAGGCTGAGCCGATCGCGCCAACGATCTTGTCGAGCTCGCAGAACGCGCGCACGAGTTCCTGTGCTCCGCTGTCACTCTTCAGCGACTCGAGACTGCGCGACCCTCCGGGAATCACCAGCGCGGAGAACTCTCGCGCCTCGATGTCGCGCGCGAGAAAATCGACAGCGAATGAGTCTCCGCGATCATCGGTCTCCACCGACCGGATCGCTTCAGTGTCGATCGAGACGATGCACGCCGTTGCCCCCGCTTGCCGAACCGCGTTGAGCGGCGCCTCGAGCTCGATCTGCTCCACGCCGCTGGCGGAAAGAAAGGCAACCTTCAGATGCTGGAGCGGTAACGTCATGATGACCTCCGCGTGATTGAGCGCGTCGCGATGCTGCGCGCGTGCAGTGAAATGTACGCTGGCAGAATCGGTGCCGCACGCCGGCTTAGGGTCCAGCGCTTGCGTTTGGATTCTTTAATCACACAGGAGTTCGCATGGCAGTAAAAAAACAGAGCGGTGGGAAATCATCCCGCGGCAACGGCTCGGCCACATCCGCCAAGACGAATGGAAAATCCAAGACGCGCCCGAACACGCGCGCCGTCTTCGTAGCCTCGCATTCGTAGCCTCGCAGCGCCGTTCCGAAGAGAAGGAAGCGAAGCAGAAGGGAAAGAAGAAGGAGTCGGGATCGCAGCAGCCCGCAGCGATGAAGGAACCGCCGGCACCGTACCCGGAACAGCATCAGTCGCATCCGGGAATCGAAGCTGAGATCACACCACGGCCCCGCTTCGAAGGTTCGTCGTACAAGGCCGCCGGTAAGCTCGAGGGGAAGGCGGCACTCATCACCGGCGGAGACTCGGGCATCGGGCGCGCGGTAGCGTATTTCTTCGCGCGCGAGGGCGCGGATGTCGCGATCGTCTACCTCGAGGAGGAGCAGCGTGACGCGGACGAGATCAAACGCGCGATCGAGGAGCTCGGGCGTCGCTGCGTGCTCATCCCGGGCGATGTCACCGATTCCGCCTTCTGCACGAGCGCCGTCGAGCAGACCAGACAGGAGCTCGGCCGCATCGACATTCTCGTGAACAACGCCGCGTTCCAGCAGCACCAGGCGTCGATAGAGGACATCACCGACGAGCAGCTCGACCTCACCTTCCGCACCAACATCTTCGGCTACTTCTACATGGCGCGCGCGGCGGCACAGCCGGAAGAGCTCGCGCCCGCGTATTTCTACTTCGCGTCGGAGGCCGACTCGAGCTACGTCTCGGGTGAAGTGCTCGCGGTACTTGGGGGACAATCCACCGCGGGATAACGAATCGCCGGTGGTTTCTAGCGGGGGGCACGTGAGTGTCCGATATTCCAGGCGTGCCCCTCGTTCCTCTCTTTGGCCACGACGCCCTTCGGCGCCGGCTCGCCGACAGCGCTGCCCATTCCGCGCTGCCCGCGAGCCTCCTCATCGAAGGACGTCGTGGCATTGGCAAGCAGCGCCTCGCGCTGTGGCTCGGACAACTCCTGCTGTGCACCGGCGAGCCGCCGCGTCCATGCGGCAAGTGCGCCAGCTGCCGGTACGCCGCGGAGCTGGTGCATCCCGACCTGCGCTGGTTCTTCCCGAGGCCGCGCCTCGGCAGCACGGATCCCACCTCCCAGGAGATTCTCGACGACCAGGCCGAGGCGGTGCAAGAACGCGTCGGGAATTTCGGATTGTATGCGCCACCGAGTGGTAGCGATGCGATCTTCGTCGCCACGGTGCGCGCACTCGTGCAGTTCGCCGCGTACAGTCCGAGCGTCTCGAAACGGAAGATCATCATCGTCGGAGACGCGGAGCGGATGGTGCCGCAGGAAGGCGCCGATCAGGCTGCGAACGCCTTTCTCAAGCTGCTCGAGGAACCGCCGTCCGACACGACGATCATCCTGACCTCCAGCGAGCCGGGCTCGCTCCTGCCGACGATCCGCTCGCGCGTCGTCTCCGTGCGCGTCGCCCCGCTTCCGAATCCAGCGATCACGGAATTTCTGCGTGATCCGCACGTCGCCAAGGCGCTCGAGGCGCTCGATCTGCCTTCATCCGAGAACGAGCGCGTGGCGCTGGCGGCCGGCGCACCCGGCACGCTACTCGGCGTCACCGCGAGCGGCGAGGCGATGAAGATCGCTCGAACGATGCTCGACGCTGCCGCGGGCTCGCGTGGCGACCGCATTCGCGCCGCGTTCTCGCTCTCGTCGGCCGGAGCTCGCGGCGGATTCTCGGAATTGCTGGATGCACTCACCGTCGCGCTTCACGCGCGCATCCGCGATGCCTCGACCTCCGGTAATGCAGCCGCCGGCGAGCGTGCCGGCCGCGCGATCGATCTCGTTGAAGGCGCCAAACTGCGCGCGAGCGGTAATGTCAATCCGCAGTTAATTGCGAGCGCAATGATTCGTGCCATGAGCGAGCTCTAGTATGGGAGAGCTCAGTCATGCAGATTCCACGGGTCAGGCCCGCATGGTGGATGTGACGGAGAAGCCGGTTACCGCTCGATACGCGCGTGCAACTGGCAGCATCCGCATGAAAGCCGAAACACTCGACGCAATTCGCAGGAACCAGCTCGCGAAGGGTGACGTACTATCTGTAGCGAAGGTCGCCGGAGTGATGGCGGCCAAAAGAACCGCCGAGTTGATACCGCTATGTCACACGCTGCCGCTCAGTGACATCCAGGTCGATCTGACGCTGGACGACGCGCTACCCGGCGTTCGATGCGAGGCGATCGCCCGAACCACTGCGCAAACCGGCGTTGAAATGGAAGCCATTACGGCCGTGGCGATCAGCCTGGTGACCGTCTACGACATGGCGAAGGCGATAGACCGCGACATGTCGATACAGGACATTTGTTTACTGGAAAAATCTGGTGGTAGGAGCGGGAGCTGGAAACGGTCGGCCGAGGCATGACCGTTGCTTTAAGGATGGTTGTACGGGGCTCTCAGCTTCGTGCGTACATCTGGTTGCCAACAGCAGACGGAGTGTGAATGAGTCATATCAAGTCAAGTTATGCGTATCGCGGGGAGCGTCTTCGCCGCGTAGATCGAATACGGAAAACTTTGATCGTCGCGGGGCTGCTCGTAGTCGTGGCGATCCTGCCACGTGAGCGCCCGCACGTAGCGAAGGCCTCATCCGTTGGTACAACAAGCACGTTCCCATTCAGCATCGCGGCTGCGCGGCTGCTGCGCGCGGAGCTCGATGCAACGAAGGGTCAGCTCACGCTCGCTCAGGCACAGCTCGACCGCGCGAACGCCGTCATGCAGTATTCCGCGAAGTACAAGGTGGGCGCTGACATCGCGGGCGCAGTCTACGACGTGGCACTGGCCGAAGGCATCGAGCCCGATCTCGGCTTCCGTCTGGTGAGAGTCGAGAGTGAGTTCAACGATCACGCTACGAGTCCCGCCGGCGCGCTCGGCCTCGCCCAGGTGATGCCAGCCACTGCGCGAGAGTTCGTTCCCGGAGTCACGCGCGAGCAGCTCTACGACAGGAAGACGAATCTCCAGATCGGCTTTCGGTACCTTCGCGGCTTGATCAAGGAGTACAAGGGCGATATGAAGCTCGCGCTGCTCGTGTACAATCGCGGCCCGGTTGCTGTCGAGAGCCTGCGCGCGCTCGGACTCGATCCGCGCAACGGCTACGAGGCTGCGGTCACTCGCGGCTACACCGGCAAGGGTACGGTCGACTGATCCGATCCCGAATGCTCCGCAAACTCGAAGGGCTCGCCGGCGCAGCGCCGGCGAGCCCTTCGTCATCACGTCGCAATTCAGCTAGTTCCCGGCCTTGCTTCCTTTGTGCGTGCCTCGCGAGCGCCCGCCCGTTTTCACGATGAGCACCTGTCCCGGAATCAGGCGACTCCCGCTCATGCCGTTGAGTCGCATGATCCCCGTCACCGTGGTGCCGTAGCGCAGCGCGATGTGGCCCAGCGTCTCACCCTTCACGACGACGTGCGTCGTAGTCGAGCCGCGCCTGGATGAGCCCCACTTCTCCACCGACGGATCCGGAATGTCGAGCGCACCAGCCAGCACCGCGGACGAGGGAAGCAGTACGGGCTGTCCCTGCGGCAGTCGTCCACGCTTCGTCGGCTTCAGATTGCGATTGTACCACGTGAGCGAGCGTGCGGATACGCCTGTGCGCTCCGCGATCGACGCGAGTGTCTCTCCCTTCTTCACGGACGAGCGGGTGAACGCGGCCCGGTCACTCGCGGCGAGCTTCGCGTAGGCGCTGTCAAATCCATCCGCGTGACCTTTCGGTACGCGAATGACGAACCGCTGATCGGGCGGTGTCACGCCGCGCAGCACTTCGGGATTCAGATCCTGGATGTCCGCAAGCGATGCGCTCGAGGCCTTCGCGATCGCGACGAGCGGCGTCGCGGGACCAACGTCCACGCTGTCGTAAGTGAACTCGGGAAGGTAGTTCACCTTGAGCCCATACTTCTCCGGCTCCTTCGCCACGAGCGCCGCCGCGATCAGCTTCGGCACGTAGTCGCGCGTTTCCGCGCGCAGATAATTTCCCGCCGCCGCCATCGAGAAAAACGCGCTGTCGCCGCTCTCTCCCTCTACTTCGTCCGCATATCGCTTGAGCCCACGCGACACCCGGCCCGCACCACCATTGTACGCCGCAGCCGCGAGATAGTACGAGCCGAATTGCTCCTTGAGCCAGCCGAGAAATTTGATCGCGCCGTCCGTGGCGCGAACGGGATCACGGCGCTCGTCGATCCACCAGTCCACTCGAAGGCCGGTGCCTCGCGCCGTGCTCGCCATGAACTGCCAGAGCCCCACCGCTGCGGCGCTCGAGTACGCGTGCGGATTGTACCCGCTCTCGATGAGCGCGAGATAGGTCATGTCCTCCGGCATTCCGGCCGCGTGCAGCTTGCGGCGAATGATCGGCTCGTAACGCCCGCCGCGCGCGAGCTCGTCAGCGAAGCGATCGCCCGAGGGACCCGTGAATCGGCCCACGAAATGGACGACGCGATTGTGCGTCTCGAAGGAGCGTACATCGATGTCCCACTTCGGCTCTTGCGGTGCATCCGGCGCCGTGGCAAGCGAGTCGCCGAAGATCTTCACGGCCTCGTGCGTCACCTCGTGCTCCGGAATGTGAACCGAGTCCGGGAGTCCGATGTCGATGGGCAGACTAGCGAGAGAGGTGGCGGTATCGATTGCGCCGGCGGATGCGGTCCTGGGAGTCGGCGCCTGCTTCGGCTTCGAGCCGTGACACGCGGTGACCAACACCGCCATCGTCACGCTCAGGTATTTCGCCTTCACCAACATCCCCGCGCGGCTCGGCCGGGCGTCTGTACAGCTACGGATCCGATCATTGTCGCTCCGTGAAGATGCGAAGGGCGAGAGCCCTCAGCGCATCGCGATGAAATTGCCGAGTACCCGGTTGGTGGCTCCGAGCACCGCGATCACGGCACCGCGTACCTGGTCCTCTTCCACCAGACAGGAGCCGAGGAGCTTCGGCGGGCCTTCCGCCCGATTGGTGATCGAGACGATGACGACATTGGCATCGAACGCCCGAATGGACTTTACGCCGCCGAGATCGAACTGCAGCACGTTGTCGGAGAAGCGCTCGATCGCGCGGAGCGCCGCTTCGGCCGCTACGCGCAAATCTACGGTGGGGCTCGATTGCCCAGAAGCCGATCCGCGCACCTTGATACCCTCGATCCATTCCAGCTCGACCTCGGCCGTGCAGCGACCTCCAGGGGTACGATGAAACTTGAAGTCGCTGAAGCGCAGCCGTTGCCGCTGCTGCTGCAACTCCTGCGGCGAACTCGAATTCGGGGCCATCAGAGGGTGGTCCGGCATCGGATTGGGAGCGGCGGAATTGCGTCGGCGCTCGGTAGTGCCGGCATCCACATCACGAGCGACGATGCCGAAAAGCAACGCGCTGGCGCCCTCGTGAGACGCCGCTCATATTCGCTCGATGATCACTTTCATTGCAGCACTCGCCTTCGCGGCGACCGCGGGCGCAACCACTCCACCCGCCACCAGCGACTCGCTCGCAGCGCAAATTCAGGCTCGCATCGCCGAGCTTCCGGGAGCCGAGGTCGGACTCGCCTATCACAAACTCGGCACCAGCGACTCATTGTACCGGGACGCCGACAAGAGCTTTCACGCGGCCAGTACGATGAAAGTGCCGATCATGATCCAGCTCTTCCGGCGCGTCGACTCGGGCGGCCTGTCGCTCGACTATCGTCTGCTGCTGGTCAACCAGTTCGGCTCCATCGTGGACGGATCGCCGTACTCGCTGGACATGACCGACGACTCCGACAGCGCGTTGTACAACCTGGTAGGCACGCGCGTGCAGGTGCGCGAGCTCATGACGCGCATGATCACCCGCTCGAGCAATCTGGCGACGAACTCGCTGGTCGCGCTCGTGAACGCCGCCGCCGCGGAATCGACGATGCGCTCCCTCGGCGCTATGAAAATGCGGGTGCTGCGCGGAGTCGAGGATCAGAAGGCGTTCGACGCGGGGCTCAGCAACACGACCACGGCGCGCGATCTCTCGATCGCGATGGCCGCGATCCAGGAGAACAAGGCGGCGTCCGCGAAGAGCTGCGCCGCGATGCGCGAGGTGCTGCTCCAGCAGGAGTTCAACACCGGAATCCCCGCGGAACTGCCGCCCGGAACGCGCGTGGCGCACAAGACCGGATGGATCACCGCCACGACGCACGATGCGGCTCTCGTCTACCCCAAGGATGGGCCTACCTATGTGCTCGTGGTGCTCACCAGGGGTATTCCGGACGAGCCGACGGCGGAGAAGCTGATCGCAGATCTATCACGAATCGTGTACGCGCACGCCGTTGGGGAGCGCACAAAATCGTGACCTAAGGCACATCGGCACCGGCTGTGCCCGCTCGCAAGAAAGTTTCCGTTACGCAACGAAATGTTGTGCGAAAAGGGGGTTTCACGGGCTAGGCGAAAATAGAACATCTTGTGTAACAATGGGTTACAGCGGGCACAGGCGTTGCTTGAGGGAGTGCTGCCCGCGTTGTACGCGCCCACTTCTGGCGCTAACCCCTGCCGCGCAGACGCCCCCTCCTATGTCGCAAAACTCGCAGGCCCGCCGGACGGTCAACCCCGCCGTCACCAGTTATCAGCGCGCTCCGTCGGACATGTCTTCCCCGGAGCCCAAGCCCGCTCTCGGCGCCGAATTCGGGCTGGAGAGCATCATCGGCGAGAGCGACGCCCTGCGCGACGCGCTCGACCGCGCCCGCAAGGTAGCGGCGAGCCGCATGACGACTGTGCTGATCGTCGGGGAGACCGGCACCGGAAAGGAGCTCGTCGCGCGCGGTATTCACTACTCCGGGCCGGCCCACGGTGAGCCGTTCGTCGCGGTGAACTGCGCCGCCATTCCCGAGACGCTCCTCGAGTCCGAGCTGTTCGGGCACGAGCGCGGCGCGTTCACGGACGCGCGGTCCCAGAAGCGCGGCCTCATGGAGCTCGCGGGCCAGGGCACGCTCTTCCTCGACGAGATCGGCGAGATGCCGCCGCGGCTTCAGCCAAAGCTGCTGCGCGCACTCGAGGAGCGCCGCGTGCGACGCCTCGGCGGACTGCAGGAGGTCGAGATCACGTGCCGCATCATCGCCGCCGCGAACAGCTCCCTGCACGACGCAGTTGCGCGACTCGAGTTTCGCGAGGACCTCTACTATCGTCTTAATGTATTCCGTGTGGCGTTGCCACCGCTTCGTGAACGCGATGGTGATGTCGAGCTGTTGGCCAATTACTTTCTCACGGAGCTCGCAGGTCAGCAGGAGAACGTCCCGAAGACGCTCGACGCTGGAGCCGTTGCGGCACTCCGCGCGCACAACTGGCCGGGCAACATCCGCGAGCTCAAGAACGTGATCGAACATGCGGCGATTCTGTGCGAGGGTGAAGTGATCAGCGCCTCGCATCTCATGATCCAGCAGCGGCGCTCGCACTCCGCCGCTCGTACGGACGGCGCGACGCGCGAGATCCAGATTCCGCCCGAAGGCAAATCGCTCGACATGATCGAAAAGGAGGCAGTATCTGCAACGCTCGAGATCACTCGTGGCAATCGCAGTGCAGCTTCACGAATTCTCGGCATCTCCCGGCCGACGCTGGCGCGCAAGATGCGAGAGTACGGACTCACGACAGTGGGAACCGACAGGGCCGAGTGAGCGTACAATACTCCGGGCGTTGTGGTGCCCGGACTTTCTCCTCGATCGGTCAGGTTTGCATGTCGGCAGGACAGTATGACGAGTAATCCGATCAAGGTTCTTCTGATCACGCCCACCGAGCGCGATGTGCGCCGGCTACAGGGTGTGGTCTCGGTGCCGGGCGCGAGCCACGTGGAGCTCACGCACGTGCTCGACGTCGGCGCCGCCGTGCGCCGGTTGAGCGATGTTCGCTTCGACGCGATCCTGCTCGACCTCGCCGTCGCGCACACGCATCCGCTCGAGCCGCTCTGGCGCATGCACGAGCACGCGCCCGACGTGCCGATCATCGTCCTCACGAGCATGGAGGACGAGACGCTCGCCGTGCGCGCGCTCAAGGCCGGCGCGCAGGACTCGCTCGTGAAGGGGCAGATCGACGGCAATCTCCTCGTGCGGGCCATCAGGTACGCGATCGAGCGCCATCAGCTGCAGATGGCGCTGCACGCGATGTCGCTGATCGATGAGCTCACGGGGCTCTACAACCGTCGCGGCTTTCTCACACTTGCGCGGCAGCACCTCAAGATGGCCGACCGCCTGCGCAAGCGCGTGTCGCACATCTTCGTCGATCTCGATGGGCTCAAGCGCATCAACGACACCATGGGGCATCGCCACGGAGACCAGGCACTGGTCGAAGCCGCGGAGATGCTGAAGGAGACCTTCCGCGAGTCGGACATCATCGCGCGTATCGGCGGGGACGAATTCGTGGTGCTCGCGATGGACAATGCCGCCGGACAGCTCGAGGACACGTGGCAGCAGCGCGTGCAGGAGAATCTGGTGATCCGCAATCGCCGTCCCAATCGCACGTACACGCTGTCCGTCAGCATGGGCGTCGCGTACTACGATCCGGACTTTCCGACGGCACTCGACGATCTGCTGGCGCGCGCGGACACCCTCATGTACGAGGAGAAGCGTGCGAAGCGCGAGCCGGAGGAACCGACTACGCTCGCACACGCCCCGCGCGGCGACTAGCCAGGGACGAATGAAAAAAGGGCCGGCCGAAATACTTCGGCCGGCCCTTTTCGTTCGATCGGGCGCGAGGTCGTTATGCGCCCTCGACGATGATCAGATACTTGGACGGTCCCCAGAACTCCGCGGGCTGCGCAATGTGCAGGTCACCACTCGGCTTGCCATCCGGCCCCTGCGCCCGCTCGATCAGCGACGGATCCTGGCGCGAGACGACCTTGTACTTCTTGTCGGCAATGTGAAGCGCGATGGGGGTATCATCCCACTTGTTGATCGCCGTGAACGCCGAGGCGTCCAGCTTGCGCGCCGGCACGAGCGCCTTGTGTCCGAAGAAGAGGAACTTCGAGCCCTCTTCGACGATGATCCCCTTCTTCTTCAGATCGTCCTTCGTGCCGACCACATAGTACACGGTGTTGGCCGTCTTGCGCAGATCCGTGACCGTGTCCGCGATCGCCGCTTTGGCGGAAGCGAGCGTGGTGTTCACGGTCGTGAGCGAGTCCACACGCATGTTGAGCGCGGCGAGATCCGCCTTGTTCTGCTCCAGCATCGCCTGGAGATTCGTGATCGTGGCCTGGTAGTCCGCGACCTGCGTCCCCAGCGACTTGTTCTTGTCGCCCATCGCAGCGACGCGCGCGCGGCTCTTGTTGAGGAGCGCCGTCACTTCCTGAACCTTGCCAAGGAGACTCGCACGATACGCGGCCTGCGTATCGCCATTGCCCTCGCCCTTCACGTTCAGCGGCAGGTGCGACTGCAGCCCTTTCACCTTCGAGAGCTCCTTGTCCATGTCGGCGAGGAGCTGTGTGGTCTGCTGGAAGCCCTGCATCAGCGAGTCCTGCTGCGCGGACACCGCGCGCGCCTGCGCGAGCTGTGTGCTCAACACCGCAACGGAGTCGGGAGCGGCGGCGGTGGACGTGCTGCCACCCGAGCCGATCTTTTCGCAGGCAACGAGCGTGAAACCCAGCAGAAGGTACACGGGCACGCGTGGCATCATGTGGCTCCTGATCTCGAAAGAAGAACAAACGCGGGCATGTCGCAGGTGATCAAGTAAGCACATCCGCATCTCAGGCGCCGTGACAATCGTCACACAGCATGCCATCACGGGCCCAGGAGGAAGGAGATGTCGTTACCTGCTGAGTACTCGACGCGCGGCACTCCGTGGGAGAACACAGGTGCCGTTCCGGTACCGTCCAGCGTGATCTCATCGTGCGTGATGCGCAGCGAGCATCCCTCGCGCAGTCCGAGCACGCGCACGTCTCGATTCACCGCGATGTATTCCTCGAGCCGCTCGGCGCGCGTCTCTCCCTGATGTCCCGGCTGGTGGAAATCCGTGTAGTGCGCGTTGATCTGGAAGGGGATGAGGTTCAGCGCGCGCAGCGACTTGGGCTCCATGATCGGCATGTCGTTCGTGGTGCCGATCGTCGGCGCGGTGATCACAGCGCCCGCGCTCCAGCCGATGTACGGCGCGCCCGCATGCACGCGCGCCCGGATGGCGTCGATCAGATCGCGATCGTACAGCGTCGCGAGGAGCTGAAAGGTGTTCCCTCCCCCGACGATGATGGCATCCGCGTGCTCCACGGCGTTCTTCGGATGGGCTGCATCGCCGATCGACTGCAGCTCATAGCCGAGCTTCGCGAATGGGACGGCGGCGCGCTCGGCGTAGTCGCTGTGGGAGATCGTGACGCCCGCGTACGGAACGAAAAGCACGCGTCGCACGGATTCACCGAGCAGCGAGCGGATGGCGGTCGCGGAGTGCAGGAGGTAGACGCCGTTCGCGTCGCGGGAGCTCGAGAGCAGGAGCAGTCGTCGGGTCATCAGCGGGATGTTCCGGTGTGTTTAGTTTGCGAGCAACGCATCAATGTAGAGGAGAGAAATGGGGGAGCACGAACCAACGCTTGGCGAGGAGATCGCGAACGCCATCACCCACGGAGCGGGGCTCGCAGCGAGCCTGATCGCGCTTCCGGTGCTCGTCTGGTCCGCATCGCGGAGTCACGATGTCGCGCGAATCACTGGCGCTGCGATCTTCGGCGTCACGCTCTGCGGGCTGTACACGGCGAGCACGCTCTACCACTCCTTTCCAGCGGGGAGGGCCAAGCGTGTGTTTCGGGTGCTCGATCATGGTGCGATCTACCTGCTCATCGCGGGCACGTACACGCCGTTCGCGCTGGGCGCGCTCAGGGGACCGTGGGGCTGGTCGCTGCTGGCGGTATCCTGGACGCTAGCCGCTGCGGGTGTGGTCATGAAGGCGACGGTGGGCTTCAAATACGAGAGGCTGTCCACGGCCATCTACGTGGGAATGGGGTGGATGGCGATCATTGCGATCAAGCCGCTCCTCGAACACGTGGCGCGGGCTGGGCTGGTGTGGTTGATCGCTGGGGGACTTTGCTATACCGGAGGCGTGGTGTTCTACGCGACGGACCGCCGGGTGTGGTACGGACATGCGATCTGGCATCTGTTCGTGGCGGCCGGGAGCGTGTGTCATTTCTGTGCAGTATTGGGCTACGCGACAGGCATCGGCTGACCGGCACGACGGGACGAGGCGGCGCTCGACCCTGCCGGAATCTGCAAAGCACCCGGCAATATGCCATGAGAAATCTCTATGGAAGGCGTGGGTATCCGGCTGCAACTCCTTGAAAACAAGGAGGTTAGACGAGCTCAACAGAGCGGCACCGGGTGTGCCTTGATGTCCGCCGTGAAGCAAACGGTACCCACCCGAACGTGGGTGGTCACAGACGATACCAACCAGCACAGGAGATCCACATGTCGCGCATGCGCAAGGGTTTCACCCTGATTGAGCTTCTGATTGTCGTGGTCATCATCGGCATCCTGGCCGCGATCGCGATTCCCAAGTTCGCGAGCACGAAAGAGAAGGCGTATCTCGCGTCGGAAAAGTCGGATCTGCGTAACCTGGCGACGTCGGAAGAGGCGTACTTCTCCGGCAACCAGACGTACAGCACCGACCAGAGCGCGCTGAACTTCACGACGTCGCAGGGTGTGTCGGTGACGGGTATGGCGGCCGATGCGAAGGGCTGGAAGGGCACCGCGTCGCACAGCGCGACGACCAAGAAGTGCTATGCCGGCTTCGGCAGCCAGGCCGCTGCGACGACCCTCGACGGTATCATCACCTGCGATCCGTGATCCTGCGGTAGCGCACGAGATTCTTGCAGCTTGAAACACGACAGCACCCCGCATCGAGAGATGCGGGGTGTTTGTCATCCAGTCTGCCCGCCCTTCGAAACGCGCGGCCTGCGCGAACAGTCAATCAGAGGGGGCGGTACGCGCAGGCAGCTTCGTCGACCGTGGAGGACGCATGAAAGCGATGGTCTGGATCGTAGCCACGTCGATCGGCGGCGCGGCTGGATGGTGGCTCGGCGCCTTCGTCGGGATCTTCACCGCAGTGAGCCTCAGCGCCGTCGGAAGCGGGGTCGCGCTGTTCTACGCGCAGCGCCTCGCGAACGAATATCTCCCCTGACCGGCGCGAGGCCGCGAAGCGTTACTTAGCCGCGGCGCGCGTCGAGAGATAGCGCGAGCACCCGGTCCTGCTGCGGATCGTCGCCGAGCACGAAGGTCTGTCCGCCAACGTCCTCGTAGCCCCACTTGGTGTAGAAGCGAATCGCGCGGGGGTTCTGGTCCCAGACGCCGAGCCAGAGCGTGCGCCCGCCACGCCGCCGCGCCTCGTCGGCGCACGCGTCCATGAGCGCCTGCGCGATCCCGGTGCCGTGAAAGTCGTGCACGACGTAAAAGCGGCGCACCTCGACCGGCCGCGGACCCGTGATGCACTCCGGCGCATCTCCATCATCGCGCACCTGCGCGTATCCGGCCGTCCGTCCATCCAGTTCGGCGATCAAATACGTGACCGCAGGATCGGCGAGCTCGCGCTTCTGGATCCCCTCGCCGAAGGCCCTGGAGATATGCTTCGCAACATCCTCCGGCGTGTTCTGCGCGCCGAAGCTCTTGACGAACGTCTCGGCTCCGAGCGAGGCGATGGTCAACGCGTCGACCGGAGCGGCGCGCCGGATGTGCAGCCCGGCGGGCGGAGAGGCGGAGGTTGCGTTCGAGCTGTGAGTCATGGCCGGAGTATCCGCCGCGCGGGCGCGGTGTGCAAGTGGCAAAGGGGCGTGCTGCGTATGCCGTGCGAGGCGGCCGCTAGCGGGTCGTGGAGTCGGGAGGGATCGCCTCCGAGGCCCAGTCGACCGTGACGTGGATGTCGAAGCACTCGCTTTCGAACCTGGTCATGCGTGCGCCCGAGAGCGATGACATCACGTCAGTGAGGAATTTGGTGATCGCGAGCATCCCCACGGCGCGCTGTGCTCCGGCGGCTCTCGCAGCGACGACTGTAAACAGCAGCGGGGCAGTCGTGCGGAACATGGTGTGTCTCCCCGGGGAACTTGATGCAACGCGAAACGGTTGCATCGTGGAAGCGGGCCTGTGAAGGTACGGAATAGCCTAGGTCCAGCAACTGCGCGAACCGCAACCGCCGTTCCTCTTGTGGTTGCAAACCAATGGATTGCAACCCGGCCGCTCGAGCAGTGGCCGGGTTTCGTTTTGACTTTCCGAATCAACTGAGCGGCAGGTGGAACGCATGGGCGAGAGTACGCAAGCACCGAGAAAGGAAACGGCTGCACAGCGGGTCGAGCGGATCAAACGCGAGAAAGCATCGTGGTCGATCATGAACGACATCCGCCGTTACGCGACTGAAGGATTCGCATCCATTCCCGCCGACGACCTCGGCGTCCGCTTTCGCGCATGGGGACTCTACACGCAGGGCGATGGACAGGGGACGCGCGGCGAAGAGCAACCGTTCTTCATGATGCGGGTGCGCACGCCGAACGGGCTGCTCACGTCCGAAATGGTGCGAAAGATCGCGGACATCTCCGACCGTTACGCGCGCAGCAGCATCGACATCACGAACCGTCAGAATTTCCAGCTCCACTGGCTGCGAATCGAGGACGTACCCACGGTTTGGGACGAGCTCGCGCAAGTCGGCTGGACGAGCATGGGCGCGTGCGGCGACAACACGCGAACAGTTACCGGGTGTCCACTGGCGGGGCACGCGCACGATGAGCTGATCGATGCGTCTCCGATTGCGCTGGACGTCGACCGCTTCCTGAACGGCAATGCGGACTTCGCGAACCTGCCGCGCAAGTTCAAGATCACGATCTCCGGCTGCGCGCACTGGTGCACGTATCCCGAGATCAACGACGTCGGTGCCACCGCGGTGCGCGGTCCGGACGGCACGATCGGCTTTCACGTGCGTGTTGGCGGCGGCCTTTCGACGCGTCCGCATCTGGCGCTGCTGCTGCCCGCTTTCGTTCTTCCGTCGCAGCTTCCCGCCGTCGTCAATGCGGTGGCCGGAATCTTCCGTGACTCGGACGAGCTGCGCGTGAATCGCTCGAAGGCGCGCATGAAGTATCTCTTCATCAATCATGGCTGGACGGCGGCGTCGTTTCTGGCGGAGGTCGAGCGTCGGACTGGATACGCGCTCGCACCAGCTGTGGACGAGATACCGCCCGAAGGATCGTATCGCGATCACGTTGGCGTGCACCCGCAAAAACAGCGTGGTTTGCACTACGCGGGCTTTTCGGTGGTCTCGGGGCGCATCACGCCGGACCAGCTGCGGCGCATCGCGCATCTCGCGAACAAGTACGCCGATGGATTGTTGCGGCTCACTGTGATGCAGAACGTGCTCGTCCCGAACATTCCGTCCGTGCATGTCGACGCGTTCGTCGCGGAGGCGGCGGAGCTCGGCGTTCCACTCACGGGCTCGCCGTTTCAGCGCGGTACGCTCTCGTGCACGGGATCGGAGTACTGCAAGCTCGCGATCACGGAAACGAAGCTGTTCAGCATTCGACTCGCGCAGGAGCTCGAGGAGCGGCTTCCGGGGTTCACGCAGTCGATGAAGCTCAACGTGAGCGGCTGCCCGAACTCCTGCGGCCAGCACTGGATCGCCGACGTCGGGCTACAGGGAGTTCTGCTGAAGGAAGGCGAGACGCAGGTCGAGGGATTCGACTTCTTCGTAGGAGGTGGACTCGGGAAAGCCAGCGGCGTCGCGCATCGGGTGGGCTTTCGCGCGAGCGCCGACGATGTGGCGGATGCGCTCGAGCGCCTCTATCGCGCATACGAGGATGGCCGCGAGCACGGCGAGACTGTGCGGAACTGGAGCAATCGCGTTGGCGACGAGGAGATCGCGACGGCATTGACCGGTGCCGCCGCGAGTTCCGTCGCTCGCGTGTGAGTGTGCGAATGGCGGTTTACGTCGGCCGTGCAGCTAGCCGCGACC
>JBDTXN010000010.1:0-42980 GCA_040006175.1 Gemmatimonadota bacterium | reverse complement strand
CGAGGAGCGCCCGTCCGATAACCTGCATTCTTGTAGCCTCCAGTACCGTGCCTGTGTGCATTCAGAGCTCCGCAACACGCGGAGACTGGGAATCTATCTTCCACCGAGGCGAAAGTGCAAACGACAGGCCGTGCTCGCCGTTGTGCCACGGTTGACGCGCTCGATTGCGACTCGTAGTTTTCTTTCCATGCACAGCATCGCCCTGCGGCATCATACGCATCATCACGGCCCAGCGGGTCGGGGCGTCGCGTGCTTGTCAGGGTGATCGTGTAAACCTGTAGGCAACCCGGCGTCTTCGGCCCGTCCATGTTCGG
Organism: Gemmatimonadota bacterium; assembly: GCA_040006175.1. Taxonomy (GTDB): domain Bacteria; phylum Gemmatimonadota; class Gemmatimonadetes; order Gemmatimonadales; family Gemmatimonadaceae; genus FEN-1250. The sequence goes on along the minus strand of JBDTXN010000010.1, from coordinate 42,666 downwards.
ACGGGCCTTTTTTGTGTCCACCTGTTCACCAGAAATGAATTGTGAAACGAACGTCTGAGCTCGTGTATCGCTCATGTTGAGAGTCGCGCTGCCGAACAAGGGTCGGCTGGCGGAGGACGTGCGAGAGCTCTTCGGCGATGCCGGGCTCGAAGTACGTGCCCGGGGGGAGCGCGCGCTCGTCGCATCACTCGGTGGTGAGTTCGAAGCTATCCTCGTGCGCGCCAAGGACATCCCCGAGTTCGTGGCCGATGGTGCGGCGGACGTCGGCGTCACCGGCTGGGATCTCGTGTGCGAGTCGCAGCGGCAGCTCGGGATGCTGCTCGACCTCGAGTTCGGAGGATGCCGCCTCGTGGTCGCAGCGCGGGATGACAGCGGGATCGCGACGATGGACGACATCGCCGGCTCGCCGCGTGTCGCGACGGTCTTCCCTCACCTCGCGCACGAGTTTTTCGCGAGAGCGGGGAAGCTAGTGACGATCGTGCCCGTGTCCGGCGCAACGGAGATTGCTCCGCACCTGGGGATCGCGGACATCATCGTCGATCTGACCTCTTCGGGTTCGACGCTTCGCGTGCATCAGCTTCACGAGGTGGCAACGGTGCTCGAATCGAGCGCGCGGCTGATCTGTTCGCCTACACCCTCGCCCCGGACTGCACGCTCTGCCGATGAGCTCGCCGAGGCACTTTCGAGTGTTCTTCGGGCGCGGGACAAGCGGTATGTGATGGCCAACGTGCCCCGCGAGTCGCTGGCGAGCGCTCGCCAGGTGATGCCGGGCGTGAACGGTCCCACGGTGATCGACATCCTGGACGGCGGCACCTATGTGGCTGTCCACGCAGTAGTTGCACAGTCGGCGATCTACCGAACCGTGGCGGACCTGAAGGCCCTTGGGGCGCAGGGAATTCTCGTCACGCGTATTGAGAGGCTCATGCCATGAGCGAGCTCTTCCGTTGGCAGGGTAGTCTCGCTGGGCTCACCACTAAGCAACTTTCCGAGCTCGCTGACCGATCGACCTCCGCTGACAGCGCCGTGCGGGAGAGAACCAGAGCCATCGTCGAGCGCGTTCGCACCGAGGGCGATCCGGCGCTGCTTTCCCTTGCTGCCGAGCTCGACGGGGCGTCTCTACACACGCTGGCGGTGCCGCGCGACGTACGCGTTCGCGCGCTTCAAAGCCTCGATCGACCCATTCGAAACTCGCTGGAGCGCGCCGCGACGAACATCGAGGCCGTCCACCGCGCGTTCCTGCCGCGAGCGACCGAGCTCGAGGTCGAGCCCGGAGTGATCGTCGGCCGCCGCCCGGACCCGCTCGATTCCGTCGGCGTGTATGCGCCGGGTGGCCGCGCGGTGTATCCGAGCAGTGTGCTCATGGGCGCCATACCCGCGCGCGTCGCCGGCGTAGCTCGCGTGATCCTCTGCTCGCCTCCCAGCGCTGATGGCAGCCCCTCCGCCATCGTCCTCGCCGCTGCGGAGCTCGCGGGTGTAGACGAGGTGTACGCGATCGGCGGCGCCGGCGCGATCGCCGCCATGGCGTACGGCACACAGTCGATCGCGCCCGTTCGTCGCATCGTCGGCCCGGGCAACGCGTACGTCGCGGAGGCGAAGCTCCAGCTGTCGGGAGTCACCGGCATCGATTCTCCCGCTGGTCCGAGCGAGCTGCTCGTTATTTCCGATGACGCGGCAAGCGCAGACTCCGTCGCACGCGAGATGCTCGCACAGGCGGAGCACGATCCCCGCGCTGCGGTTGTCGCTATCGCGCTCGGCGAGCCGATCGCGCGCGCGATCGGCCGCGCGCTCGAAGCGCTACTCGCGAGCGAGCCGCGCCGCGCAATCATCGCGGAGTCGCTCGCGTCACGCGGTGCTCTCCTCTGGAGCGAATCGCTCGAGCGCGCGATCGCGTTCTCGAACGAGTACGCGCCCGAGCATCTCCTTCTTGCGTTGCAGGATCCCGGCGCAGCGCTCGAGCAGCTTCGAAATGCCGGCACCGTATTCCTCGGTGATACGAGCTCGGTCGCCTTCGGTGACTACATGACCGGTGCGAACCACGTGCTGCCGACGGGCGGTCTCTCGCGCTCGTATTCGGGGCTCTCGACGCTCGACTTCGTGCGTTGGACCACGTACCAGCGGGTCACGTCCGCGGCGGCAAGGGGTATGGCGCCGAGCGTAGCGACGCTTGCGGAAGCAGAGGGGCTGCCGGCGCACGCTGCGGCGGCGCGAGGCGCGGGGCAGGGAGGTGAAGCGCGAGCGAGCGCGCGCAGCTCGGCGCTGCCTCCGCGCGCGCGCGCGACGCTGCGCGATCTCGCACTCTACGAACCGAACCGCGCGCCCTGCGCCCTCGACCTCAGTGACAACACGAATCGCTGGGGCGTGCCCCCGGCGGCTGCGCATGCACTGCGGACTGCGGCGGAGGAGAGGATCACCCGATATCCAACCGTCTACACGCCGGAGCTCAAGCGCGCGCTCGCGCAGTACGCTGGCGTGAACGCGGACGAGATAGTCGTGGGTTGCGGGTCGGATGACGTCCTGGATTCGGCGATTCGCGCATTCGCGGAGCCCGGCGATAGCATCGCGTATTCGGATCCGACATTCGGCATGATCCCGCTGTGGGCGAAGATGAACGGGCTCGTCGCGGTGCCCGTGCCGGCAGCGGATCCGCACGCGGTGGATATCGACGCGCTGATCGCGACTCGTGCGCGCGTGATCTATCTCTGCTCGCCGAACAACCCGACCGGGCTCGCGCTCTCGCGCGCGGATGTAAGCCGCGTCATCGAGCACGCGGCCGGAATCGTCGTGCTCGATGAGGCCTATGCGGAGTTCGCACGCGATTCGTGGATCGCAGAGGCACCGCGCCACCCGCGACTCATCGTCACACGTACGATGTCGAAGGCGTTCGGACTCGCAGGGCTGCGAATCGGCTACGCGGCAGCAGCAGCGGGTACGATTGCGGCGGTGGAGAAGGCGCGCGGACCGTACATGGTGGGTGGCGTGGCGGAGCGTGCGGCGCTCGACGCGTTGTGTAACGATCTCGGCTGGGTGCGCGTGCACATCGCGGCCGCGCAGGAGAGCCGCGAGCGATTCAGGACGGAGCTCGCGGCTGCAGGGATGGCATCTGTGCCATCCGATGCGAACTTCGTTCTGGTCCCCGTCGCCGATGCCGGTGCGGTCGCGGCGCGGATGCGGGCCGACGGCGTAGCAGTGCGCGCATTCCCGCGGCTGCAAGGCATTGGGGATGGAGTGCGCATCACCGTGGCGCCGTGGCCGATGATGGAGTCGGCGATTCGGGCGCTCCGCAACGCGGTGCACACATGAGGGTGAGTGTGTTCGACTATGGGGCAGGGAATCTCCACTCGCTGATCAAGACGCTCGATCGCGATGGCGCAACCGTGGAGATAGAAACCGATCCGTCACGTGCCGCACGCGCGGACGTGCTCGTGCTTCCCGGCGTGGGCGCATTCGGACACGCCGCGTCTCGCATGGCCGGCGGACTCGCCGACATGCGCAGCGCCCTGCGCGGCGGACTTCCGTGCCTGGGCATCTGCCTCGGCATGCAGCTCCTCTTCGAGGGCAGCGACGAAGGCGCGGGTAGCGGATTAGGCATCTTCCCCGGACGCGTACATCGTCTCGAAGGTGGCCGCATACCGCAGATCGGCTGGAACACGATCGAGAGCGGCGACGATCCCTTGCTCAGCGCGGCGCCACTCACAACCGCGTACTACGCCAACAGCTACGTCTGCAGGCCGGACGACGACGGCTGTGTGCACGCCTGGAGCACCCACGGCGGCGCGCGTTTTCCCGCGCTCGTGCGCGCCGAGCGCACAGTGGGCGTGCAGTTCCACCCGGAGAAAAGCTCGGCGCCCGGCGTCGAGCTCGTGCGCGCATTTCTGCGCGAGGCGGCGCAATGATCGCGATCCCCGCAATCGATCTGCGCGAGGGCGCATGCGTACAGCTCGTCGGCGGATCGTATGCGAACGAGCAGGTGCGCATCGAAAATCCGGTCGAGGTGGCGAGCGGTTGGGCGCGTGCGGGATTTACTCGGATGCACGTCGTCGATCTCGATGCAGCAACCGGGCGGGGCGACAACGCCTCTCTGGTGCGCGACATTCTCGCGGAAGTTCCAGCGGAAATGCAGGTTGGCGGCGGCATTCGAAGCGGCGACTCCGTCGAGCGCCTGCTGGAGGAAGGCGCCTCGTGGGTGGTGCTCGGCACGCGCGCGCTCGAGGAGCCCGAGTGGCTTGCCGGCACCGCGTCGTCGTTCCCCGGCCAACTGATAGTCGCGGCGGATGTGCGGGAGCGGCAGGTCGTGACACGCGGGTGGGCGCGCACGCTGTCGCGTACGGTGCTCGATGTCATCGAGCAGCTCAACGAGGTTCCGCTTGGCGGCGTTCTCGTCACCGCCGTCCATCGCGAGGGACAACTCGCGGGCACCGATCTCTTTCTGATGGAAGATGTCGCCGAGCTGTCCGTCCATCCCGTGATCGCGTCCGGCGGCATCGCGACCCTCAACGATCTTCGCGAGCTGGCCGACCGCGGCGTTGCGGCTGCAGTGATCGGGATGGCGTTGTACACGGGCGCGCTCGACGCGCGCTCTGTGGCCGAGGAGTTCGCAACGTGAGAGAGGAACAGTGCAAATGACGGTCGTCGAGCGAAATACGCGCGAAACGCAGATCCGCCTCGAGTTGGCAACGGGAACGGGGGCGTCGAAGATCGATACGACCATTCCCTTTCTCGATCACATGCTCGTGACGCTCGCACGCTACGGATCACTCGATCTCACGCTCACCGCGCGCGGCGATCTGCGTCATCATCTGATCGAGGACGTAGGGATCGCGTTCGGGGCAGCCGTCGCGGCACTCGTGCCCTCGCGTGCAGCACGCTACGGCGACCGCTTTATCCCGATGGATGATGCGCTCGTGCACGTCGCTGTCGATCTCGGCGGGCGGCCGTTCTATCTCGGCCCGCTGCCCAGCGATCTTTATGATCACTGGTTCCGATCCTTCGCCGACAACGCACTCGCCACCGTGCACGTGCGCGTGCTTCGCGGGCGCGACCGGCACCACGTGGTGGAGGCTGCATTCAAGGCACTCGGCGCTTCGCTGCGGCAGGCGCTGGTGGTCGACAGCGCACTGGGTGTGTTCAGCACCAAGGGCGCCGTCGCTCTCGAGGTGAAGTGATGCTCGCGCGTCGCGTGGTAGTCTGTCTCGACGTGCAGGGCGGGCGCGTCGTGAAGGGTGAGCAGTTCGTTCGCCTCCGCGATGTCGGCGATCCCGTGGAGCTCGCAACGCGCTACGAGCGCGAAGGCGCGGACGAGATCGTCTTTCTCGACATTGCCGCCACGAACGACGAACGCGAAACGCTCCTCGATGTCGCACGTCGAACCGCGGAGCGTCTGTTCATTCCGCTCACGCTTGGCGGAGGCATTCGATCCGCCGATGATGTATCGCTCGCTCTTCGCTTTGGAGCGGACAAGGTGAGCATCAACAGCGCCGCCGTCAGCCGCCCCACAGTGCTCGAGGAGTCAGCGGCACGATTCGGCTCGCAGTGCGTCGTGGCGAGCATCGATGCCAAGCGCGAGGGCCGTGGCTGGCGCGTGTACACGCGAGGTGGGCGCACGCGCACGGAGCTCGATGCGGTCGAGTGGGCGCGCACATGCGTGGCGCACGGCGCAGGCGAGATCCTGTTGACGAGCATCGATCGTGACGGCTCGCGCACCGGGTACGATCTCGAGCTGACACGCGCCGTCGTAGCTGCAGTCGACGTTCCGGTGGTTGCGTCGGGTGGCGCGGGATCGGCTGAGGATGTGCGGGAGGTACTCGACGCCGGCCACGCAGACGCTGCCCTCGTTGCAGGAATTCTGCACGACGGGCTGACGACCGTTGGCGCGATCAAGCAGGTCCTCGTTGCATCGGGGCTTCCCGTGCGTGCGGTCGCGTGAGCGAATCGGCCGAGTCGCTCCAGTCGCTCGTCGGGGCGGTCGAGCACGTCGCTCGCATCGCGGGAGACATCGCGCTGAGTCACTACAGGACTTCGCTCGTAGTCGAATCGAAGGCTGACGGCTCTCCGGTGACTATCGCCGACCGAAGCGCCGAACAGGCGGCGCGTGCGTGGATCGAGAGCCGCTTCCCGAACGATGGCATCCTCGGTGAGGAGCTCGGCATCGCGCGACCCGATGCACTTCGTCGCTGGATTCTCGATCCGATCGATGGAACGAAGACGTTCGTTCGTGGTGTGCCGCTCTGGGGGACGCTGGTCGGAGTATGCGAACGCGATGACGTTCTCGCCGGCGCGGCGTATTTTCCGGCACTCGGAGAGATGCTCGCGGCGGCGCAGGGCGAGGGCTGTTGGTGGAACGGCACGCGATCTCGGGTCTCGTTGCTCGCAACTTTGCGCGACGCGACGGTGTTGACCACGGACGAGCGTTTCGCGGGCGACAGCGCTCACCTGGCCGGTTGGCGCAGTCTTTCGGCCAAAGCGGCGGTGAGCCGAAGCTGGGGTGACTGCTATGGCTATCTACTAGTCGCTACAGGGCGGGCCGAGGTCATGGTCGACGGCATCGTCTCGCCGTGGGATGCCGCCGCCCTCATGCCCATCGTGGAAGAAGCGGGCGGCGTATTTTCAGATTGGGCGGGGACGCGCACTGCGTTCGGAGGGAGCGCGGTGGCGACGAACCAGGGAGTCGCCTCCGAATCACGATTGCTATTGGGCACTGGCACTACGAGGGATGTACATGCTTGATCTGTCCGGGCTCGACTACGACAAGAACGGCGGCCTCATCACCGTCGTGGCACAGGATGCGGCGAGCGGGATGATTCTCATGGTCGCTCATGCGGATCGCCTGGCCGTCGAGCGCACGCTCGCGTCCGGAGAGATGCACTACTTCTCGCGCACGCGCGGCCCGTGGCACAAGGGATCGACGAGCGGCAACACGCAGCGCGTGGTCTCGCTGGCCGCGGACTGCGATGGCGATGTGCTGCTCGCGCGAGTTGTGCCAAGCGGTCCCGCCTGTCATACCGGCTCCGTTTCCTGCTTCGTCGGACCCGAATCGATGGGCGACGCGCTCTCGGCGCTCGACGCGACGATCGCCGGACGCGCGGCGGGTGCGGAAGTGGACAACGCGCACGCGCCACATCCTCCGAAAACCAAAACGTCGGGCACGGAGGGACAGAGCTACACCGTGCAATTGCTCGAAGATCGCAACCTGCGCCTGAAGAAGCTGGGCGAGGAGGCCGCGGAGCTCATCGCCGCCTGCGCAGATGGAGACTTGCCGCGCGCCACGGAGGAGGTCGCGGACCTGCTGTATCACGCGCTCGTCGCACTACGCGCGGCTGGAGGCTCGCTTTCGGACGTGCAGCGCGTGCTCGCGAAGCGCGCGACGCCTGCAATGCCGCCGCGGCCCGATGTGGCGAAGGACGATCCGAAATCGAAGAAGCGTCGATGAGCGGTGGCCACACCGCCGCACATGCGCTTTCTTTCGCGCCCATGACGGATCGATCCTCTGCGCTCGCAGCGCTCGCGGACAAGCTCTGCTCGTTGAGTCCACGCAGCGACGTCGCGCTTGCGCCGTACACGACGTTCAGAATCGGCGGGCCTGCGGATCTGTTCTGCGAGCCCGCATCGGCCGATGACCTCGCACTTGCCATTCGCGTCGCGCGCGACCTCGGCGTTCCGTATTTCGTGCTCGGGCTCGGCGCGAACATCCTGATCGGCGACAAGGGCTTTCGCGGCATCGTGATCCGCAACGCGGCGCACCACGAGCGGTGGAGCGACGACGGGAATCTCTGGGTGGAGAGCGGCGCGATCATGCGCGATCTGATTTCGGAGTCCGTGCATCGCGGATGGTCGGGGCTCGAGCACTTCGTCGGCATTCCGAGCACGGTGGGCGGTGCGATCTGGCAGAATCTGCACTTCCTGTCACCGGCGCCCGATCGCGAGCGCACCGTATTCATCTCGGAGGTGTTCGAGTCCTGCGAGATTCTGAGCGCCGAGGGTGAGCGCAAAACCGTCGATGCCGCCTACGTGAACTTCGGCTACGACGACACCGTCTTCCATCACCGCGATGACATCGTGCTCGCCGTGACCTTCGCGCTCACACGGGGTGATCCCGATGTGATGTTTCGCGTGATGCAGGAGAATCTGAGCTGGCGGGGTGCGCGGCATCCGTGGCTCGATATCAATCCAAGCGCGGGATCGATTTTCAAAAAGATCGAAGGGGTCGGTGCGGGCCGGCTGATCGATCAGTGCGGCATGAAGGGATTTCGCATCGGCGACGCTCAGATCTCTCACATTCACGCGAACATCATGGTGAATCTCGGCCATGCGACCGCCCGCGAGGTTCGCGAGCTGATCACGACCGCGCAAAAGCGCGTGGAGGAAAAGTTCGGGCACAAGCTGGAGCCCGAGATCAGCTTCGTCGGAGAGTTCTAGCAGCTACTCCGCCGCGATCGCGCGCTCCCACGCCGCGAATGCGCGCTCGAGCTTTTCCTTCTCGCGCTCGAGCTCCGCGCCGAGCGATGCGGCTTTCTTCCCGCCGCTGCCGCTGTTGTAGAGCTCCGGATCGGCGAGCATCTTCGTCAACTCCGCTACCCGCTCTTCCCGCTGCGCGACCTGGGCCTCCGCTTCGGCGATCTCCTCGCGCGAGCGACGGCGTGACCCGCTGTCCTTCTTGCCGTCCTTCGCACCGGCGCGTGTTTTCTGGCGCTCGCGTACGCGCCGCGATTCCTGCTCCTCCGATGCTGCCACGCTCGCTGCGTGCTCGCGCTCCGCGCTCACGGTCTCCCATTCGGCGAAGCTTCCGTCGAAGTCGGTGATGTGCCGGTCGTGCAAAATCCACACGCGAGTCGCCAGAGCCCGAAGAAGCGCGCGATCGTGGCTCACGAGAAACACGGTGCCGTCGTAGCGCTCGACGGCATCCTCGAGCGCTTCGATCGATTCGACGTCGAGATGGTTGGTCGGCTCATCGAGCAGGAGCAGATTCGCGCGGGAGAGCATGATCATCGCGAGCGCCACGCGCGCACGCTCGCCACCGGAGAGCGTCGCAGCGGACCGCTGCACCGAGTCGCCGCTGAAGCCGAAGCGCCCGAGGTGTCCTTGAATCGCACCGCGTCCCCACATCGGTCGCAAATCATTGATCACATCGTAGAGTGATTGATTCGCCGGTACCTGCGTGAGATCCTGGCGGTAGTGGGCCGGCGTGATAGATCCACCGACCCGGATCTCGCCACCCTCTGCCGGGCGATCACCCACGAGCGCACGAAGCAGCGTCGACTTTCCGGCACCGTTCGGTCCGATGAATCCGATCACGTCGCCGCGTTGGACCACTACGCTGAAATTCTCGATCAAGACGCGGTCGCCTACCGCCAGCTTCAGCTTGTCCGCGACCGCGACCTGATCGCCACCGCGCTCTCCAACCTCGAGGCGAAGTGCCATCGTGTCCTCTTCTCCAGGCGGCGGCGACAAACGCGGCAGTCGCGCGAGAATCTTGCGACGACCTTTCGCCTGTTTGCTGTTCTGACCGGCGAGATGCCGCCTGATGTAATCTTCCTGCTTGTCGATCGTTTTCTTCTGCTGCACGAACGCGCGCTGCTGCTCGAGCTGCCGCTGCGTGCGCTGCTCGACGAATGCCGTGTAGCCGCCTATGTAAGGCGTCGCGCTGTGTGCCTCGACGTGAAGAATGTGATCGGCCACGTTCTCGAGGAACGCGCGGTCGTGGCTGATGAGGACCACGGTTTCGTCGGTCGCCTTGAGATACTCCTCGAGCCAGCGCGTTGTCTCGAGGTCGAGGTGGTTCGTCGGCTCGTCGAGCAGCAGGACATCCGCCGGCGCGACGAGTTGGCGGGCAAGCCCAACTCGGCCACGCTCACCGCCACTCAGGCGCTCGAGCGACCGTGTGCGCGCATCCACCGGATCGAAGCCGAGTCCGTGCAGAACCGCGTCGACGCGCGGCGCTATCGTATAACCGCCTTCGCGCTCGAACCGCTCGAGATCGTGCGAGTAGCGCGCGAGTACCTGCTCACTCACCGCTTCGCCGAGCTCTCCCATTCTGATTGCCTGATCGGCAAGCGACTGCTCCAGCGCGAGGAGTTCCGCGAACTGTCCTGCCGCGGCTTCCCACACGGTCTTCGCATCGCCGAAGTCGCGATGTTGCTCGAGCAAGGCCACGCGCAACCCCGGCTGGCGAGCGATGACGCCTCGCGTCGGCTGCATGTCGCCGGTGATCAGCTTGAACAGCGTCGTCTTTCCGGTCCCGTTGCGCCCGATGATCCCCCAGCGTTCGCGCGCGGCGATCGTGAAGGTGATGTCGGAGAACAGCTTCGTCGCGCCGAACTCCACCGCGATGTTGGACAGCGAGAGCTGCGTCATGCCGCGGTCACCCAGCTGCCCCATTCCGCTTCGGCGAGCCCAATGCTCAGGCGGTTCTGCTGGCGCACCAGTGGCATCCTGAGCATCAGCGGCTCCTCCGCCAGAAGCTCGAGCCACCGGTCATCGGACATCCGTGCGTTTCGAAGCCCGCGGTCGAGGTATCGCTTCGAGCGCTCATCGATGAGCGCCGGCACGCCGAACTTTTGCGCAAAGGGTCGCAGCTCGCCGAGCGAAGCTGCGCGCTCGCCGAGGTCGACGAAGTGTGTTTTCACACGCCGCTCCGCGAAGAATCGGAGAGCCTTTCTCGTATCCGGATTCTTTTTTACACCGAAAATCTGAACGTCCATGCCGAAATAAACGCTGGCAGCGGCTCATTCCCAAGCGTTTCACAGGTTCGGATCGTAGCTTTTGATCATGCCCGTCCGCGCATACCGGCCGGCCTGGTGGATTCCAGGCGCGCATCTGCAAACGCTGTGGGGGAAGTTCATGCGCCGTCGGCTCCGGCTTCCCACGCGCACGGAGCGGTGGTCCACGCCGGACGATGATTTTCTCGATCTACATCGCCTCGATGCCCCCGCAGGGAACCCGCGCCTGCTCATCCTCCACGGTCTCGAGGGTACGGTTCGCTCCCACTACGCTGTCGGATTGCTGCAGGAAGCACGGCGACGGGGGTGGGCCGCCGATCTGCTCATCTTTCGCTCCTGTGGTGACGAGCCGAATCGCGCGCTCCGACTCTACCATTCGGGCGAGACCACGGATCTCGACTTCGTGGCGCGCAAGCTCATCGCTGAAGATCCCGAGCGCCCGCTGTTGATCGCGGGCGTATCGCTTGGCGGCAACGTTCTTCTCAAATGGCTCGGAGAGCGGGGTGAAAACGCGCCGGCGCAACTCCGATGCGCGGCGGCGGTTTCAGTCCCCTTCGATTTGGCGCGTGGTTCACGCCATCTGGATCGTGGCTTCTCGCGCTTCTATCAGGCGCACTTTCTCCGTTCGCTGCGAAGGAAGGCGCTCGCCAAGAGTGATAGGTATCCAGGCGCATTTCGCCGCGAGATCGTACTTCGGGCCCGCACACTCTACGACTTCGACGATCTCGTGACTGCGCCCGTGCATGGCTTTCGGGATGCTGCCGACTACTACGCGCAATCGAGCTCCCTTCCGTACCTCGCGCGCATTCGCACGCCGACACTGCTGCTCAGCGCACGCGATGATCCCTTTCTTCCAAGTGAAGTGCTGGATGAGGTTCGGGACGTTGCCAATTCGACCTCTTCGCTCCATCTGGAGTTCGTGGAGCAGGGCGGGCACGTCGGCTTCGTCTCGGGCTCAGCTCCGTGGCGGCCGTTCTACTACGCCGAATGGAGGGTGGCCGAGTTCCTGGCGGGTTGTCTGATGCGCGCGCCGGGTGCCGCAGGCGCATCAGGCCGTAGCTGAGTGCAAAACGGCCGGTCGACTCTTCTCGACCGGCCGTTCAGCCATGCAGGACGTTCGATGCTCAGCTCAGCTACAGGTCGCGCTGACCATCGACATCGTCGTCGCATTGAGGGTCCCGCTCGACATCGACTTTCCGGACATGCTCGAATCGCCCATTTTCATGTTCGACATGCTCGAATCGCCCATCTTCATGTCCGACATGCTGCCCTTCATCGTGTCGCCCGTGAGCGTGACCGTATGCCCGACGTGACCGGCAAGCGACAGCTTCGAGCTCTTCACGTCCCATGACTTGCCATCCTTGGACACCAGCTTGAACGTGCCTGGCTTGTCACCCTTCTGCAGGCAGCCTGTCGCGCTGTCCGTCGCCGCCCCGGCGCGCGCGGCGGGCGAAGCCGTGCTGCGAACGGCTGCGGACGCGCTGAGCGCACCGGACATGATCAGAGTACCAGAAAGAGCGAGCGCGATGCGAATTCGGTGATACATATGGACCTCGTCGCAGAGTTGGATTGTCTGGCGGCACAGCCCGCGCGGGGTGTACGCCTCCAGACACGATAACCGGGATGGTACTTGGCGATACGTCGCGGGTGCAGCTTTGGATCGCACTTCGAATCCGGTTCGCCGCGAGCGACCTGTCAATGTCGCCTCATGCACCGGCGGAAACGTGCATGAGCTCGACTAAATCAGTACTGTGACGAGTGGTTGCCTGTCGGCACCTCGGTATGGGAGGCACTTTTGACGGCTGTAAGCTGAGAACGAGTTCTCCTATGGCGCGCGCTTGCACGCGGATTGCGCGTAGCAACTTCGTACGACGTTGCGGTCGTTCCTCTCTGACTCTCACTTGCTACCCAGTAGATCCATGACCCTTTTTTTTGCTGTCTTCCTTCTTCTAGGCCTGATCGTGGGCGTGATTGCAATGATCGGCGGCATCGATCGCAAGCAGCGTCACGGTCCATGGGTCAAGTATCTCAACCTTCCTACGGTAGGTGCGGCCGCGGCGCTGTTTGGCATGGTTGGATACCCGCTTGCGAAGTATTCTTCACTTGGCACCGTCGCGATGCTCGCCATTGCCGGGGCTTCGGCGGCAGCGGCCGCCGCGGGCATGGTCGCCATCATCGCGGGCTGGGCAGTTCCAAGCGCTGCCCTCCACGCGGAGGATCCCCGGTTTGCGCTACAGGGTCATCCGGCGCGAGTTTCGCAGATCATCTCTGCAGAGCGGCCCGGTGAGATATTTTACGAGCACGATGGAGCTCGCCGCACCGTGCCGGCCGTCGGGCTCGACGGGGCTGCAATCGCTGTCGGCGCAGAAGTCGCAATCGAGCGAATCGAGGATGGTATTGCGCACGTCGAGCTTTGGAGCAATATCGAGAGGGAGCTGGAAAAGATGAGTTAGTCTCGCTGCCGCTGGCGCGCGGTTGATGAGAGAGGAACGCGCCGGAGCGACGCGAGGTGACTGATGTCCGACGGTCTGATTTTTCTGATTGTTTTCAGCGTGATCTTCATCGCGCGAATCGTCTTCGCGACGATGTTCTTCCACGCCGTGCTGCCGGACAGCGATCGGTGCCCGGAGTGCGATACGCCCACGCTCCGCGTGAAATCACCGGGTTGGAATCAGCTCATGCCCTGGTTCCGGACGAGCTGGTGCTATGCGTGCGGATGGCGCGGGTTGTTGCGGCATGGACATCTGACCCCCGACAACACTCCGCTTCCAAAGCGGGAGCGGAGCTCGCCGCCCCGGTAGAGACGAGTCACCCGCCGCGCGCGTAGATCGCGAGCCACGGCGGCCAGTTGCCGCTCAGCTCCGCAAAGTCCTCGAAGTAGACGAGGCCAAGCGATTCGAACTCGCTGGTAAGCATACCGAGCGCCTCGTCGTCGTAGAGCGGCCCGATCGCGATCAGGTCGCCCTCCACGCGAAACTCATCCGGTGTGAGATTGTAGCGCAAATCGAAATGCGCACGCGTGAGGCCCGCACGTTCGTATGCGGACTTTCGCACGAGCATGGTCGGGGCGTCGGGATGAATTTCGAGTGGCATGGGACAAGTGTGCGCAGTCGTCCCTCCATTGTCCATTCATCGTATCTTTGACCGATGAATTCGCCGCCCCTGGAGATCGATCTCGATGTGATCGTCGTCGGTGCAGGCCACGCCGGCACCGAAGCAGCCGTCGCAGCCGCACGACTCGGCGCGCGTGTCGGCCTGATCACGAGCGCGCTCGAGACGATTGGCCAGATGTCGTGCAATCCGGCGATTGGCGGAGTTGCCAAGGGGACCGTCGCCCGCGAGGTCGACGCACTCGGTGGGATCATGGCTAGAGCGACCGATCTCGCCACGCTGCAGTTCCGGATGCTGAATCGGGGGAAGGGGCCGGCAGTCTGGGCGCCGCGCGCGCAGTGCGATCGCGGCATCTACCGGCGCGCCGTGCGCAGCTTGATCGAGCAGCACCGCGGGCTTCATACGATCCAGGGAACGGTCGCTCGCCTTCTCATCGACGATGCCAGTGGGCGGGTTCGGGGCATCGAGACGCTCGAAGGCCGTCGTTTTGGCGCGCGTGCCGTCGTCATTACGGCCGGGACTTTCCTTCGAGGTCGCCTCCACATCGGAACCGATACGCGCATCGCGGGTGGGCGCGCCGGCGACGCGCCGGCTGTGCATCTCGCAGAGCAACTCGATAGCCTGGGCCTCGAGTCGGCGCGATTCAAGACGGGAACGCCTCCGCGCATCGACGGACGATCCGTGGATTTCGCGCGCCTGGAGCGACAGGAGAGCGAGATCGACCAGTTCGATTATTCGTGGTCGCACTTCTGGGACTCGCCACGCGCCAAGGGTGGAGCAACCCGGCATCCGCCGCAGCTCCCGTGCTGGATCACCTTCGTCGGTGCGGAGTCGAAGAAGATCATCGCGGACAATATCGGGAAGTCTGCGATGTACGGCGGCGCGATCGGCTCGAGAGGGCCGCGCTATTGCCCGAGCGTCGAAGACAAGATCGTACGCTTTCCGGACGTCGCGCGTCATCAGCTCTTCCTCGAGCCCGAGGGGCACGACACGACTGAGCTGTACGTGAACGGTTTGTCGACCTCTCTCCCGGCCGACGTTCAGCTCGAGCTGTTGCACTCGATCCCGGGACTCGAGCAGGTGCGCATGACACGCGCAGGATACGCGATCGAGTACGACTACTTCCCACCCACGCAGCTCGACGCCTCTCTCCAGGTCAAGGCGCTCGGTGGACTGTACTTCGCGGGGCAGATCAACGGGACCACGGGATACGAGGAAGCCGCGGGACAGGGTGTCGTGGCGGGAATGAACGCGGCGCTGGCGGTGAGAGGTGACGCGCCGGTGATCCTGGGGCGAGAGAGCTCGTACATCGGGGTGCTCGTCGACGATCTCGTGACGCGAGGCGTGGATGAGCCTTATCGGCTCTTTACCTCGCGCTCGGAGTTCCGCCTCACGGTGCGGCAGGACAACGCGCTGCGGCGGCTCGCACCGATGGCGCTGCGCCTGAACATGCTCGATGAGCGGGAGCAGCGGATCGTCGACCGACGCGTTGCAATGGAGTCGGAGGCGCACGCATTGGCGGAATCCACGAGTGTACGCCCGGAGCAGAGTGCGACGCTGCTCGAGAGTGCAGGGAGCACGCCGCTGCCGCACGCGATGCGAATCGCCGAGGTGGCAAAGCGGCAGAACGTCTCGCTCGCGGCGCTGTTCGAGGCGACGGGTGTGGGCGCATCGCTCGATCGCGAGCCCGTCATCTCGATAGAGCTGGAGCTCAAGTACGCCGGCTATTTTGAGCGCGAGCGCATGCAGGCGGAGAAGATGAAGCGGATGGGTGATTTTCCGCTGCCGGCTGCGCTACCGTATACGGAGCTGCGCTCGCTGAGCACAGAGGCGCGACAGAAGCTGGACGCGTTGCGCCCGCGCACACTTGCGCAGGCGTCGCGTGTCCCGGGGGTGAGCCCCAATGATCTGCAGAATCTCGTACTGGAGATCGAACGTCGTCGTTTGATGGCCGAGCGGACACCGTAGCAGGATCAGTCGGGTGGTGTAATATCACGGAAGCAGAGTATGTTCGTGATTTAGTATCGATTTACTACTAATTACAGTTGGCGTCCGCGGCGAATTCGGTGCGATTCGGTCGCGCATCCCTCCGGAGGTATTTCATGCGTCGTTCGTTCATCGCCATCGCGCTTGCCGCCTTCCCACTCTCGGCGCAGCAGCCCGTGGGCGCTGGTCCCTTGCCTGTACGGCCGCCGTCCGAGATCAGTACCAGTGCAACGGGAGAGGCGCGCTTTGTACCAGATCGCGCGACGATTTCGATGGGCGTGCAGAGTCGCGCGGTGACTGCGGCGAGGGCGAGTGCGGACAACGCGGTGAAACAGCGAGCAGTGATCGATGCGATCCGCGCGCAGGGCGTTGCCGCGGAACAGATCTCGACGGTGAATTACAGCCTGAACGCCGACCAGCAGTTCAATCCACAAGCGGGTGACAGGGCGCCCAAGATTGTCGGCTACATCGCGACGAATACCGTGCGGGTGGAGGTACGAAAGGTGGATCAGGTGGGCGCGTTGATCGATGCGGCGATTGCGAAAGGTGCGAACGACGTGAGCTCGCTCGAATTTCACTCATCGATTCCGGACTCGCTGCGACGAGTGGCGCTAGCAGATGCGTATCGCCAGGCGTATGCGGACGCGACTGTGTTGGCGCGAGCGGCGGGGGGACAGCTCGGTGAGCTGATCGAGCTCAGTACTGGGGGTTCCGAGGGCCCTCCCCGTCCGTACCGCTTGGAAGCGATGGCTGGCAAGGCAGCTAGTACACCGATCGAAACCGGTGAATTGGCGACGACTGCTACGGTTATGGCGCGTTGGAGATTTCTTACTGGCGCAAGATAACTGTATTTCGTCGCACTTGATCGTAGGACGCTTTGAGGGTGCTGGAGGCTGTTAGTTAACCCATCTTCTCAGCTTGTTTCACGTGAAACACCGATAGCCGCTCACGCTAACACGGTCTATATTCCGCGCTATCTCAGACCCAGAGCGGTGCGTGGCCCAAATCATAGCGATTGCAAATCAGAAGGGCGGGGTTGGTAAGACGACCACTGCGGTGAATCTCGCAGCGAGCTTGGCTGTCGCTGAACAACGAACTCTCCTGATAGACGGCGATCCGCAGGGCAATGCGTCAAGCGGGATAGGTCTTCAAGGCGAACAGATCACCACCACAGTCTACGACGCCCTCATAGGACAGACTCCACTCGATGAGGTAATTCTTCGCGCCATCCAGTTCGCTCACCTAGATGTCGCGCCTACTACACCGGATCTCGCAGGTGCGGAGATCGAGCTCATCGATCGCGAAAACCGCGAGCATGCCATGCGCGACGCAATCGCGCCCATTCGGGATCGATACGACTTCATCCTCATCGACTGCCCCCCTTCGCTGGGCTTGCTGACGATCAACATGCTCGCCGCAGCCGACGTCGTCCTGATTCCGGTCCAATGCGAGTACTATGCGCTCGAGGGTCTCTCGCAGCTGCTGAACACGGTCAACCGGATACAGCAATCGGTCAATCCCGATCTCGCGATCGATGGCGTCCTACTGACCATGTACGACGCCCGACTCAACCTCTCTCGGCAAGTGGTCACGGACGCTCGCGAGTACTTCGGATCCAAGGTCTTCGATACGATCGTTCCGCGAAATGTGAGATTGGCCGAGGCGCCGAGTTTTGGGAAACCAATTGTTCTGTATGACATTGCTTCGGTTGGCGCTCAAGCCTACCTCAGCGTAGCTAGAGAGGTGGTGCACAGATACGCGAGCTCCCAGCACGCCTCGGCGGTCAAGCCAGCGGAACAGCAGGTCGGAGCAGCGGAGGCCCAGGTGCGAGACGGCGTTGATAGCCTGACAAGTACTGTATCTGACGAGCACGCCTCGGCGGTGCAGACGCAAGAGCTCGATCTCCAAGACGATCACGACCAGGAGGGCACCGCCGAGCAGGCCATTCAATCCGATGCGGCTTCCGAGATTCCCGTCGAGTCGAACGCTGACTTCCCGACGGCCCCGACAGTGTCGGATCACGGAGCTTCAGAAGCAGCCAACGCCACGATCGCACCACCGGGCGCTGTGCAAGAGAAGGAAGCGCGTTGAGGACTTCACGTTTTTCTCCCCACCTCTCATAGCCAATTCACCCATGTCCTCCGACAAGCCTCGGCGCCTCGGACGCGGCCTCGATGCCCTCCTTGCGGCGCGGGTTGCTCCGCCCACGGCTCTAGCTGCGGTTGGCCAAGAGCGCGGCGAAGTCCTGCGATCGCTCGCGGTCGACGAAATCCGGCCGAATCCCTTTCAGCCCCGAAAGGAGTTCCGGCCCGAGGAGCTCGCTGAACTCGAGGCTTCACTCCGCACCAACGGGCTCCTCCAGGCCATCACGGTACGCCCAGCCTCGAGCGGGCACGGCTACGAGCTGATCGCCGGCGAACGGAGATTACGAGCCGCAACCCGCCTTGGCTGGAAAGAGATCACCGCGGTCATTAAGGCTCTCGATGACCGGGCACTGTTGACGCTGGCCTTAGTCGAGAATCTGCAGCGGGCGGACCTGAACCCGATCGAAGAGGGCGAAGGATATCAGCGTCTAGTCACTGACTTCTCACTGACGCAACAAGAGGTCGCCGACAGCGTAGGCAAAGATCGCTCGACAGTTGCTAACATGTTGCGACTATTGAACTTACCGAATGCAGTTCGGAGCATGGTCCGCGACGGACAGCTCACCGTGGGACACGCTCGCGCCCTCCTCGCCATCTCCAACGAGCGCGCCCTGCTCGACCTCGCGCGCGAAACGGTTGCCAAAGGCCTCACTGTGCGTGATGTGGAGCAGCGCGCGCGCGAGACCGCTCCCACATCGCCGACGCGCACCGCCAGGCAACAAAAGACCGGAGAACGAGCTTCGGGACTCAACCCGGAGCTCAAGCGTCTTCAGGACGAGCTGCGTCGCCATCTCCAAACCGACGTCACCATCACCGTCGGCGATCAGGAGCGCGGCAAAATCGAGATTGCCTTCTACTCGAGCGATGACCTCGAGCGCGTGCTCGATTTAGTGCTCGCATCACGCGAGCGGATCTGACGAGCGTTTTGATGATTGAGGACGATGGCTGAGAACAACGAACGCACGGGCGAGCGAGGGTACGGGAACATCTACACGCCGCACGCAGGCGCGATGATCATTCACGTGCAACGCGAAAGCGGCCTGGCAAATCGCACGCTGATCTTCACCCAGCGCCAGGTCCGACTCTTTCGCATCGGCGCGATCGTGCTCGGATCACTCATTGCGTTCGGAGCGGTCAGCTGGTTCTTTCTCGCATCACAGGCGGCGCGCGTTCCCTTTCTCACGCGCCGCGTCGAGCAATTGCAGCATGATGTTGCACGAGTCGACACCTTGCAACACTCGCTCAACGAGCTCGCCGCACGCTTTCAGCAAGTGCAGCACATGATGGGTAGCTCCTCAATGTCCCCTGCGGTCGCAGCCGCAGTGAACACAGCCGCGACTTCGGGTTCACCCACGCGCGATACTCTCTCGAAAAACAAAACGCTCACCACCGCGACAGGCGCCGCGGCAGTCACGAACGCTCCCGCCGACTCCGCGGTGCTCCCGGATGCGTGGCCGCTCCCCATGGCGGGAACGCTCCTCGCCTCGACTCCACCCGAACTCGAGATTGCCGTTCCACTCGGCACTCCCATTCGTGCCGCGGGCGCCGGATTGGTCGTCGAAGTGACAGACGACTCCACCGTCGGCAAGCTGATTCGAATCTCGCATCGCTCCGGATATGAAACAGTATACGGAGGCGCGAGCGAAGTGCGCGTATCCAAGGGACAGCACGTTACGGTCGGCGCCGTGATCGGACTTTCCGGAAACGCACCAGGTACTCTCGAGCCGCATCTGCATTTCGAGATGCGACGTCACGGCGTCACGATCGACGCATCATCAGTCATCAAAAAGGGACCGGCTCATGGCGATCTTCAATAAGGAATCCAAGGGGATGGACGATCTCAAGAATCCTCCCGCCAACAGCAACGCACTCTCCATCATCGCCGCCGGCACCAAGATCCTCGGCGATATCGACACCGATGGCGTCGTCAAGATCGAAGGTCGTGTCGAAGGTGGCATCCGCGCCGCACGACAAGTTCTCGTCGGCAGACAAGGCGAAGTACTCGGCGACATCAACACACGGGAAGCAGTGATCGGCGGCAGGGTGCAAGGCACGGTCAACGCATCGGACCGCATCGAAGTGCAGGGAACCTCTGTCATCATCGGCGACATCAACACACGCGCGCTCGCCGTGAGCGAAGGTGGTCGAATCAACGGAAGCGTGCGCATCGCGGACGCAAAGGATCCCGGCTCCGACGAGCAAATTCATCCTTCACCAGTTGCTGTCGTGCGTTGACGCGATCCAAGACCTTTTTCGCACCACGTGGGTGAACATGATTTCGAGGCCGGCTGGCGATCGCCAGTCGGCCTCTTTGTGCACAAACGAGTAATCCGTTGATATACAATGCCTTAGAAGCGATATTCACATCCGGCGGTAGAGGTTCTGCACACTTATCCACAGCCTTCCTCTCGCAACTCGGTGTTCTCTCGTGACCTCCCTCGCACGGATCGCCAATGACCTCGACTCACTACTCCATACTGAGGGCTTCCCGGATTACGCGCAGGCCATCAACGGAGTGCAGGTCGAGACGCAGAGCGACATCGTCAAGGTCGCTGCAGCCGTGGACCTGCGTGAGCGCACCATAAGGAGTGCAGCGGACGAGGGAGCAAATCTGCTTCTGGTGCATCACGGTCTGTTCTGGGGAGGGCTGCAGGCTCTGCGCGGCCCGTACTACCGACGTATTCACGCGCTCTTGTCCTCCGGAATGGCGGTCTACGCATCGCATCTTCCACTCGACGCACATCCGGAGATCGGCAACAACGTGCTGCTCGCACGCGAGCTTGGCCTCGCACCCTCCGCGGGTTTCGCGCGCTACGAGTCGATCGAGATCGGTGTGCGCGGCGAAGCGGACGTCGCCACTGCAGATCTAATCGGGGCTGCCGACAAGGTTGCACATCGCTGGGGAGGTGGCGCGCGCAGCTCACCATCGGAATCGAAACGCAGAACGAAGCGGTGGGCGATCTGCACAGGCGCCGGTGCATCCGCGGACACGCTCCGCGAAGCCGTCGAGCATAGCGTCGACACGTTGATCGTCGGCGAAGGCCCGCACTGGACAGCGGTCGACGCGGATGAGATGGGGATCGTCATCATCTACGCCGGCCATTACGCCACAGAAACATTTGGAGTTCGCGCGCTCGCCGATCATGTCGGACGTACGTTCGATCTTCCGACGATCTTCATCGACGTTCCGACCGGGCTGTGATCGCGTGGTAGCTCGCGATCGGCGGTGACGTAGAACCATGCACGCCGCGTTGACACTCATTGTCGCGATCGCGCTCCTTGCGCTCGCGTACGCGATTCTCATCACACCGGTTGCGCTGCGCCGCACGAGCATCGATGTGCCGATCGCCGACCTCGCGCCCGCACTCGAGGGCTACACGATCGCCGCCCTCAGCGATCTGCACTACGGAGGCACGATCACTCCGACACGACTCATCGATCGCGCTGTGCGCCTCGCGAACGAATCCTCGCCCGACCTCGTCGTTCTCCTCGGCGACTACGCACTTTCGCACTCGAGCCTCCGAACCATCTCGCGCGTGCTGTACGAATGGGCGCTGCCGCGCATGACTGAACCGCTCCGTGGGCTGCGCGCTCGCGATGGCACCGTCGCGATCCTCGGGAATCACGACTACGACTACGACCCCGCGAAAGTCACTGCATGGCTGCAATCGACGGGAGCGCGCGTGCTGGTCAACCAATGTGTCGTCGTCGAAAGGGGCGGCGCACGATTGGGAATCGGCGGAGTCGATGACTGGACACACGGCGAGATTGATCCGCATGGTGGCTGCGCATCACTTGCGCACGACATTCCACGAGTCGTGCTGTCGCACAATCCCGACGGCGCGCTCGAGCTCGCGCCCGCCGCCCGCGTCGATCTCGTTCTCGCCGGACATACGCACGGCGGACAATTCGTGCTCCCCTGGCTTGGCGCACCCGCTCGCCAGTGCACCGTATGCGATGCGTCTTCCGCGAGCGGCTGGGTTCCGCGCGCGCCCGTACGACTGTACGTCACGAGCGGCGTTGGCGTGTTGCTTCCACTTCGCATCAATTGCCCAGCCGAGGTGCTGATCGTGCGATTGGTGCACGCGAGCTAACGGGCGCGAACTTCAGCAGCCGGTGTGCGCGCTCGTCCAGCGAAGACGCCAGTTTCCATCGGGCTGTCGCTCGAGCAATGCATACGCACTGGACTCGTACCCTTCGCGCGCGAGTACAAGATCGATGCGTAGTTGCGTGCCGATCGCGACCGCCGCGAGCACGTC
Source organism: Gemmatimonadota bacterium (assembly GCA_040006175.1). Taxonomy (GTDB): domain Bacteria; phylum Gemmatimonadota; class Gemmatimonadetes; order Gemmatimonadales; family Gemmatimonadaceae; genus FEN-1250. The sequence continues at coordinate 20,454 of JBDTXN010000010.1, read as the reverse complement.
GGAGCTCTCGAGCGTTTCGTCGGAGCCCGAGGTGACCTCGCGATAGGCGAGGCGATACGGAGCATTCGATCCCGCCTGGCGCTCGCCTACGATCAGCGTGTGCTCCTCTTGCGGGTTTGCCTCCTGGTTGAGCGTGCGAACGACATCCGCGACGACAGCTTCGACCCCCTGGAGCGGCGCGAACCGATATGCGGTACGTACCGAGAAGGGGATGCCGCGAAAGGTGCGCGCCGTGTCGTTCGGCACCGTCGAGACCAGCCGAGTGATGTCCGCGACGAGCTTTGCCGAATCCGCATGTGACATTGATTCGACAGTGTCGAGCGGGAGCGCCTTCGCGCGTCCCTTCAAAAAGGCGACCGTCCACCCCGACCCAGTTTCGCTACCGGTCGTAGACTGCACCTTTGCGGCAGGCCACTCGATGCATTGATTGGCATCCCATTCGCCGCCACCCAGAGCACCGACGCGCGCGACTTCGCCGCCGCCCGAGTGCTGAAACAGCTCGACGCTGGCGTTGCGCGGCAATGCGGAGTCGAAATGAACGTCCGCCGCTGGCGTGCTGTCGGTGATCGCCGGAAAGACCACGTACGCTTCGGCCGTCGAGCTGCCGCGCACGAATATCACAGGACCCGCACTCGTGTCCCAGGTGGAGACGGCGACCGCGTGCTTCGCAGGCGGAGCTGCAGGAATCGTGTCGGGGGGCGTCGATACGGTTTCGGGCGCCTTCGCTCCAGGCTTGCGTTCGCACGCGCTCATCACAGCGGAGGCGAGGACGCAGGCGATCACTACCCGGGCTGACATGCGCTCAATCTTTCGCGGTGCGAGGCACTCGTCAACGTACGGCATGGCTCAGCGCGGTGGTAGCAATTCGCCGACGAGATCCCAATGCCATGTGTCGCGGCGATTACCGGTACGTGGATCTTTGAGCGGCTTGTACTGAAGGCGGGCGATCGGGAGACCAACCGCACGCCCGTATTCGATGAGGCGATCACGATCGGTGGAGACCAGATGCGCCATTGGGCGACCTTTCCAGACATGACGATGAAGCCACAGGCCACCATCCATCGCGAAGATCATCCCCTCTCGGCGAAGCGCGAACTCACGGTAGGGTCGATCATCGAGCGAACTGTTACGGTTGACGGAAGCGCTGCTCACTGTCCTGCTGCGGCCATGAATGCATCAGTTGCAGGTGATCCGCCCCTCGAGTGTTGCCGGCGAGATCACCGTGGCAGTCCCGAAGTATACCGTGCACTTCTCGGTGCCTAGCGCCGAGTGCGTCGCTGAACCGGACCAGCCGCCCGTGGTGGCTTCGGGAACGGAGATCGTCACGCCCGCAGATGGCTGGATGTTGAGTTGCGAGAGATTGCTGCTGTAGGCGTTGTTCGAGTAGTAGTACCCCTCCTGCGCTGTCGCGAGGTTGCGCAGATCGCTGCGCATGGCGGCGAGAAAAGCCTGGCCCTTGGTGTTGGAAAACTTCGGGATCGCGATCGCGGCCAAGATGCCGATGATCACGACGACGATGAGCAACTCGATGAGCGTGAAACCCGATCTACGTGGCTTGGTCATGTGTTGCTCCACCGTGAGTGCAGTTACTCGCGACAATGTACAAGGCAATCGGAATGCCTGTTCAGTCCGCAAACGTAACCGGCTCGGACACAAGAGCTTACACTATGCGTAGGCGCTCTAATCGGTATATTTGACCGGTTGATTTGCCAATGGTTCCGGCAATCTGCAAGAGCCGCGAGCGCCGACTACTTGGTGCAGCCGATGAAGTTCTTCACGGTGGCTGGGGGGAGCGGCGGTGCGTTCCCGTAGTAGATCGCGCAGTGCGACGTATCGTCGTCGTGCGTGGCCGTGGCAGACCACCCCGTGCTGTCCGCCTGAACGAACGTCACCCATACACCCGGCGTCAGGTTGAAACGGAGCGCGTTGAGGTCCGAGGAGTACGAGTCGACGGAGCTCCAGTACCCCTCCTCCGTCGCCTCGAGGTTTCGCAGATCGGAGATCATGGTCGTGAGGTAGAACTGGTGCTTGAAGCCGTGCATTCGCGGGATGGCCAAGGCCACGAGGATGCCGATGACGACCAGCACCACGAAGAGCTCGATCAGCGAGAACCCGGAACGACGGCGTCGGGACATTCGTTCGGCGCGTGCTCGAATGAGGGGCAGACAGAGGCAGTCGCGGTCCACGCTACGCGCGACGCGCACGTCGCACAATAGCGGCGTCTCCGGTAGAGACGATCAGGCGTTTCCAACGTCTCATCTCGTGCCGCCCTACCGTCGATTCTTTCTACTCACTGTTTCGTTTCGAGCCAATTGCTACCGATTCCGAGGTCGACGACGAGTGGCACGGACAGCTGCGCTGCCTGCTGCATCTCTTCCTTGACCAGCGACGAGATGTACTCGACCTCACCGGGCGGTGCCTCGAACACGAGCTCGTCGTGCACCTGCAGCAGCATCCGCGAGGAAACGCCTTCACGTGCGAACAGATCGTGAATACGGATCATCGCGATCTTGATGAGATCAGCCGCTGATCCCTGGATCGGCGAGTTCGTTGCCGTTCGCTCACCGAACGCGCGCACGTTGAAGTTGCGATCCCTCAACTCCGGGATGTAGCGCCGGCGACCGAAGATGGTCTGCACGTATCCGTGCTCGCGCGCGAATGCGACCATCGAATCGAGATACGCCCGAATGCCCTGAAAACGCTCGAAGTATTCATCGATGAACCGCCTCGCGTCCGCGTGATCAATGCGCAGCTGACGCGAGAGCGCGTTCGCGCCCTGGCCGTAGATCGTCGCGAAGTTGATCGTCTTGGCCCGCCCGCGCATCTCCGACGTCACCTCGGCCAGCGGCACCTCGAAGATGATCGCCGCAGTCTGCCGGTGGATGTCGCCGCCGGCGCGGAATGCGCTCACGAACGCCGGATCGGACGAGAGGTGCGCGAGCAACCGCAGCTCGATCTGCGAGTAGTCCGCTGCGATGAGCGACCAACCCTCACGCGGAATGAAGCCACGCCGAATGTCCCGGCCGAGTTCACGACGAATGGGAATGTTCTGCAAGTTCGGATCGCTCGACGACAGTCTTCCTGTTGTTGCAACCGTCTGATTGAATGACGTGTGTATTCGCTGCGTGAGCGGATGTACGAGCGCGGGAAGTGCGTCGAGATACGTATTCTCGAGTTTTGACAGCTCGCGATACTCCATGAGCTGCTCGGGAAGCTCGTGTCCCATTTCGGCCAGCTCCTGCAGGACGCTGGCATCGGTGGACGGACCGGTTGCGGTGCGCTTGAGCATCGGAAGCTGCAGGCGCTCGAAGAGGATCTGCCGAAGCTGAAGATTGGAGTTGATGTTGAACTCCGTCCCCGCGGAGGCATAGATCTCCTGCTCGACGCGCTGTCGCTCGCGCGCAAAGCGTTCCTTGAGAGAGGCGAACCATTCCCGATTGATGGCAATCCCTGCCCACTCCATGTCCGCGAGCACATCGATCAACGGTATCTCGATGTCGTTGAACAGCGGGAGCAGCTCATAGGTCTCCAGCTGTGGCTCGAACACCGCTCGCAACTGCAGCGTCATGTCCGCGTCTTCGCACGAGTAGTCGCGCGCAGCGTCCACGGGACATTCGTCAAACGGAACCGAACCCTTACCCTTGCCGCACAGATCCTCGTACGAGGTCATCGTGTGCTCGAGGAATTCGAGCGCGAGCACGTCGAGCCCGTGCGAGCGACGCCCCGGATCGAGCACGTAGCTGGCGATCATTGTATCGAACTCCAGGCCGCGCAACGCGATGCCGGCTCGACGTAGCGCGAGCAGATCGTACTTTGCGTTCTGCCCCGTCTTCCGAACGGACGGATCCTCGAGCATAGCGCGCAACGGAGACATCTCGGAGGACATGACCGGAGGGAGATTCTTCACCTCGTGCGAACGCTCGGCCAGCAGTCGCGCTGCGATGCCTGATGGCGCGCTCGTGGCAGCCGCTTTTTTGCGCGGCGTTTTCTTCTTCTGCTCGGGTGGCTCATCCCCGCCGCGCGTGAGCCCGCGATCCTCGGGAGCGTCGGTGGGAGAGCGATCACCCGAGACGTCCGTGAGCAACTCACCCTGGTCGCTCTGGCGCTTGCGATGCCGGAGCGGCAGGTAGTACGCCTCACCGGGAGCGGCCGCGATCGAGATGGACACGAGCGTCGACCGGAGTGGATCGACGATCTGCGGACTGCCAAGCTCGATCACCGTTTCCGTATCCACTGCGATATGCGGAACGCTTCGAATGCGCTGCAGCATTGCGTCCATCGCCTCGATCGTATCGACCGTGACGTAGTTCGTTTCGCGCGCAGTGACGGGTGCGCTCACCGCGTGATCCTTCGCCAGCGCGTGAAATTCGAGCTCCACGAACAAGTCGCGCAGCTTCGCGTGGTTCGGCTCGGCCAACGCAAGCGTCTCGAGCTCGAGCGGCATGTCGAGATCCTCGCGAATCGTGACGAGACTTTTGGAGAGTCGCGCCTCTGCCTCGTGCGCGAGGAGCGCTTCGCGTGGGCGCTTCTTCGTGATCTCACCCACGTGCTCGAGGATGTTCTCGAGCGATCCATACGTTGCGACGAGCTCGCACGCCGTCTTGTCACCGATGCCTTTCACGCCCGGAACATTGTCCGAGGAGTCGCCCACCATGGCGAGATAATCGGTGACATGGTGCGGCGGTACACCGAGGCGTTCGTTCGCATTCTCCAACCCGACCCACTGCTCATCTACACTCGCCGGTCCGCCGCGTCCTGGGTTGAGTAGCCATACACCGGGGCGAACGAGCTGATAGAAATCCTTGTCGCCCGACACGATCACGACGTTCACGCCGGCATCGACACTCTGCCGTGCGAGCGTTCCGATGACGTCATCGGCTTCGTAGCCCTCGAGCGCGAGAACGCGAACGTTGAAGGCGCGCAGCAGCTCCGCGATGCGCTCCATGCCGCGATCGAAGTCCGCCTGCAGCTCTTCGCCGAGTTTCTCGCGCGTGGCCTTGTAGGCGGGATACTGTTCGTGACGGAACGAGAGACCGGAGTCGTGCACCCAGGCGACGTACTCCGGCCGGTGGGTGTCGATGAGCCGCTGGAGAAAATTCACCACGCCCCAGGCGGCGGAGGTATTTTCGCCGCGGCTGGTCGTAAGAGGGCGCGAGATGAGCGCGAAAAACGCGCGGTAAATCAGCGCGTAGCCGTCGACGAGAAAGAGTCGGGGCGAGGGCGGAAGGCGGGGCTCCATGAACGAAAGCTCACCCCGCATTCCGGTGAATGCCAGCCCGCGAACTCCGGCTTACACGCGCTGAACGTTGGTCGCGTGAAGGCCCTTGGCGCCAGTCTGGATTTCGAACTCTACCTCCTGCCCTTCAGCGAGTGTCTTGAAGCCATCCATCGTGATCGAGGAGAAATGCACGAAGACATCCTCGCCGCCTTCCTGTTCAATGAAGCCGAAACCCTTGGCGTCATTGAACCACTTCACCTTTCCCTTGGCCATCGCCCTGTCTCCCGCTCATGAATCGTCTCCCTCCGCTCTCGAGGAGGGACAAGCCGAGGAGGGCTTGCGGCGCTTATATAGAAGCGAAGTGATTTTTTGTCAAGACAATGCATCGCAGCACAGAGCAGCGTACAGCGTAGGTACATGAGCGCGTCACGCCGCTGCCGGAAATCGTCACGCCGCAGGCAGTTCTACGCGTGTGCTTACTGCGACTGCAGCCTTCGCACGACCTTTTCGAAATCGGATTGACTTGATGGCGAAAGACGCAAATGACCTACGGTGCCGGAGTTCACGAAGATGACTCGCAGATTGTACTGTGTGTACGCCCAGATCTCGGAACGGCTTCGAGCAGTGGATCCATTCGCTCCCAGCGGTTGCCCAGCTTGATCGGGCTCACCCAGCGTGACGTATACCTTCCCGCGGTCCGTCAACCAACCCGGTATTCCCTCTTCGCGAAATCGTGAGTTTGCGGTCGTGATGCGCTTGAAGTAATCGCGCAGCGCTTCGTTGTCCGGAGTGGAAGGAGTTGGATCCGTCTGCTTCCAGAACGATGCCCATACGGCAGCGCGTTGTTCCGGTGAAGCATCGCGCAGGGCCTGTATCCGCTGTGGCGAAACGAAGTAGCGGAGATAGCTCAGCAGCTCATCGAAGCTCGTGATGCCAAACTCGTCCCCAAAGCCGGGGAAGAGAGGTGCTTGTACACTATCCGTAGCTCCGACGAGCGATGTCACGACAGTGACGGGCCCGACGCCGATGCTGGTGACCGGGAAGTCGAGCAACGCTGACGAGATCTGACCCTGGCGTACGAGGTTGACCGTATCGCGCAGGATGACGACGTGCGCATCGTTGAGCACGGCGACATTCATCCGGGCGCTCGCAGGCAGACCGTAGCCTTCCACGTACAGACCGGCGAGTGTATCGCGGCCGACTACAATGGTCGAGCGGGGATTCGCGATCAGCGCCGGAACAGTGTCCAGCCTCGCCCTCGGCTTCACCTGATAGATGCTGATCGGCGTCGACAGCGTGCCCGGACCGAAGCGCGGCACCGTCACGTTCATCTGCTGCATGTTCGCATTGCCGCCATTCTCGTCGCGTACCCCAACGGAAAGCGAGTACGTACCAGGTGGCACCGAGAGGAACTGTTGGAAGATGACACTCTCGTCATCGCGCTGCGTCTCATGGAAGGACGCCACCCGAATGACTTTGTGCGCGTCGAAGTGCCGAACGGCGGTCGCGCCCTTCGTGAGGTCGACGGTGACTTCGTAGTTCGCGCGCTGTCCTCCACCCTCGCCGGTGAAGGTAAGCGAGCGATTCGCGAATGACAGTGTGATGAGGGCAAGGGTACTGTCGGCACTTTGGCCGGCGAGATACCGCAGCTGCCCAACGAACGGAAAGGATCCGCTCTGCGCGAGCATTCCGATCTGTCGGTAGAACCCCGACGGGTCCGGTGCGGCAGCGCCGTTGGTTGGCATCTGTGGTCCGCGTCGATTGCCAGGTGTACCGGCAGTCCCGCCATCGTGGGTACGTGGCGAGCAACCAACGATCGCGAGCCCCATGAGGCCCAAAAGCCGAGCGCGCGATGGACCACGAAGTAGTACCGACATATATCCTCTTGCTCTCACCGATGGAGTGAATCGACGGCAAATATCGCCGTGTACGCGAGCCTTCGCTTGCTCCCTTCGAGTGGTGCGGTTACCTTCGGCGCGTGAGCCGTGAAAATCTTACCGGCACGACACTCGCCGGATACGCGTTGCAGGATATGGTTGGTGAGGGTGGAACGGCAGTGGTTTACCGCGCCGAGCACCGCATCCATGGCATCGCTGCCGTCAAAGTCCTGAAAGAGAAGCTGCGAACCGACAAGACGGCAGTCGCGCGCTTTCTCCGGGAAGCAACATACGGTACTCGAGTCTCGCATCCGAACGTGGTGAGAACGATCGAAGTGGGTGAAGCCGGCCCCGGCGTACACTTTCTCGCCATCGAGTGGGCGCTCGGCGAGCTCCTCGAAAAATACGCAAAGCAACACGTCCCTCTTCCGCCTGAAGAAGTCGGTGAAATCATCGGCCAGATTGGCGATGCCGTCTACGCTGTACACGCCGCCGGGATCATCCATCGGGATCTCAAGCCCGACAATATCATGTACGATCCGGTTTCCCGAAAAGCGAAGCTGCTGGATTTCGGGATCGCCGCCCAGTCCGATCAAGCTCCCGAGGAACGACTGACTCGTGCCGGCTTCTTTGTCGGCACGCTCATGTACGTTGCGCCCGAAGCCCTTTCCGGACAGCTCGTTACATCGGCTGCAGATCAGTACAGTCTTGCGACGATTGCATACTACCTCTTTTCCGGCTGCCTTCCCTACGTCGGAAAATCACAGCGCGAAATGTTCTCGCAGCTTCTTTCGCAGCCGCCGATTCCGCTCAACACCGCGCGCAAAGGGTGCAGCGTGCCTGCATCCGTCGAGGGCGTCGTGATGAAAGCGCTTTCTCGCAACCCTTCGGATCGCTATCCCGACGTGGTGACGTTCGCGACCGCTCTCCGAACCAGTATTGCCGCCCCAGTGCCTGAAGCAGCGCGCGTATCCCTGTTCTCCCGGATGAAATCCCTGATCAAGCGCGGCGATCAGAGCTGATTGCGATCAGCGCCGGTTACGATCGCGAAGGTTGCTCCAACACTGAATCCGAGAGTGCGACTCGTCCCGCCTTCCCGGCGCTGAATACCCCGGATCCCTTTGGTTGTCCCACAACGGGGATCCACACGGTGAAGGTAGAGCCCTTCCCAGGCTCACTCGCGACCGTCAGCTCGCCTCCCAGGAGCCGCGCGAGCCTTCGCGAGATGGGCAGCCCCAGTCCGGTACCTCGCTGCATGGAGTCGGTACGCGGTCCTGCATTGACCTGCTCAAATTCGTCGAAAATCCGTTCCTGATCATTCCTGGCGATTCCCACGCCCGTGTCCGCCACATCGAGTGCAACCCAGATGCCGTTCTCGGGGGTTCCTTTGGCCGAGTTTGAGGCATCGATCGCCGCGGTCGCATCGGCTATGTCGACAATTCGCGCTCGAATTGCGATCCCACCACGAGGAGTGAACTTGAGTGCATTGCCGAGCAGATTCAGGATGATCTGCCGAAGATGCATTGGATCGGTTCGCACACGAGGCAGTGTGGCCCCAATCGAGATCGAGAGGGACAGATCACGCTCGGCGCGGAGTGCCTCGATCTCGCTCGTCAGATCGATCACGAATGGCTTGAGATCGATCACTTCCCACTGCACGTCCAGACGTCCGGCAGCCATTTTGGCGAGATCGAGTATCTGATCGACGAGTTGCCGAAGGTGGCTCGCAGAGGACGCAATGCGCTCTACGGGGCCGGCCTGTCGCGGATTGAGCTCACCGTAGACGCCATCTCTCAAGAGCTCGACGAAACCAACGATGGCGTTGAGTGGCGTGCGTAGCTCATGGGACACGTTCGCGAGGAATTCACTCTTTACCCGATTGGCACGCAGCAATTCGCTCGACAGTCGCTCGAGCTCTGCGCTTCTGTCCGCGAGACGAAGGCCCTGGCGACGTTCGTGGAGCAATCCGATGAGAAGCGTTCCAAGAGTCGCCAGGCCAACGCTCCAAAGGAGAAATCGGACACTCTGATCCGTCGACTGCTGCACCGCGACCAGGCGCCATACGCCGCTGCCCGGAATCCTGATTGTTGCGGACGCGGAATCGACAGGCAACCCGTGGGGCATTGCTGTTCCACTCACGGTGCTGATGGTATCCGACGGCGTCAGAATGCTCACTCTTCCGTAGAGTGCAGGCTCCTGTGTCTGTACCAACTGGAGAATGCTGCCGCTGGTGAGAGTGCCTCCGGCGAAACCTATGAATCTCTCGCCCACGAACAGCGGTTGGACGAGCAGTAAGCCGCGCTCACCCGTGCTCAGTGGTCCAATACTCGATATTTGTGTCAGCTTAGTTGCTCGAGCATTCCGCAGTGCTTCACTGAAGGGCATCGTGCGAACGGTATCGACAAGAGTGCCGGGAGGGAGTGCTGATCCTTCGCCGCCCAGCAGCATCTGGAATTCGATCCGGCTCGTGGAATCTGCAATCCACACCCGACGAAACGCAGGTGCATATTGCGCAAGTGATCGAACGAGTGACTCGAATTGCTCTTGAGTCACTGTGCGATTGGGATCGAGAAAGAGACCATGCACGGATTGCAGAGCTTGCGCGTGAAGAATCAGAAAGCCCTCGACACGAGCTGCAGATTCGATAGCATGAATCTTCACGCGGGAGCGATTCGTACCGGCCAGAGCGCGGTCGATTGCGAAGATTCCACCGAGAGCGAAAAGCAGCGAGACGGCCAACGCGATGGAAGAGGGCCGAAGCCTTCCGAGTGGCATCAGCTAACTACCATTCGATGTTGACGCACCTCTGCCGACAAGCTCGCATCCATTCTCCCAACCTACACTAGAATGACGGAACACGAACAACTCGTCCGCTTGCTCGCGACACGCTCTGCGCGACGTGGTCAATTCACACTGGCATCAGGTAGACAATCCACACTCTATATCGATGCGCGGTTGACGACAATGAGCCCTGCAGGCTTGGTATTGATCGGAACACTGGGACTCAACCAGATCCGGGAGAACTGGGGCGCTGATTCCATCGGTGGACTGACACTCGGCGCAGATCCCATCTCGTATGCCATCAGCTACGCGAGTGCTCAAACTGAAGTGCCGTTGCGCGCGTTCACTGTCCGCAAGGAAGCTAAGACACACGGCATGGGAAAGTTGATCGAGGGACCTTTTCAGTCAGGGGATCGGACAATCGTGATCGAGGATGTGATCACTACTGGAAGCTCCGCGCTAAAAGCAATTGCGGCGATCAAGAACGCAGGTGGGTCAATCATCGGTGTATTGGCCCTCGTCGACCGAGAGGAAGGCGGACGTGAGGCCATCGAGGCAACCGGGATCCCAGTCATCTCACTCGTAACCGCGCACGAGATCCTGCCGCTCATTTCTACAGATTGATGCTCAGTTACGATGGCTCGATGATCCTGTGAGCCATCGTAGCCCTTCTGTCAGAGGGCTGAACGAGCGAAGTGTGGTGGTGAAGGGCAGAATGAGTTCCTCGCGAAAGCGGTGCAGCATTCCCTCACCGTCGTAGCGCTGCCGGAACTCTAGTGCAGTGATCGACAGGAGAGTTCGGACGTGTCGCCCAAAGCTTTGCGGTGAAGAGTATTCGAGATGGTTTGCCACGTTAGCAACCGACAGTCCAGGATTCTCGAATACCCGAGCAGCATGAGTAAGTCGTGCCATTGCCAGATAGCGCTTCGGTGCCGGAAGGCGTGCACGGAAAAAGCGACTCATTAAGGTGCTCGGTACCACTCGCAATTCGGTCGAGAGAGTGCGGATCGTGCAGGTCCTGAGTCCTGGTTGAAAGATGGTCTCGAAGAATTTCCAGCAGTCGTCGGGCGCCCCTGCCAAATCGAGCGAGAGTTGCGCCAAGGCGATCTTTTCGATGTCGCGCGTCCGATCATGCATCAATACTTCACGGAGCTCCCGCCATCCGCTGGGCTGACGAACATCGACGAGCGCGCGTACACCGGACTGCCCGAGGCATAGGACAGCTCTTGGGGTTCCAACCTCAAATTGAGTAAGAAGCACCACTGCTGGAACACGCGGGAACTCGCGAACAATGCGTCCAAAGCTCGATGCATCATCCTCACCACCACAACGGGCGACCGAGAGAAGCACCGCACTAACTCGTTGTGCACGTAAATCTCCGATGACGTCATCGATGGAATCCCGATGTAGGGTGCGGTAAAAACCCTCCCCGGCAGCGTCGACTCGCGACCGTTCGGCGGGGGTGAGCACCGTAGCCACGGGAGTCAAGGTCCGAATTGCGGGAAGTGTGGAGGATCGCATAGAGAGAGATCAGAGCGAGAGGGTGATCGACGAATCGAGCAACACTCGAGCACTCTAGGCGGGCGCGTCAGCGTATCGTCATTGCCTGATCTGCTATATTCCACCTACGCGTGTGGGCGATCGGATGGTCGCGATGGTATCAGTTCATCGAGGAAAGTCCGGGCTCCGTAGGGCGGACCGCCAGGTAACACCTGGGCACCACTTAGGTGGTGACGGAAAGTGCCACAGAAAACAGACCGCCGGCACTGTCGGTAAGGGTGAAATGGCGAGGTAAGAGCTCACCGCGCAATCAGTAATGGTTGCGGCACGGCAAACCCCGGTTGGAGCAAGGCCAAATAAACGGCGAGAGACGGCCCGTCTCGACAAATACGCCGTGGGTAGGCTGCTGGAGCGGATAAGTGATTATCCGCCGAGAGAAATGACTATCCGAGTGGGTAACCACTCGACAGAACCCGGCTTATAGATCGTCCTCCTCACGTATTTGATCTCCGGTGATCATTTTGATCATCGGAGATTATTTCATCCACGCATTGTACGTTATGCCGACTCACTCCCTGTGATCTATCAGATGAAAAGATTGCTACTGAAGAAAACGATGACACTGCTTGCACACAGTTGGCTTGTAGCTCTGATCTTGATGGGATGTGCTACGAGGCAGCCTATGCCAGCAAATACTACAGAGGCACCGCGTCATGATAGTGTCACTGCCGAATCAAAAGAAAGCAGCTGGGTGCCGCATATAACTCCTGGGCACTGGCAATACTTTATTCGTGACAGTTCGCGAGTCTATCTAAGCAACGACACTACGGCACGTGTGCGTCCGATCGAATCGATAATGATCTACTCGATTACGATTATCGATGGCGGCAATGAACTCACGCTCATGAGCCATGCGGACTCGCTTTCGATTAACACGCACACTATCGCGAAAACAAATGCCGACAGTAGTAAAAGCTCCGAGCTGATATCGAAGCAGGGACAATTCCGTTCTACGCAGGGTCAGACGACTTGTACTGGCTCAAGCGCATCACCAGCTGCACGAGCGCCCGAGATCATAGTTACGCTCCCGGCACAGGTCAGGATGGGCGACAGATGGGCTGATACTGCATCAACAACAAGCTGTCACGGGAAAATTCCGCTTATCCAGAGAGCAGTCCGCGAATACGAACTGCTCGATCTGAATTCCTGCCTTGAACATGATGGAGTAAAGGTGCGCCGAACCGTATCTGCCACCTTTACTGGTACATCAACCGAGCCGAATAATCATCTCACCGCGAATGGAGCTGGTAGTGGTTCATCGATTCTCTGCTTACAACGAGAGAACGGGATATTGCTCGAAAGCGATGGGCAGTCTCGCCTCGATCTCACAATCACAACGACTCGCGGAACGTTTCCATTCACGCAGAATACCAGCACGCACATTAAACGCCGGTAAAAGCCGCGCCGTTTTAACTAAGCTCCAGCTCCTAGTCTACGAGCCGAAGAGGCATAATGAGGCACATGTACCTGGCAGAATCGTTCCAGCCTACCGGTTCAACCGTCGCCGCCCGTTCCGGAGCTTTGAATGTGAGCTTCACTTCATCAGTTGGCAGGTTCCGCAGGATCTCCAGTAGATAGCTCGCGTTGAAACCGATATCCAGCGAATCCCCCTCGAAATTAATCGGGAGCTCATCCTGAGCCTCACCCAGATCCGGAGTCTGGACACTGAACTTCAGCATCCCCGAATTGAATGACATCCGAATTCGATGCGTCTGGTCCGACGCGATCACCGACATACGCTTCAATGCCTGGATCAGTGCATTTCGATCGGCAAGAGCAACTCGGTCGTTGTCTTTCGGAATAACTTGCTCATAATTCGGATACGGTCCTTCGATCAATCGCGTAAAAACGGCAGTGAAGGGAGAGCGAAATCCAAGATGGTTGTCTCCGCGTGCCACCTCGAGCTCTTCTTCGGCAGGAAATAGCCGGCGGATCTGTTCCAGTGCTTTCGGAGGAATAATCAAGTCACTCGATGGCACCCCTGCGGCTGTTATCGGGATTTCCATCTTGGCTAAACGATGCCCATTCGTCGCTACCATACGCATCTGATCTGTCCGAAGCTCCCACAATACACCATTCAGAATTGGCCGGCTTTCTTCCGTCGACGACGCGAATGCTGTGTGAGTGATCAGCTTCTGCAGATCTCCCGATTTAATTCTCCAGCTCTCCCCAAATCGAATCGACGGAAAACTCGGGAATTCATCTTTGGGCAATCCCAGAAGCTTGAACTTTGAGCGGCTACACTCGAGAGTGACTTTCTGTTCCCCGCTGGCGCTGAGCTTTACTGGAGCAGATGGAAGCTCCCGAACGATTTCCACGAGCTTCTTAGCTGGAATAGTGATCGCACCCTGAATCTCGACGTCTGCCATCACTTCAGTACTGACAGCCATATCGAGATCCGTACCCGATAAGCGAATACCGCGGTCGGTTGTCTCCACCAAGAGGTTCGCTAAAACCGGCAATGTGGTCTTTGCCGGAACGCTCGCAGCTACAGCGGCTAGTCCTTCCTGTAGCTTATCACGAGCGATCGTAAAGCGCATTCGAGCTCCTTAATTATGTAGAAACCTGCTGGGTACAGTCACTACTGCTTTTAAATAAGTAAGTATTACTAGTAGTAGCAGTAGTGATTCCTCATATGTTGATATCACCGATAAAGCGTGCTGCTGTAAGGAGATGTCCGGATAATGCAATATGTGGAAAAAATCTCGTATTCAACAGCTATGAATAGGTAGTAAGTTGGTCCTGGTGAAGCTGTGGATAATTAGCGAGGAAGTTGACGGAGATTCTCGGTAAGAGAGTCAATTCTTCGTTTGTAGTCGGGTTGCTCTTTGAGTTCGAGGACTTTTTCTAGGCTGTGAATGACAGTGGAGTGATCACGTCCTCCGAAGGCCGTTCCGATTTCGACGAGCTGTAATCCCATGAGTTCTCTAATCAAGAACATGGCCGTTTGTCGGGGTACTGTGAGATGTTTTGTGCGACTTTTTGAGCATAACCCGTCCACGGTCACTCCCCACTCCTGAGCTGTTGCAGCCTGAATTGAAGCTACAGTCAAACGGACGATGGTATCGGTTGCATCGTCAGGTATGGACTTGAGCTTGTCACGAAGGGCTTCTCGTGCAAGACCGATCGACACGGGTTGATGTTTAAGTGATGCGTATGCAAGGAGCCGTATGATGGATCCTTCCAGCTCACGGACGCTGGACCAGACATGATGCGCGATGAACTGGATCACCTCATCCGGTATCGTGGATTCCAGGTGGTCGAGACGTGCCTTGTTCTGAAGAATCGCAATGCGATGTTCGAGATCGGGTGGCTCGATATCCGCCACCATGCCCCATTGAAATCGGCTGACCAGACGGGCTTCGAGACCGGGAATCTCACCTGGAGGTCGATCACTCGTGAGCACGATTTGCCGCCCAGCTTCGTAAAGAGCATTGAATGTGTGAAAGAATTCTTCCTGAGTTGCTTCAGTTCGTTTTAGAAAGTGAACATCGTCAACGAGGAGCAGGTCGACTTCGCGGTACCTTCGCCGAAACGACGCTGTAGTTCGAGTCTGAATCGCCGTTACCAACTCGTTTGTGAATTGCTCAGTGGCGACGAAGCACAGCCTGAACTCTGGCGATTTACTCAAAATTTCGTGGGCGATCGCTTGCATTAAGTGTGTCTTGCCAAGGCCGGTCTGACCGTAGAGGAATAACGGATTATAGACCCGACCAGGGGCTGCGGCGGCTGCCTGAGCAGCGGCAGCAGCGAGCTCGTTTGACTTACCGATGACGAAATTCTGAAAAGTGTACCGGGCGCTGAGCTGAATGCTCGAAGCCTGTGCTACTGCTGTTTTTGTCTCTTTGGTTTCGGGTAAAGGGGCAACGAACAGATCCATTTGAGGTCGTCCACGTCTTTCCTCATCCACCCGGAACACGATATTTATTGGGTGTCCAAGCGCTACTGGCGCGTAACTGGCTAGTAAGTGTGCGTGTTTTGATTCGTTCCACTCTGCAGTGAATCGATCAGGCGCACCAATCGTTATGGTGTCGCCCTCTAGCGACAATGCTGCCGTCGGCTCGAGCCACGTCTTGAATGTTTGCGCCGGTAGCTCGCCACGCGCCCGATCCAACAAGCGCGTCCATACCTCTGTCGCCGTAAGTGCCATTATCTCGATGTGGAAAAGTCAGGGGACGCGAAGGTAGACCGCGTGGAAGGAGAAGTCAACGCGGGTATAGCTCACTAAGACCGCACAAGCTCTAGAATAGCTATTGAGAACTGAAGATCAGTTGACGTATCTCTGTGCAGTCACTACCTTTAGCGCTCTGTATTCACCGACCTTTTCCTTCCAGTTCGCACGTTGGAGTTGTCATGGGCAAGCCTACTTATCGTCCCCGTAATAAGCGCCGGATCCGTACACACGGCTTTCGCGAGCGCATGGCCACCCGCTGGGGGCGAGAAGTGCTGAATCGACGCCGGAAGAAGGGGCGCAAGCAACTCACCGTGCAGCTCCCCTCGAAGTACGCAGGCGCCTGACGGAATCTGGAAGCAACCGTTTTCCGCGCAGTCATCGTCTCACGCGCGGAACTCAATTGCGGGTCGTTTTACGAGAAGGGAAGCGCATTCGAACTGAGCATCTGGACCTCAGAATCGTCGCTTCCCTTCTGCATCATCCCCGCATAGGCTTCATCGTTCCTAAGCATGGTCGCTCCATCGTGGAGCGGAATCAGCTGAAGCGACGACTCCGGGAGATCGTCCGCCAGAATATCCTGCAGCGGATCACCCCCGTCGACATCATCGTTCGCGCTCGGCCCGAGGCTTATTCTGCCACATTCGCGTCTCTCGAACGCGAGCTTCTCTCCGGAAGAGTGCAGATCGAGCGTCTCTTGAAGTCACACTGATGCGGCCGATACTGATATTCCTGGTTCGTACTTATCAAGCGACGGTGTCGCCGATTCTGCCTGCATCCTGCAGATTCCTTCCGAGCTGTTCAGCTTACGCAGTCGAGGCTCTCGAGCGACATGGCGCATTACGAGGAACCATGCTCACCATCCGTCGACTTGCCAGATGCCAGCCATTCTGCACCGGCGGCTACGACCCCGTGCCGTAATCCTACGTAATTCATGGAAAAACGCCTTCTCATAGCTCTCGCTCTGGCCGCGATTGTCATCCTCATCTCCCAGAAGCTCTTTCCGACACCACATGTGCCGGCGAAAACCATGGGGGATTCCACGCGTGTCGCGAATAGCGAGGACTCCAGTCGAGCTCCGGCGCGGCCTTCGATGGATTCGCTCACTCCTGGGATACCGCAGACATCACCCTTAGGTGCACCGACGGTTAATGCGTCGTCCACAGTCGACACGATCCCGATCACCACTCCCAAAGCGACGTACCACTTCACATCGCTCGGTGCAGCACCCCTCGACGCGGTTCTCACGGACTATCACAGACTGCCAAAGGGATCGAATAAAAATGTCATCCTGGGAAGACCGCGAGTTCCATTACTGAGCTATGCCCTGGTTTCTGGAAGAGATACAATCCAGCTCGACCGGGTGAAGTTCAACGTTGACTCTTCCGCCAATCGTAAAAACCCAGGTATCACGTTTACGACGGATGTCGCAAACGTACACGTCGTCATCGAGTACGACTTTGCATCCGACGGCTACCTCGGAAGTGTTCACGGATCTGCCAAGGGTGTCGAGCCAAATTCAGTGCTCCTGCTCAGACTCCATCGAGGGATGCCTTTCGTCGAGGCTGATTCCGTCGATGATCTCCGGAGCCTTGCATATGTCGCCAAACCGGTTCGCGAGGATGCCCATAGTGTGGCATTCGCCAAGCTGGACTCACTCGAGCCCAAGGTCGAGCGAGATTCACTCGCATGGGTGGCGAGCAAGAACAAGTATTTTCTGCTGGCACTCATTGCTACACCTCCAGGAAGAGCGTTCAGCGCCGCAGTCTTCACCCGTGGAGCTCACGAGCCAAAGACCGTGAGCTCCGCAGATGCGCTAGTTCTTCAGCCGCTCACGGCATCGGGTGAATTCGCGTTCGAGATGTATACGGGACCGCAGGAATGGCGACGCCTCCGTCAAATGGGGCACAATCTCGAGCACGTGAATCCCTACGGCTCGTTTCTTCGCCCCATCGTGCAGCCGTTTGCGACCATCGTCATGCAGGTGGTGCTCTGGATCCATGACCGTCTGAAGATCAATTACGGCTGGGTCCTCATCATCTTCGGAATCACCATTCGACTACTCCTATGGCCGTTGAATCAGGGTGCAATGCGCAACAGCCTCAAACTGCAACGCATTCAGCCCCAGCTGCAGGAAATTCAGAAGAAATACAAGTCGAATCCCGAGAAGCTGCAGACGGAGATGTCTAAGCTCTACCGCGACCATGGGATGAGCCCGTTCACACCGCTCGCGGGCTGTTTGCCGATGCTGATTCCGATGCCCGTGCTGTTCGCACTGTATTTTGTTTTCCAGAATACGATCGAATTCCGCGGCGTCTCATTTCTCTGGCTACCTGATCTCTCACAGCGAGATCCGTTCTTCATTCTCCCGGCCATCATGGGCATCTCCATGTATGTGCTATCGTGGATCAGCTTGCGCTCCGCACCGCCGAACCCGCAGGCAAAGACAATGGCCTATGTCTTTCCCGTGATGATGGTGTTTTTCTTTTGGCGACTCGCCGCGGGACTCAACCTGTACTATGCCGTGCAAAATCTCGCGACACTCCCACAGCAGTGGTTGATTGCGCGTGAACGGGCAAAGCTCACTCCAGCGAGTGGCTAACGCACCGGTAGAATACTCAGCGAAGCCGAGCGAGGCCTCGCTTCGCATTACGTATATCGGTCACGCAACACTGCTGCTGCAATTCGGTGGCGCGTGTGTGCTGACCGATCCAAACTACGACGAGAAGCTCGGACTATTCTTGCCTCGGGTAAGTGCCCCTGGTATGAAGATGTCCGAGCTTCCTCACATCGATGCCATTCTGCTGACGCATGCGCATGCGGACCATCTTTCCTTTCGTACACTACGTGCACTTCCGTCAGGCATCCCGATCTATGCTCCCCCACCCATAGCTCGCTGGTTACAACGCGAGGGGATTACATCTGCGCAGGCCGTGCAGCTGGGGCAAATGATTCGAGTAGGAACCGTGGTCGTGACGGCCGCTGCGGCACGCCACATGGGTGCTCGCTATGGCATGGATCGGTGGCGAGGCGCTGCTCAGATGTACCTGGTCGACGACGGTTCCGTGTCCGTGCTCTTCACCGGGGATACGGCACTCACGCCGAATGCTGTCGCACTAGCTCGGTCCATTCTCCCCCGCCGCGTCGACGTGGCTTTGCTCCCCATCGGCTTTGCACCATGGTGGAAGGAGTTTTTCTTCAGGCGCGGGCATCTGACCGCTGGGGATGCACTGTTGCTGTTCGAGCAGGTCAATGCGCGGATTTTCATCCCCTTTCACTGGGGAACCTTTCGGCATGTTACATCGAGTGCGTACGACGGGATTCGTGTGTTGCGCTCTCTTCTCCAGAGCTACGCAGGAGCATCGCGCGTAAAAATCCTCT
This sequence comes from Gemmatimonadota bacterium, assembly GCA_040006175.1. Lineage (GTDB taxonomy): Bacteria > Gemmatimonadota > Gemmatimonadetes > Gemmatimonadales > Gemmatimonadaceae > FEN-1250. The sequence continues at coordinate 1,466 of JBDTXN010000010.1, read as the reverse complement.
CGCCGGGTGAAATGATCCCTGTGAATAGTTCGGTGACATGACGACCGCTCCATTGCTAGGCGCTTCGGACACTATCGTGGCACTGGCAACTGCGGGCGCTCGAAGTGCGCTCGCTGTCGTTCGAGTCACGGGTCCTGATGCGCATAAAATCGGCTCGTCGCTTCTCATGCCATGGATTGCGACACCGCGACGCGCGTACCTCACTACGCTGCGGGATCCGGAGACCGGGCAAGAGATCGACCGCGGGATCGTCACGATCTATCAGGCCCCCGCGTCCTTCACTGGTGAGGACATGGTCGAGCTCTCGCTGCACGGCGGAGAGATAGGTCCATCGCTCGCCATCAACGCCCTGCTCTCATCCGGTGCTCGGCAGGCGCTTCCCGGCGAATTCACCCGGCGCGCACTGCTGAATGGAAAGCTCGATCTCCTGCAAGCGGAAGCGATCAGCGACTTGATCGACTCGCGTTCGCGCGCGATGCATGAGGTGGCGCTAGGTCAGCTCGCGGGACATCTCTCCACTCGCCTCAACCAGCTCCGCGCGTCCATCATCGAACTCGAAGCACTTCTTGCCTACGACGTCGATTTTCCGGAAGAAGATGATGGACCGATTTCCCCATCCCGCGTTGAAGATGCAACGCGCAATGTGCTCGCGACGATCGATACCCTTCTCGCGACAACGGCAACGGGAGAGATGGTGCGGAGCGGAGCACCCGTCGTCATCGCCGGCCCTCCGAATGCCGGAAAGTCATCGCTCTTCAACGCGCTTGCCGGGACACAGCGTGCGATCGTGACCGATGTTCCTGGAACCACGCGCGATGCCCTGGAAGCCATGTTGGACATCGGTCCGTGGCCTGTACGACTCGTCGACACTGCCGGACTTCGAACGAGCACGGATCTAATCGAGCGGCTGGGGATCGAAGTGGCCGAGCGGCAGCTGCGGAGTGCGGCGATCGTGTTGGTGTGCGGAGAGGATGACGTATCTCTCGCCCTCGCGGTACAGAACATTCGTGCACTCACGCCGGGCATTCTCATCGCAGTCGGGACCAAGAGTGATAGGGTCCGGTTCTCTGTGTCGATCGATCCGAAGATCGATTACGTTCCCGTCAGCGCGCGCACCGGTGATGGACTCGCGGAGTTGGCGCACCGTATCGTCGAGATACTGAATCGCGATCACGAACCGACATCGGCCGGTAACCCTGTGCTCACACGTGAGCGGCACCGAGTGGCGCTCACCAAGGCGCGGGCTGAAATCGCGGCATTTCTCGAGAACTGCGCGAATGGTTCCGAGTTACCCGCAACCGTTGCGGCCGTGCACCTGCACAGCGCCCGCGGCTACCTCGAAGAGCTGGTGGGCGTTCTCGACGTCGAGGAGGTGCTCGACCGCGTGTTCAGCTCGTTCTGCGTGGGGAAATAGCGGCGACGGCAATGCCGAGACGAGCTACGCCGAGACGAGCTACGCCGAGACG
>JBDTXN010000009.1:0-44649 GCA_040006175.1 Gemmatimonadota bacterium | reverse complement strand
GCGTGCCTCGCGGCTGCACAGACGTTGCGCTCGAGTCGTTGTCCGGAACGGGAGTGACCGCCCGTACGCTATCGATCCACTGTTGCAGTCGCGCCGCATCGATGTCGTGCGGCCTCGCGAACGCGTCGCGAAAACCCCGCCCCACGAAGAGCTCGACGACCTTCGCATTCGTTCCGCGCACCCACACGAGGTAGCCGCCGACGGTCACGGAGCCTGTTTCGCGAACGGTCGTCTGTGCACGTGCGTGCGCCGCCGCCACCAGCAGCAGCCCCGTACAGGCGATCGCGATGCGAATTCGTCCCTTCATGCTACTCCTGTGAGCTCACGCAACCACACACGTCCTATCCATAGAAGGACAGACCGTGCGACGCGCGCGCAACAGCAGGCACGATGCGTTACATGACTCATCTCGTTACAGCCGATGTCAAAATGATTTGCACGGCGCTTGCGATGTCCCCATTATCGAGGGGATTCACCCGAACGCGGAGAGTGGGTGCAAGTCGGAAATTTCGTTGTCTCCTGGATTTCGTTCGTCGCATTGGGAATCGGGGTGCTCTTAGGCGCCGCGATTGCCTCCTTTGCGTGGTCGCGTCGTGCGCGCCAGGCGCGCCAGGACTTCTCCTATTCGATGCGCAAGCGCGCAGCGCAATCGGAAAAGCTGCGCGATCAGTTCGTCGAGCTGCAGGAACAGCTGCGCCACTATGATGAGCAGACGATCGAGCTCACCGCTGCCCGGCACGATCTCGCCGCGCTGCGCGTGGAGCTCGAGCACTCGCGGGCGACGCTCGACGACACACAGCGCGCGCTCGAGGCAGCGCGCGCCGATGTCGCGGACGTCGAGTCACGTCTCCACTCGCAGCTCGAAACCGAGCGCATGGAGAGCGCCGAGCGGCGCCATCACGTCGAATTCGAGCTCGCCAGCGCGCGCGACGCGTTGCTCACGCTGCAGGACGAGATCGGAGCGGCGCGCGCGAACGCGCAGCGCACGATGGATCGTCTGGAGACCGATCTCGACGCCACGCGCCTCTTGCTCAATCAGTCGTCGGAAGCGCTGCGCATCGAGCGGGAGGCCGCCGCATCGATGCGAAACGAGCTGCGCGCGCAGATCGCGACCATCGACTGGGACCGGCAGCGCGCCGAGCTCGAACTGCAGGAAGTGCGGCGCGAGATGACCGAAAAGCTCGCGTCCACGCAGCCGTACGTCGCCACGATGCGCGAGCAATATCTCCTCGCGGCGGCCGAGCGCGATGCGATGCTGAAGGAGCTCACGATGCAGCGCGATCGGGCGGAGGAAAACGGGCGTGCCGTAACGCAGGCGCGCGCGGAGTTCGCGGCGGCGCTCGACGAGGAACATCGCACGGCGATGGAGCTGCTCAATCGGGCATGGAGTTACGTCCAGACTTTCCCGCGCATCCCAGACTCGTGGCCGCGCACGGAGCGCCGTCCGCCCTTCGCTCCCGACGACGCGCCGCAACCGCCACAGCAGCGCGCGGAAGAATGGGAGACGCGCATCGAGGTCGAGCCCCTCGCCGATCGCGCGCCGCAACAGTCGGCGTCGCAACACTCGGCGCCGCAACAGTCAGCGCCGCAACAGTCAACGCCGCCGCTGGCGGATGTGCAGTCGGACTACGACATCGAGGCGGAGCTCGCGGACGCGATCGCCGACGATCTCGACACGCGGAGCTTCACCCGCCCGCGCAAGCCGCGGAAGCCGATCGGCACCGTGAAGCTCGGAAACGAAACCGTCGTCGTCTGCGATGACGGGTCGACGTGGCGCAGAACCGAGCGCGGATGGCGGCAGGTGGCTCCCCTGCCCGGCACGCCCGTGCAGGCACGCGAGTCGAGGATCGAGCGCGCGGGTTAGCTGGTCGTGCGCGTTGCGTGACGCGCTACGCGGCCGCGAGCTGCGAGGTGCACTGCGGACAACGCGACGCGCCGATCGGAATGTCCACCGTGCAATACGGACAGGGTTTCGTCTTCAGCACAACCGTTGCGCGCATGAGTCGGTTGACCGCGCGCACGAGGAGAAACGCGCAGAAGGCCACGATCAGAAACGACACCACGTTGTTGATGAAGATCCCATAGTTGAGCGTCGTCGCGCCCGCCGCCTTCGCGGCGGCGAGCGACGCGTAGGGACCGGCGGCGGCGGCTCCTTCCTTCAGCACGACGAACTTGTTCGAGAAGTCGATCCCACCCGTCGCCATTCCGACCGGCGGCATGATCACATCGTCCACCAGCGACTTGACGACGGCACCGAACGCGATGCCGATGATCACACCGATCGCGAGATCGATGACGTTTCCGCGCATGATGAACGCGCGAAAGTCTTTCCACATATCACAGCTCCTTGTTATGGCGTGCTCGCACGGAGGCGAGCGTCGTGATCCTCGCGACCAATGTACGAGTTCAGCGTATGGAAGCGAGGCGAGCTGGACAGTTGATTATTAGCAAACGCTTACCAATCGGACACTTGACTGCCGCGGGGTCGATCGCTTGCGTTCCCTACTCATTTGTTTCCCTCGAGAGGATAGCATGCCCGTCGCTCGTCGATCGTCCGCGCTCACTGCACTGGTGAGCGGATTCGTTATTGCCATCGCTGCGTGCTCCGACCAGGCGCCGCTTGCACCGCGCGCGGATGCGAAGCGCGCGCACGCTGCCCCGTCGATGCTCGCGAGCATCGGAGCAAACCGGCGCCTCGTCGCCATCCGCGACGGACGTCCCTCGGCGGCGGTCGTCGCCAGCATTCGCGCACTCGGGGGCACCGTCACGCGAACGCATGAGGGTGCGGGACTCATCGTCGCGTCGGGCCTCACCGACGCCGCCGCACGATCGCTCTTGCAGAACGCCGACGTCACCGGCGTGCTGAAGGACCGCATGGTGCAATGGGTGCCGCCCAAGTCGCTGCGCCGCGCCGCGAAGCGCGTCTCGGCTGCACGCCGGCGGTCGGCGCGCTTGACCGGGGAGCCCGATGACCAGAGCGGCGCACAGTTCTTCCCCCAGTTTCAGTGGAACATGCGCGTGATTCGCGCATCGAACGCATGGCTGCTCAACGACAGACATGGCGAAGGCACCACCGTATGTGATCTCGACAGCGGCATCGACCCCACGCACATCGATCTCTCCGGCAAAGTGAACACGGGCATCAGCACGTCGATGGTCGTTACCGAGCCGGATATTCTGGACTACAACGGGCATGGCACCTTCGTCTCGAGCCAGATCGCGACGAATGGCATCGGCATGGCCTCCGTCGCTCCGCTCGCCACGCTGTGCCAGGTGAAGGTGCTCGACCGAACCGGAGCGGGTCTCTTGTCCGATGGAATAGGCGGCGTCGTTTACGCGACCGATGTGAAGGCCGACGTCATCAACATGAGCTTCGGCGCGTACTTCACCACGAAGGATCCCGACTTTGCGCTCGTAGTCAAGGTTTTTCAGAAGGTCATCGACTACGCGCGCCGGAAGGGCGTCACGGTCGTGGCGTCGGCAGGAAACGGTGACTCCGTCGGCGTGGGGATCGATCTCGCGACGGATGCGCGCGACCTGCTCGAGATTCCCGCGCAGCTGAAGAACGTGATCAGCGTGGGCGCCACGGCGCCGCATGCGCAGCAACCGGGCACTTTCGATGATCTCGCGTCGTACTCGAACTACGGATATCCGGGAGTCGACGTGTTTGCGCCGGGTGGAGACTTCGTTGAGGGGAGCGCGATCGAGGATTTGATCATCGGCGCGTGCAGCAGCTACTCGGATCCGGGATGCGCCGACGGCATCACCTACTCGCTCGGCGCGGGCACCAGCTTGGCGGCTCCGCTGGTGGCCGGAGAGGCTGCCGTGCTGCAGTCGGACGCACGAAACGAGAAGAAGAGTCTCGACAAGTGCATCGAGAAGAGCGCCGATCCGCTGAGCGCTCGTGTGCCGGATCCGGTCTTTGGCTTCGGGCGTATTGATGTGCTCGGTGCGCTGCAGTGCAATTCGGTCAAATGAGACGGGCTCCGAGCGCGAACTGCTGAACCAAGCTGATTCGCGCTCGAGCTCGCTGATGCTCGCGTCTTACCTCGCGGTAGCGCATCCGAGGCATGGAGCGTGCACCACCAGTCTGAACTGTTAAGCGGACGCAGTAGCAAATCAGCCAAGACCGCGCCGCGCACGCTGACTCACATGAGATAGGAGTACAACCATGCCTCTCAAAAACACCGAGGTCGTCTCGGTTCTGAACGACTTGATCGACACCTGCAACGACGGCGTCGAGGGATTCAAGACTGCGAGCGAGGCGGTCAAGAACCCGAGCGCGAAAGCGCTGTTTGCGTCGCGCATTCCGAACATCGAGCGCGGCACCGCGGAGCTGAAAGCGGAGGTGCGGCGGCTCGGCGGGGATCCGGACGAGTCGGGCACCGTTGGCGCAGCCGTGCATCGCGGCTGGATCAACCTGAAGGCTGCCGTCACAGGCCACAGTGAGGAAGCGGTCATCGCGGAATGCGAGCGCGGCGAAGAGCACGCGGCGCACGTCTATGAAGAGGCGCTCCAGAAGGATCTTCCTGCGGACACCCGCGCGATCATCGACCGGCAGTACCGTGGCGTCGTAGAGAATCTCGACCGCGTCCGTGCTCTGAGCAGCGATGGATCCACGTCGTCCACCAGCACCACGAGCTCCTCGACGATGCGGAATACGGAAGGAGATATCCGCCGTTCCATGTGATCGCCCTACACGGAGGCGATCTCTACGTGCCCGCATCGCGAAGGTCTGCGCGATGCGGGCACGGTCGCATCGCCACTTGCCACCGTGCGTGACGGGCTGTATTTCGAAGCTTCCCCCGTCATCGAGGCTCAGTTGTCGCTCCGTCTGTTTCGTCGTCAGCTCCAACGCGTGACGACGCCGTTCGCGCACGCCGCGCTCCTCGCGCTTCTCGCCGCGGGTACGCTCACGGCGCAGAAGATCACGTATCCCGGCTCCATCACCGAAGACTCGATCGCGTGGCGCGGCCTCAAGTGGCGCGACATTGGAATCTTTCGCGGCGGCCGAAGTATCGCCGTCGCCGGTTCGGCCAAGCGGCCCTTCGAATATTGGATGGGCACGGCCGGTGGAGGCGTATTCAAAACCAGCGATGGCGGCAACACGTGGAACGCCGCGAGCGACGGTTACTTCGGCGGCACGATCGGATCCATTGCGGTGAGCGAGTCCGATCCCGACGTCATCTATGTGGGAACCGGCGAGCACGCGATCCGCGGCAACGTCTCGCACGGCGATGGGATCTTCAAGTCGACCAACGATGGCAAGACGTGGAGCTACGCCGGCCTCGCAGCCACGCAGCAGATCGCCCGCGTCCGCATCCATCCCACGAACTCGGACATCGTCTGGGTTGCGGCGTTCGGCCACGTGTACGGTCCCAACGCCGACCGCGGCATCTACAAGACAACGGACAGCGGCAAGAACTGGCGGAAGGTCCTCTTCCGCAACGACTCCACCGGCGCGGCCGATCTCGTGCTCGACCCGTCGAATCCCGACATCATCTACGCGTCCTTCTGGCAGGCGTATCGCAGGCCGTGGGCGCTGTCGTCCGGTGGCGCGGGCTCGAGCCTCTACAAGAGCACCGATGGTGGCGAGCACTGGACCGAGCTCACGCACAACAAGGGACTGCCCGCGGGCGTGATCGGGCGTATCGGCGTCGAGGTCTCGCGCGCGAAACCATCGCTCGTGTGGGCGGTGGTCGAGGCGGATTCCGGCGGCCTCTATCGGTCGGATGATGCCGGCGCAACGTGGCGATTCATCAACGGCGATCACCGCATTCGCGAGCGCGCCTGGTACTACACGCGCATCATGGCGGATCCCGTCGACACGAACCTGATCTACGCGCCGAACGTCTCGCTCATGAAGAGCACGGACGGCGGCAAGCACTTCACGAAGCTCAACGAGCCGCACGGCGACGATCACGATCTCTGGATCGCGCCGAACGACGGCGCGCGCATGATCCAGTCGAGCGACGGTGGCGCGAGTGTGTCGTACACGCGCGGCGAGACGTGGACGGACCAGGACTTCTCGACTGCGCAGTTCTACCACGTCGAGACGACGAACCACTTTCCGTATCGCGTGTGCGGTGCGCAGCAGGACAACTCGGGCGTCTGCGGCCCGAGTCGCTTTCCCGGCGGCATTCCGCGCAGCGAATGGTACGACGTGAGCGGCGAGGCGGGCTTCGTGCAGGCACGCCCCGACAATCCGGACATCACGTACGGGGGCGACAATAGCGGCTTCATTGGCCGACTCGACCATCGCACCGGATTCTTCCGCCTCGTCGACATCTGGCCCGAGAGCCCCGACGGACATCCGGCGAAGGAAGCCAAGTACCGCTTCCAGTGGACAGCACCGATGCTGCTGTCACCGCACGATCCGCACACGCTCTACGTCGGAGGCAACCGGCTCTTCCGCACGCTCAACGAAGGACAGAGCTGGACGCCCATCTCTCCCGACCTCACGCGCCACGATCCATCCACGCTCGGCATCTCCGGTGGCCCGATCACATCGGACCAGACAACGGCCGAGTACTACGCGACGATCTTCGCGCTTGCGGAGTCGCCGCTGGCGAAGGGCGATCTGTGGGCCGGCTCGGATGACGGGCTGATGCACCTCTCGCGAGATGCAGGGGTGACGTGGAGCGACATCACGCCCAAGCAGCTCGGCGACTTCACGCGCGTCTCGAGCATCGAGCCGAGCCACTTCGCACGCGGCACGGCGTACGTGGCGGCGAATCGCTATCAGCTCGAGGACATGGCGCCGTACATCTGGAAGACCACTGACTTCGGCAAGACGTGGTCACGCCTCGATAAGGGACTTCCGAGCACGGAATTCGTTCGCGTGGTTCGCGAAGATCCCGTGCGCAAGGGATTGCTGTACGCAGGCACCGAGCGCGGTGTGTGGGTGAGCTTCGACGACGGCGCGACGTGGAAGTCGCTGCGTCGCAATCTGCCGATGGTGCCGGTGCACGACCTCGCGATCAAGGATGGCGATCTCGTCGCGGCGACGCACGGTCGCGGCTTCTGGATTCTCGACGACATCTCGCCGCTCCGGCAGATGAATCAGCAAACGGCCAGTGCACCCGCGCATCTCTACACGCCAAAGGACGCGTGGCGCGTGATCTGGGGCAACCCGGAGCAGCCCGATCGTGCACGACCCGTGGGAATGAATCCTCCGGACGGTGCGCTGATCTACTACACGCTTGCGCAGACCGGCGAGAAGGTGACTGTCGACATCCTCGACGCACACCACAAGCTCATCAAGTCCTTCTCGAGCGTCCAGGATTCCATTTCGCGCGCGGACAGCGTGCATGCGGACAGCGTGCATCACATCGAAGTGGACAGCACCCGCCACGTACGCAACGACTCGCTCGCGAAGGCCGGCAAGCAGCCGGACACGTCGAAGGTCGTCTACGGCGGCGAAGAGGCAGGGTTGGAGCAGGAGGAAAAGCCGTGGCCGCAGCGCGTGCCACCACAGCCACGCGCGCCGGACAAGCAGGGACTCAACCGTTTTGCGTGGAATCTGCGCTATCCCGAGGTGCAGGGCTTTGCGGGAATGATGGACATCCTCTCCAACGGGCCGATCGCGCTGCCCGGTCGCTATTGGGTGCGGCTGCACGCGGGCGACTATGTGGACTCCGCAAGCTTCATGCTGAAAGAAGATCCGCGAGTGAAGGTGACCCCGGCGGATGCGGCCGCGCAGTTCGCGTTTCTTCAGCAGATTCGCGACACGGTGAACGCGGGCACGATGGCGATCATCACGATACGAAACGTGCGTGCGCAGCTGGATGACCGGCTCGCGTCCGTGCATGGCAACGATAGCACGGCGCTGGCCGGCGCTGCCAATACGCTGCGCGACTCGCTCGCGGCGGCCGAGAGCAGGCTGTATCAGGTGCACCTGCGTGCGGACGAAGATGCGTTGAACTACCCCGCGCAGGTGGTCGAGCGCATCAGCGCGCTCACGGCGCACGCATCCGCGGTTGTCGCGCGTCCGACCGGGCAGCAGGTCGGGGTGTTCCGCCAGTTCGCGCCCGTCCTGCAGAAGAATCTGCTCGCCTACAAGCGGGTGCTCGCGGCCGAGATTCCGAAGGTGAACGAGAAGCTTCAGCAGCTCGGCAAGCCTCCGATCCTTCCGCAGGCGAAGGAGCTGCGGCCGCCGAAGACTGTAGCTTCGATCCGGTAGTCGCATTCACAAACCGAACAACTCGAACCGGCGCCCACCTCGGCGCCGGTTCGTCGTTTGTGCCGCACGCTATCTCGGCAGCGCGTCCGGGAAGAGGCTCGTCATCACGGCGTCGGCCATGACGGCGCGGAGCATTCCGAACTTCGGCGTATCGCGCGTGGGGTTCACGCGATTCGTCAGCAGCACGATCACGATGTCGCGCGTGGGGTCGATCCAGATCGAGGTGCCCGTGTAGCCCGTGTGACCGAAGCTCTGCGCCGACATGTAGTGACCGGCGGACGAGCTGTCGGACGGACTATCCCAACCCAGCGCGCGCGAGGAGCCCTCGGGTCGATTCTGTCGCAGCGTCCAGGTCGTGAGCTCCGCCGGTGGCTGCAGCGCGGCGGCGTAGCTGCGACCGGTTGCGCCCGCGAGTACCCACTCGCCGAAACGCAGCAGATCATCGGCGTCGCTGAACAACCCTGCATGTCCGGACACGCCGCCGAGCCGCCACGCGTTCTCGTCGTGCACCTCGCCACGGAGCGCCGTGGTCGGGCGGCCGGGCACTGCCTCGATCTCCGTCGACGCGATCTCCTCGCGCCATTCGGTCGGCGGGAGGTAGCGCATCCGCGTGAAGCCGAGCGGTTGCGCCACGCGCTCGGCGAACAGCGCATCGAGCCGCTCGTGGTACTGCTGCTCGAGGATCGCGCCGAGCGTGATGGCGCTGAGGTCGGAGTAGACGAAGACGGCGCCCGGAACCGTGTCGAGATTCGCCCCGAGCGCTTCCTGAATGGCGGCGCTCCTGCTGCCGGAATGCTTCCACAGCGGAGGCAGCGGGTCGGGTGGAAGCCCGCTGTCGTGCAGGAGAAGATCGCGCACGAGCACGTGCGACTTCTCGCCCGTGCCTCGCGCGAAGTCGGGGAGATATCGCACCACTGGTGTGTCCAGCGCGATGCGCTGCTCGTGCACGGCCATCATCGCGAGCGTCGTGAGCGCGACGACCTTCGTGAGCGAGGCCATGTCGTAGATCGTGCGGCCGTCCGGCGGGCGCGGATCATCGACCGCGAGCTGTCCGATGGCATGCTCGAAGTGTCGTCCGCCCAGCGAGACCGCGAGCACGGCCCCGGGTGCGGCGCCTGCGGCGATGGCCGAGTCGAGCGCGTGCACCGCGGGCGTGAGGCGCATGGAGAGAGCAGCGTCGACGGAAATGGGAATCGAGTGCGGAAGCTCGACGTGCGCACACGCACTGATTGCCGCAATCGCACCGGCGAGTCCGACCGCTCGAGCCCGCGCAAGAGGTTTGTGCATCGACCAACCTAACCCGCTGCCGTGCTCGGTCGCGAGATGCAAAACGCGCGGTCTCCCGGGCGGCACAAGCTGCCAATGTCCGTTTCCGGACAGCTTTTGCGTTTCTTCAGTCAGCGCACGTGCGCCCCGGATAGAGTATGTTCGCCGGCTCGCGCGACGTCGCTCGCGCGGGTTTCCGCCATTCCACCATGTCCCCTCTGGAGGACCCATGACCCACATCATCCCCCCCCGCCGCCGCGCTCTCACGCTCGGCTCCATCGCGGCGCTCGGCCTGCTCGCACTCGCCACCGCGTGCTCGAGCGATTCCTCGGTCACCGCAGCAACCAATCGCTCGCGATTCGATGGCAGACTTCCAACGCATGACGAACTGCAGGCGGCGCTCGAGTTCGCGCGCAACACGCCCAATGGTGGATTCAATCTCGACATGTGGGCCGCGGTGGTGGATCGCAGCGGGAAAGTCGTCGCGGTCGCGTACACCGGCGCGAAAGAAGGCGACCAGTGGCAGGGAAGCCGCGTGATCGCGGCTCAGAAGGCGAACACCGGTAACGCGTTCAGCCTTCCGGGTCTCGCGCTCTCGAGCGCGAATCTGTACGCGCCCACGCAGCCAGGCGGCACACTGTTCGGCTTGCAGGAGTCGAACCCCGTCGATCCCGATGTGGCCTATCGCGGCAACGTGAAGGACTTCGGAACGGATCACGACCCCATGGTCGGCGGGCGCATCGGAGGCATCAACGTTTTCGGCGGCGGCTTCCCGCTCTACGCGAGTGATGGCACGCTGCTCGGTGGCCTGGGCGTGAGTGGCGATGCGTCGTGCGCGGACCACAACATCGGCTGGAAGACGCGAGATCGGCTCAACCTCGATTTCGTTCCGGCCGGCGTGAGCCCCACGAGCGACGATAACATCATCTACGACATGGACGCGGACGGCCACAGCGCCAGCGGCTTCGGACATCCCGAATGCTCCGACGCAGCCACGGCGATCAGCAACGCGCTGCCGCACGACTACCCGATCTCGCACTGAGACTGGCGAGCGCAACGACTCCGGACGCCGGTGCAACGCCGGCGCCCGGAGAGCGGTGCGGCAGGTCGCGGTCTCGGGTGGACCTGGCCCTCCCGGCAGCCCCGCCGCGCGGGGGTAGCATCGGGGCCGGCCCGGGCTGCAAGATTGTCATTCGCCGCACGCCGGCGATCGAATGAAAACATGCCACAACGTGGCGGGCGGACTGCGCGTAAGCTGTCGAAGACGGCCTGCGGAACGTCGGCCCGGAACGGTCACGAACAACATCATGATGAGACTACTCAGTCGCTCGACTTCGACGCTGCTCGTCGCAGGCACGCTGGCGGCCTGCAGCAGCCACAGCGCCTCCACGCCCGGTGCTGCCGCACCGTCACCTGCGAGCGCTCAGGGAGAGGAGGCGGCCCTGGCGAAGGCTCGCGCGGACAGTATCCGATATCCGTACACGGCCGCCGACGTGCATTTCATGCAAGGGATGATCGGACACCACTCGCAGGCGATCGCGATGGCGTCATGGGCGCCGTCACACGGGGCCGGATCGTCCGTTCGCACTCTGGCGGAACGGATCATCAACGCGCAGCAGGATGAGATCACGACGATGCAGCAGTGGCTCACCGATCGCCACCAGGTGGTGCCCGAGGCCTCGGGCGGGCCCATGAAGATGATGATGGACGGGAAGGAGCATGAGATGCTGATGCCCGGCATGCTCACCGCCGAGCAGATGCACCAGCTCGATCTCGCAAAGGGGCCCGACTTCGAGCGGCTCTTTCTCACCGACATGATTCAGCACCACAAGGGCGCCGTGTCCATGGTGAAGGATCTGTTCGGCACGTACGGTGCGGCGCAGGACGAAGTGGTTTTCAAGTTCGCGAACGATGTGAACGTCGATCAGACGACCGAAATCGCGCGCATGGAGAAGATGCTGGGCGCACAGTCGCTCGAGCGGCGCACGCAATAGCGTCGTCGCCAGTTTTATCGCAGGAGTTCCCCCCGCCCTTCTGGAGGCTTTCGCAATGGCATTCGTATTTCGTGCTCGCCGGCAAGTCGTGCTCGCGATCGTAGCTCGTAGACCTGCGCTGCCGCTCGCCGTCGGGCTCTTGCTCACGGCGGGATGCGCGCATTCGACATCGTCGATGGCGAACGATGGTGCGTCGCCAGCCGTGAACATGTCCGCCACACCGCCGAGCCCCGATCCGCGCGTCGGACTCAAGGCCGGCCTCATGAACGCGCAGGAAGCCACCTGGAATCTTCGCGTTCTCTCGCGCACGCCGCCCTCGGCCAAGTTCGTGGGAATCACGAATTCCGATCTCGCGTTCACGGGGCCGTACGCGATTCAGGGAAGCTATGCCGGCTATCAGATCTGGGACGTCTCGAATCCCGCTCATCCCACGCTCAAGACGGCGTACTACTGTCCTGCGTCGCAGAGCGACGTGTCCGTGTACAAGAATCTGCTCTTCGTGTCCGGTGAGGGACTGAGCGGCCGTCTCGACTGCGGCGCGGAAGGCGTGAAGGACACCGTCAGCAAGGACCGGCTGCGCGGGCTGCGCATCTTCGACATCACGGACATCGCAAACCCGAAGAACGTCGGCAACGTGCAGACGTGCCGCGGCTCGCATACGCACACCGCGGTGATCGATCCCAAGGATCCGGACAACGTCTACATCTACATCTCGGGCTCGTCACGCGTGCGCTCGCCGAACGAGCTTCCGGGTTGCGTCGGCGCCACGCCGGACGAGGATCCAAATTCCGCGCTGTTCCGCATCGAGGTGATCAAGGTGCCGCTCGCGCATCCGGAGCAGGCGGCCATCGTCAGCTCACCGCGCATCTTCAACGATCTCACCAAACCCGCTCGCCATGGCGAGTCCGAGCTCGACAAGGCGGAGAATGCAAAGGAGGTCGCGGACGCCAAGGCCAAGGGCGGGTTCACAGCCGTGATCTTCGGCGAGGAGCAGGTGCTCGGACCACGCTTCGTTCAGCCGATGCTCGATAGCGCCGTGAAGGCTCGTGGTGGAACGGGCGCGCCCAACGCGGCTGACAGTGCGAGCGTGCGCGCCGCGATCCCCGGCATGATCGCCAAGATGATCGGGCCGCCCCCGGCGAACCCGAACGCCGGCCCCACGCAGTGCCACGACATCACCGTGTACCCTGCCATCGGTCTCGCCGGCGGCGCGTGCGAGGGGTACGGCCTGCTGCTCGACATCCACGATCCCGCGCACCCCGTGCGTCTCGCGGCCGCGTCGGACTCCAATTTCTCCTACTGGCATTCGGCCACGTTCAACAACGATGGCACGAAGATGCTTTTCAGCGATGAGTGGGGCGGCGGTGGCCAGCCGAAGTGCCGCAGTACCGACAAGAAGGAGTGGGGCGCGGACGCGCTCTTCACGATCGTCGACCACAAGCTTCAGTTCCAGAGCTATTACAAAATGCCGGCACCCCAGACAAAGTTCGAGAATTGCGTGGCGCACAACGGCTCGCTGGTACCGATTCCCGGGCGCGACGTGATGATTCAGTCGTGGTACCAGGGCGGCATCTCGCTCTTCGACTGGACCGACATCGCCCATCCCAAGGAGATTGCCTTCTTCGACCGCGGCCCCGTGGACTCGACGCGCATGGGGAGTGGCGGATCGTGGTCCGTGTACTGGTACAACGGCGTGATGGTGAGCTCCGAGATCTCACGCGGACTCGATATCGTCGAGCTCATGCCGAGCGCGTTCATTTCGCAGAACGAGATCGACGCGGCGAAGTCCGTCAAGTGGGATTATCTGAATACGCAGGGACAGCGGCAGATCGTCTGGCCACCGAGCTTTGCGCTGGCCGGAGCGTACCTGGACCAGCTCGAGCGCTCGCACGGGCTCGCGGCAGAGAAGATTGCCGCAGACCGGGGCGCGCTGAAGAGCGGTGAAAAGGCTTCGGGGTCGGCGCGAGGTGCGGCCCTGACGCAGCTCGCCACGCAAATCGACGCCGATGCAAGCGGCTCGAGTGACGCGGCGAAGGTGCAGAAACTCTCCGAGGCCGTGAAGGCGCTCGCGAGCGCACAATAGGCAGAACCTCGCAAGGGGCGCCACCGATGTCGGTGGTGCCCTTGCGAGCGCCCCGCACTTTCCGCACTTCATAGTGACGGGGGCGCGGGGCGCCTTTCGTTCGAGGCATTTCGTTGACTACACGTCGGGACTCAGGGAGACTCTCGTTATGGCAATTGCTTTTCGTGCTCGCAGACAGTCGCTGTGGCTGCTCGCGCCACTCGGGCTCGCTGCAGCGTGCTCACACTCGACATCGTCCATGTCGGCATCCGGTCCTTCGCCCGCCGCGAACATGTCGGAATCTCCGCCATCGCCGGATCCGCGCGTCGGCCTGCGCGCGGGGGCCGCGAACGCACAGGAGGCGACGTGGAATCTGCGTGTCGTCTCGCGCACGCCTCCGTCCGCGAAGTTCGTCGATCAGACGAACTCCGATCTTGCGTTCACGGGTCCGTACGCGATTCAGGGCAGCTATGCCGGCTATCAGATCTGGGACATCTCGAATCCGGCTCATCCCACGCTCAAGACAGCGTACTTCTGCCCAGCGTCGCAGAGCGATGTCTCGACGTACAAGAATTTGCTGTTCGTCTCTGGTGAAGGGCTCACCAGTCGTGTCGACTGCGGCGCGGAAGGCGTGAAGGACACCGTCAGCAAGGACCGGCTGCGCGGGCTGCGCATCTTCGACATCACGGACATCGCGAAGCCGAAGAACGTCGGCAACGTGCAGACCTGCCGCGGCTCGCATACGCACACCGTGGTCGCCGATCCCAAGGATCCGGACAACGTGTACGTGTACATCTCCGGTTCGGCTCAGGTTCGATCGTCCAACGAGCTGCCGGGCTGCGTGGCCACCTCGCCGAGCACTGATCCGAACTCGGCGCTGTTTCGCATCGAGGTGATCAAGGTGCCACTCGCGCATCCGGAGCAGGCAGCCATCGTCAGCTCACCGCGCATCTTCAACGGACTCACGAAGCCCGCGGGCCATGGCGAGACGCAGCTGGATTCGATCGCGAGCGCGAAGGAGGCGGCCGACGCGCGTGCACGGGGCGCCTATACGGCAACGGTATTCGGCGAGGAGATGGTGCTGCCGAACGACTTCGCGGATGATCTGCTGAAGGATGTCGTGAAGTCGCGTGGCGGATCGGGCGCTCCGACGCACGCTGATAGCGCCACGCTACGCACCGCGCTTCCCGGCATCATCGCCAAGATGATCAATCCTCCGGGTTCGGATCCGAACGCCGGTCCGACGCAGTGCCACGACATCACCGTGTATCCCGCGATCGGGCTCGCCGGCGGCGCCTGTGGCGGCTACGGGTTGCTGCTCGACATTCACGACCCCGCGCATCCAGTGCGCATCGCAGCCGCCGCGGACTCGAACTTCTCGTACTGGCACTCGGCGACGTTCAACAACGATGGCTCGAAGGTGCTCTTCAGCGATGAATGGGGCGGCGGAAGTCAGCCCAAGTGCCGCGCAACGGACAAGAAGGAGTGGGGCGCCGATGCGCTGTTCACGCTCGCCGATGGCAAGATGCAATTCCAGGGCTATTACAAGATGCCCGCGGCACAGACGAAGATGGAGAACTGCGTCGCGCACAACGGCTCCCTCGTTCCGATCCCCGGGCGCGACGTGATGATTCAGGCGTGGTATCAGGGCGGCATCTCGCTCTTCGACTGGACGGACGCTGCACATCCGAAGGAGATCGCCTTTTTCGATCGTGGGCCCGTCGACTCCACCCGCCTCGTGCTGAGCGGCTCCTGGTCCGTGTACTGGTACAACGGCGTCATGGTGAGCTCCGAGATCTCGCGCGGACTCGATATCGTCGAGCTTGTGCCGAGCGCGTTCATTTCACAGAACGAGATCGACGCCGCGAAGTCGGTCAAGTGGGATTATCTCAATACACAGGGGCAGCGGAAGATCGTCTGGCCGCCGAGCTTCGCGCTCTCGCGCTCCTTCGTCGATCAGCTTGAGCGCTCGCATGGGCTCTCCGCAGATCGCATCACGGCGGTGCGCGCCGCGCTCAAGAGTGCGCAACAGGCATCCGGACCGGCACGTCGCGATGCTCTCGCGCAACTCGCGTCGCAGATCGATGCCGATGCAAGCGGGTCGAGCGATGCCGCGAAGGTGCAGAAGCTGTCCGAGTCCGTGAAGGCGCTCGCGGCCGCGGAGTAGCGCGGACTTACGCGAGGGGCAGCACAGCGAAGGCGTTTCGCTCAGGCGAAGCGCTTTCGCGACCGCTCCTGCGCCTTCCGCGCTTCCTCGGTACGGTCACGCGGGGCGGCGTTGCTCTGAAGCGACTGAATCAGCGTACGGGCGGCGGCGGTGACTTCGTCGACCGCCCGTTCGAACACCTGCTCGTTCGCACGCGACGGACGGGTCGTTCCGCTCAACTTCCGCACGAACTGGAGCGCGGACGCGCGCACTTCATCGTCCGTGGCGGGCGGCTCGAAGTTCGCGAGCGTCTTGATGTTTCGACACATGGCTGTGCTCCTCCGTGAATATCGGCCGATGCAGCCTCACCTCAATTATGCGACGATTTCGCGCGTTGCGTGAAGGGTGCCGAAGGCGCATACTCACAGCTGCCCTCGCGGCGCCCGCGCTGCGTGGATCTCACTGCTTCGCTCGACCTTTTCTCGCACCGGACGGAGCCTCAGCACCATGCGCGCATGTCTTCGCACTGTGATTCTCGCTGCCGGCACTGTCGCTCTCGCCGCGGCCCGTCCCGCGGCGGCAGGAAATCCGCTGACGGTAGTGGTCGCCAACGGGCCGTATGCGGGCACCTATCACGCAAGGGCCGACGAAGTCATCTGCCTCCACGCCAAAAAGGACAAGTCCCTGGCGGCATCGTTCAAGGACTTCGAAGCGAAGACGCCTCGCACGTTTGCGGAGGGTGGGCTCAGGGTCGACAATTCAGAGGCGCCCGGGCCGAAGAGGGGATGGCTGTATGTAGCGTTCGGCACGAGTGACAAAAAGGTGGTCGAGTACACTGTCTACGACGCCCCGATCACAATGACGGTCAAGGGAAAGGGCGCAGATCTGGTGGGCACGGCAAAGACGAAAGAGGGCGTGTCGATTACGGTGACGGCGAGCTGCACGGACATCGATACCATGTAGGTGCGGCGCGCGTACCCCGATGGAACCATTAGCGCATGTCCTGTCCTTTGCACTGCAGCGAAGAACATCAGTCAACGCGCGCGAACTCGGCCACGAGTATCGCGATCCACTCGGGAGCCATCATGAAGATGACCAGTCGTGTGATTGGGGGTGTGCGATCGCTGCTCGGCCGGCAAGGTAAACTGTCGCGAAGCCACGCGCGATTCGCGCGGAGTGATGTGCCGGATCGCGAGGCTCTCGAGAAGCTTCGCGCCTGCGAGATGGCGGTCGAGGCCTGACGGTGCGTACTACGGGCGGGTTACACTACTGCCCGTAGTCGTATGTCTCCGATTGTTTCGATGACGGGTGTTACCGGTGGCCGCACCACCGTGTCGGTCACCTCCGCGCTCGAGATAGTCGGGGCGCGCCAGGTTCCGAACTGCACCATGTCCTTCGAGAACAGCACGTCGAGCGTCCAATCGAGTGCCACGCGCAACTTCTTCTCGAGCCTCGGCAGCTTCGAGAGATAGATCGTGCGCCACAGCCACCAGGCGATGAATCCCGAGAACTTCATCCCCAATATGTTTGCCACTCCTGTGCGCTGCCCGATCGACGCGAGAAGGCCGATCGTCGAAAAGCTGAATTGTTGAAGAGGCTCGGCACGCATCGTCGCGACGATGTTTCGCGCGACGCGAACTCCCTCACGCTGCGCGTGCTGCGCGGTTGGCGGGTACGTTCCGCCCGTGGTGTGATCGGGAATCGAGGCGCAGTCCCCGAGTGCCCAGACGTTCTCGAGACCTGGCACCCGCAGGCATCCGTCTACGGTAATCCTGCCGCGGCTTTTCATGCACGGGAGCGCATCGAGTGCCGGGTTGGCCGACGTCCCCGCAGTCCAGACGATGGTTCGCGCAGGCACACTACGACCGTCGCTGAGAATGATGGCATCGTTCTGATGTCCCGTCACTCGCGCGCCGAGGATCACCTCGACGCCGCGCTCGGCGAGCCGCTCCTGCGTGTAGCGCCCGAGATCCTCCCCGAGCTCCGGGAGGAGAAATGCGCCGCTGTGCACGAGCACGACGCGCACGCGCTTATGCTCCGATTTCCTGCCGAGCGACGGATAGAAGCGCAGCGCGGACTCCAGAAAATCGTGCATCGCAGCCACGGTTTCCACTCCGGCGAATCCACCGCCCGCCACCACGAAAGTAAGCAAGGGATCGCGTGCCCCGGCGTTGCACTCGAAATCCGCCTCCTCCAGGTGCTCGATCATCCTGTTTCGCAGCCCGATTGCGTCCCCCAGTGACTTCATCGTGACGGCGCGTTCGGCTAGTCCCGGGATGTCGTAGAAGTTGGTGATGACGCCGAGCGCGATCACGAGGTGATCGTATTCGAGATCGTGTTCGTGTTCGCCGCCCGCGTGCGACACACGAACAGTCTTGGACGCCGTGTCGATGGATTCGACCAGCCCTGTGAAGAGGAAGGTTCGATTCAGGAGCTTGCGGAGCGGATTGACAATGTGTGTGATATCGAGATCGCTCGCGGCGACCTCGTGCAGCATGGGCGTGAACAGAAAGAAGTTTTCACGATTCACGAGCGTGATACGCACATTCGCCGCGGCGGGGAGCCGCTTCTCCAGCTCGCGGGCGACCGACACGCCGCCGAACCCTCCACCTAGGATCACGATGCGAGTGGGCGCGTCCGTCCTCTCCTGCGAGCCGCTCGCCGGTGAAGCGCTCATCGCACGTCTCCCGGCCGATCGCATCCGCTTGCGGTAGCGTACACCATGGCGACGCTGAGGCTGGTGACCTGCCACAGACTCATGGACGGATCGAACGGGTGTGCATCTCCCACCCGCGGGGTGCTCGACGGCGCACCGGGCACCGGGAGTCGGAGTGCCGCCGGACGCATGGGGGTCTCACGCATTGTTCACCAACCGGATGGAGTGACGATTCGTGTGTCGTGCGGGTGCCGGAATGCCGGCGCGAGGCGAAGAGTTCCGCTGGAACCATTTCTCTCGGCCTGTCCTTCCCATCCGCTGCAGGCACTCATCGTATGCTGGAGCGAGATGACCTCCGCGTTGCACTGCGCGCAACCACGACAGCGAGATCCTTCCGTGAGTCATTCAGAAGAGCATTCCGAGCTTCAGCGTCTCGAGGCGGACGCACGCCGTGCCGCGAACTGGAAGCGATGGGGACCCTACGTATCGGAGCGGCAGTGGGGCACCGTGCGCGAGGATTATTCGGAGTACGGCAACTGCTGGGAATATTTCCCGCATGATCACGCGCGCAGCCGGGCGTATCGGTGGGGAGAAGATGGGCTGCTCGGCATCTGCGATCGCGAATGCAGACTCGCGTTTGCGCTCGCGCTCTGGAACGGTCGCGATCCGATTCTGAAGGAGCGCCTGTACGGCCTCACGGGGCCGGAGGGCAATCACGGCGAGGATGTGAAGGAGTGCTACTACTATCTCGACGCCACGCCGACGTCATCCTATCTCAAGGCGCTCTACAAATATCCCCAGCGGGCATTTCCGTACGCGCAACTCGCCGGAGAGAACCGCATCCGTGGAAAGGGCGATCGCGAATTCGAGCTCGCGGACAGCGGCGTATTCGAAGATGATCGCTACTTCGACGTCACGGTCGAATACGCGAAGGGCGCCCCGGACGACGTGCTCGTACGCATCACGATCGCGAATCGCGCGGCGCAGCCGGCGCCATTGCATCTGCTCCCTACGCTCTGGTTCAGGAATACCTGGGCATGGGGGCGCGACGGCGAGCGCTATCCAGCGAAACCGGAGCTGCGCAAAGCTGGTGCATCGAGGATCGTCGCGGACCACGCGACGCTTGGCCGCTTCGTTCTGGATGCCGCGATCGCATCGAACGGCAGTGAGCCCGAGCTGCTCTTCACCGAGAATGACACGAACGTGCGGCGGCTCTTCGATGGCGCGAATGCGACACCGTATGTGAAGGACGCCTTTCACGAGTACGTGATCGCTGGCAATGTCCAGGCGGTGAACCCCGAGATGTCGGGAACCAAGTCAGCCGCGTACTACCAGCTCGACGTGCCTGCGCGAAGCGAGGTCGTAGTCGAGTTGCGCATGCGGCCCGCGGCGTCAGCACCACGCAGTGGCATCGGTCGCGACTTCGACAAGATCTTCGATGCTCGTCTCTCCGAAGCCGACGCGTTTTATGCGAGTCGCATTCCGGAAGCGACTTCGCCCGACGAGCGGCAGATTGCTCGACAGGCATACGCTGGACTGCTCTGGTCGAAGCAGTTCTATCACTACGCCCTTGGTGAGTGGCTGGATGGCGATCCGGCTCAGCCGGCTCCTCCAGGCACGCGTCGAGGTGGTCGCAACGCCGAGTGGGGGCACGCGTACCACGCGGACATCCTGTCGATGCCCGACAAGTGGGAGTATCCGTGGTTCGCCGCGTGGGATCTGGCCTTTCACATGATTCCCATGGCGAGGATCGATCCACAGTTCGCGAAGGAGCAGCTCGTACTGCTATTGCGCGAATGGTACATGCATCCGAACGGACAGATCCCTGCATACGAGTTCGCATTCGGGGATGTGAACCCGCCCGTGCACGCTTGGGCGTGCTGGCGGGTGTACAAAATGACAGCGCCAAAGGGCAAGCGCGATCGTGTGTTCCTCGCGCGCGTGTTTCAGAAGCTGCTTCTGAACTTCACGTGGTGGGTGAATCGCAAGGATCTCGAGGGACACAATCTCTTCTCGGGCGGCTTTCTCGGGCTCGATAACATCGGGGTATTTGATCGCTCGCAGCCGCTGCCCACCGGCGGCCATCTCGAGCAGGCGGACGGCACCGCGTGGATGGCCTTCTATTGCAACACCATGCTCGCGATGGCGCTCGAGCTCGCGAGCGAGGATCCCGCCTACGAGGACATTGCCTCCAAGTTCTTCGAGCACTTCGTTGCAATCACGGACGCGATGAACACGCTCGGTGGAACCGGATTGTGGGACGAAACCGATGGCTTCTACTACGATCAGCTCCACGTGCAGGACATGGTCACACCGCTTCGCATTCGATCCCTGGTCGGGCTCGTGCCGCTCTTCGCGTGCGAGATCATTGAAGACGACGTCATCGCGAAGCTTCCCGGGTTTCGCAAGCGCATGGAGTGGTTTCTCAGGAATCGCCCTGATCTCGGTCGCCATATCGCATACATGGCCGAACCTGCGGCGGACGGCAGCGAGCATTCTCACCGGCTACTTGCGATTCCCTCGGCGGATCGACTCAAGCGAGTCGTTCGATACCTGGTGGATGAAACGGAATTTCTCTCCCCATTCGGCGTTCGCTCCGTGTCGCGCGCACACAAGAGCGAGCCATACGTCTTCCGACATGGCGAGCAGGAATTCCGTGTCGATTACGATCCCGCGGAGGGCACCAGCGGCCTGTTTGGCGGCAACTCCAATTGGCGAGGCCCGATATGGTTTCCCATGAACTATCTGATCGTCGAAGCGCTCGAGCGCTATGATCACTTCTACGGGGAGTCTCTCACGGTGGAGTGCCCTGCGAACTCGGGAAACATGATGACGATGGGCGAGATCTCGCGCGAGATCGCTACTCGGCTCACGAGCATATTCGTTCCGGACGCAAACGGAGACCGTCCATGCCACGACGGCGACGCCCGGTACGCGCGTGATCCGCATTGGCGATCACTCGTGCTCTTCCATGAGTATTTTCATGGAGATAACGGACGTGGCGTAGGAGCCAGTCATCAAACGGGTTGGACGTCGCTCGTCGTCCGGTGTCTCGAGACCCTCGCCGCGAGTCGCGCTCAGGCGCGCGAGGATCACTCTATGCCGCGTCACGATCAGCTGCTGGCGGAGATCCGGCCGTGAGCGCCGAATGGCTGGAGACCGATGGGCTTGGGGGCTTCGCATCGGGGCGAGCGGACGGGGTGCGAACGCGCCGGTATCATGCCCTCTTGCTGGCAGCGATGACGCCGCCAACCGGCCGCGTTGTGCTCGTGAATGGCGCCGACGCCTTCGTCGACTGTCAGGCGGGCCGAATCGCCTTGTCATCCCAGCGATACTCCCCGGACGTAACGAGCCCGGACGGCGCCACGCGCATCTCATCGTTCCACGCAACTCCGTGGCCGACGTGGACGTTCACGCTGTCGACGGGCGTTCAGATTCAGCACGAGCTCATGGTGCAGCACGGATCGCCAACGGTCGCGCTCTCCTGGCGCGTGATCGGTGAGACGGGCCCGATGCGACTCGTCGTGCGCCCCTTCCTTTCCGGGCGCGACACGCACTCGACGCATCACGAGAACAGCGCGTTCGCGTTCCTGCCGGCGATCGAGGATGAACGGCTGGTCTGGCAATCGTATGCGGGACTTCCGCCAGTCACGGCGCTCTCCAACGGCGAATATCGCCACGACCCGCAGTGGTATCGCGGCTTTCAATACGACGACGAGCGCGATCGGGGACTCGACTTCATCGAGGACCTCGCCTCGCCAGGCGAGATCTCCTTTCAGCTCGATGCAGGGCCGGCCGTGCTACTCCTGTCCGCCGGCGGCGCTGATCGCGAGTCCGCGCCCGGTACGGCGGCCCGCTCGTGGAATGCGCTCGTGAAAGTCGAGGGCGCCCGGCGTCGCGCATTCCCCACCACGCTTCACAGAGCCGCGGACCACTACATCGTCGCTCGCGGAAGCGGCAAGACGATCGTCGCAGGCTATCCGTGGTTCTCCGATTGGGGCCGCGACACGTTCATCGCACTGCGCGGGCTGTGCATCGCTGGCGATCGGCTCGCGGATGCCCGGGACATTCTCCTCGAATGGTCCGCACACGTCTCTCAGGGGATGCTGCCCAATTACTTCCCTGAGGGAGGGCAGAACGCCGAGTACAACTCGGTGGATGCTTCGCTCTGGTATGTGGTGGCTGTCCATGAGTTGCTCGCGGCCACGTCTGCGGCGTCGGTGGTGGGCGACGAGCAACGACGCGCGCTTCACAAAGCGGTCGACGCCATCGTGAGCGGATTCGCAGGTGGCACACGATTCGGAATTCGCGCTGACGACGACGGCCTGCTCGCCGCAGGCGCTCGCGGCTATCAGCTCACGTGGATGGATGCGCGTGTGGATGGTCGCGAGATCACTCCGCGCATCGGAAAGCCGGTGGAGATTCAAGCGCTCTGGATCAACGCGCTGCGCGTGGCCGGCGAGCGCAACAGAAAGTGGGGGGCCATCGCCGATCACGCCACGCGCAGCTTTCTCGACCGATTCTGGTACGGCGACGGCGGTCATCTTTACGATGTCGTCGATGTCGATCACGTGCGTGGGACGGCCGACGCATCGCTCCGCCCGAATCAGATATTCGCCGCGGGGGGTCTACCGTACGCGATACTCGACGGCGATCGTGCGCGTCGCGTGGTGGATGTCGTCGAGAGCGCGCTGCTCACGCCTGCGGGATTGCGCTCGCTCTCGCCCGACGCGAGCACGTATGTGCCCAACTACGTGGGAGGACCGCAGGTGCGGGACGGGGCGTATCACCAGGGTACGGTGTGGGCGTGGCTGCTCGGCCCCTTCATCGAGGCCTGGATGCGCGTTCGCGGGAACACCACCGGTGCGCGGCAGGAAGCCCGCACGAGGTTTCTTGTGCCGATGCTCGAGCACTATGCGGAGAGCGTCCCGGATCAGCTCAGCGAGATCGCGGATGCCAATGCGCCATACACGCCTCGTGGATGTCCCTTTCAGGCGTGGTCGGTGGGCGAGGCACTTCGCGTGGAGCGGGATGTGTTGCGAGTCGACGCGCCACCGGAACGCGGCACGCGCAGAAAGCGCGCGCGTTCCGTATAGGGTATGGCGCGCATGCGCATCAGCGCACGTCTCCAGCACTGGCGCGAGTATCTGATCGAGGCATCGGCGCTCGCCATGTTCATGGTGTCGGCGTGCGTGTTCGGCACTCTCCTCTGGTATCCAGGATCGCCGGCAAGCACGGTGGTCTTCGAGGGACTCGGCCGCCGTGCACTCATGGGCGTTGCCATGGGGCTCACGCTCGTGACGATCGTATACTCCCCGTGGGGAAAACGGTCGGGAACGCACATGAACCCGGCGTTCACGCTCACGTTCCTGCGGCTCGGCCGTATCGCACCGCACGACGCCGCGTGGTACATCGTGGCGCAGTTCGCGGGCGGCACCATCGGCGTCATGATCGCAAGCGCGATCGTGGGCGGGCCCCTTGGCCATCCCTCCGTAAATTATGTGGCGACTGCGCCCGGCATGGCTGGCCGCGTAGTCGCCTTCGTGGCGGAGGCGACGATTTCCGGCGCACTCATGCTGTGCGTGCTCACCGTCAGCGCGATGCCAAAGTGGGAGCGCTACACCGGGCTGTGCGCTGCGCTGCTCGTCGCGCTCTACATCGCGTTCGAGGCGCCGCTTTCCGGCATGAGCATGAATCCGGCTCGCACGGTGGGATCGGCCATGGCCGCGCATCAGTGGACCGCGATCTGGCTTTATTTCACCGCCCCGTTGTCGGGGATGATGGCCGCCGCAGAGTGGGCATTGCACCGGCGCGGCGAAGCGGCGCTCCCCTGCGGGAAGATGTCGCATTCCCTTCCCTGTCTGTTCTGCGAGTACGTGCACGCGCGAGTCGAGTCGCCGGGAACCATTCCCTGAGCAGAGGCATTCCCACGGCGGCCCACGAACTCCATTCCGCGGCCCTGAGGATGCACGATGTCGACCGAATCTCACTACGATGTGATCATCATAGGCAGCGGCGCCGGCGGGGGTACGTTGGCACATCACCTCGCCCCATCCGGAAAGAAGATCCTGATCCTCGAACGCGGCGACTACGTTCCCCGCGAGCCCGACAACTGGAGCACGCTCGCCGTGAACGTTCACGGCAAATACGCGGCGAAAGAAACGTGGTACGACGGCGCGGGTAAGGAGCTGCATCCGCACACCAGCTACTGCGTCGGCGGCAATACGAAGTTTTATGGCGCGGCGCTCTTCCGGCTCAGACGCGAGGATTTTGGACAGCTCGAGCATCACGGCGGCATCTCCCCCGCCTGGCCGATCTCGTACGACGAGCTCGAGCCGTACTACACGGCGGCAGAATGGCTCTACCAGGTGCACGGCGAGCGCGGTGCGGATCCCACGGAGCCTTCGGCGAGCGATGGCTATCGCTATCCGGCCATCAGCCACGAGCCGCGCATCCAGCAGCTTCACGACGATTGGGCCGCGGCAGGTCACGCGCCCTTTCACGTCCCGCTGGGCGTTCGCCTCGATGAGAGCAACCGCCGCACGAGCGCGTGCGTGCGCTGCTCCACCTGCGACGGGCATCCCTGTCTGGTGAACGGGAAGTCGGACGCGCAGGTGCTGTGCGTCGACCCCGCGCTCGCGCACGAGAACGTTTCGCTGGTCACCAACGCGCGCGTCAAGCGGCTCGAAACAACGGCATCCGGTCGCCAGGTGCGGGAGGTGGTCGTGCAGCGCGGTAGCGCTGAGGAGCGGTACTCGGCTGACATCGTCGTGCTTGCTGCGGGAGCGATCAACTCCGCTGCGGTGCTCCTGCGCTCTGCCAGTGAGAGACATCCACGCGGGCTCGCGAACTCATCGGACGTCGTCGGACGCTTTTACATGGGGCACGTCAATTCGGTGTTGATGGCGCTCTCGAAATGTCCGAATCCGACGATTTTCCAGAAGACGCTCGCGCTCAACGACTTCTATTTCGCGAGCGAGGATTGGCCTTTCCCCATGGGGCACATATCGTTCGTCGGCAAGCTCGATGCGGCGACGTTGTCCGCGGGCGCACCGAAGATTGCGCCCGAGTGGACGCTCGACCTCATGGGCAAGCATTCGCTCGACTTCTGGCTGACGAGCGAAGATCTGCCCGATCCCGGCAACCGCGTGTCGCTCGACCGCAGCGGGGAGATCGTGCTGTCGTATCGGCCGAACAACGAGGAAGGACACCGCCGCCTGCACGGCAAGCTGAAGGCACTCATGGCCAAGCAGCGGAGCTGCCCGGTCCACGGCCGCGAATGCCACGTGGGACTCTTCTCTCGCAATCTCTACCTAGGTCAGCGCATCCCGCTCGCGGGAGTGGCGCACCAGAACGGGACCGTCCGCTTCGGACATGACGCGAAGACTTCGGCGCTCGACGTGAACTGCAAGGCGCACGATCTGGACAATCTGTACGTAGTCGATGGGAGCTTCTTCCCCTCGAGCGGCGCGGTCAATCCGGCGCTCACGATCATGGCGAACGCGCTGAGGGTGGGTGATCACCTGCTCGGCCGCCTGGGCGCATCGCACGTGCCGGCGCGCGCGAGTACGGCGCGGCCGGTAAGTCTCGCGAGCTGAACGAAATGAAGACGATGGCGAGCACTTTACGGGTGGCATCGGTGACGTGCACGTTGCTTTCGCTCCTTGCCGCACCACTCGCGGCACAGGTTGCGCGCGAGGTGCAGTCAGTCGGGATGACGGTCAGCGACATGGATCGCTCAATCGCGTTCTACACAGGCGTGCTCACATTTCGAACGGTCTCCGACGTCGAGGTGACTGGCGACGCTTACGAGCACCTCGAAGGCGTGTTCGGCGCGCGAGCGCGTCTCGTTCGCCTTCAGCTCGGCAACGAGACGATAGAGCTCACCGAGTATCTCGCGCCCCGCGGACGACCGATTCCGGCGGATGCCCGGAGCAACGACGGTGCATTCCAGCACATCGCGATCGTCGTGTCCGACATGTCGCGCGCGTACAAGGCGCTGCGAGCGCACCACGTCGAGCATGCCTCCAGCGGGCCTCAGCGGCTTCCAGACTGGAATCCGAACGCCGGTGGCATCGAGGCGTTCTACTTCAAAGATCCCGATCACCACGTGCTGGAGGTGCTTCACTTTCCCCCGGGAAAGGGTGATTCCAAGTGGCAGCGCCCAGCCAGCGCATTGTTCCTGGGAATCGACCACACCGCGATCGTCTCCGGCGATACGGAGCGGAGCCTCGCATTCTACGTCGACGTGCTCGGCATGCGTATCGCAGGCGAGAGCGAGAACTACGGAACGGAGCAGGAGCACCTCAACAACGTGTTCGGCGCGCGCCTGCGCATCACCTCGCTCCGCGCCGCGAGCGGCCCGGGCATCGAGCTTCTCGAATACCTGTCACCTCGCGACGGCCGCGCCTATCCCGCCGACGAACGCTCCAACGACATCGTGCACTGGCAGGCTGTCGTTCGCGTCAGCGACGCGGATTCCGCCGCGAGCGCGATCTCCCGTGCACGCGCGCGATTCGTATCGTCGGGCGTTGTGGGCGCGCGCGGGGAGCGCGCGCTGCTGGTGCGTGATCCGGATGGACACGCCCTCGAGCTCGTGCAGGTCACCACCACGGCCAGGGAGGCATCGCAATGAGCAATAGTCACCATTCCCCGCG
The DNA here is from genome assembly GCA_040006175.1 of Gemmatimonadota bacterium. Lineage (GTDB taxonomy): Bacteria > Gemmatimonadota > Gemmatimonadetes > Gemmatimonadales > Gemmatimonadaceae > FEN-1250. Next base: position 17,686 of record JBDTXN010000009.1, on the reverse strand, counting down.
CGGCGTCCCCGATCGCGAGCCGTTTCGTGGCGTAGGCTCGTTCTCTGGCAAGCTGTCGCGGTCGCAGCGCAGGCAGGCCTTCAAGGTGACACTCGATCTCTCGCGCGTGCGCCGCCTCACATCCGTGGGCGGGTCCGCGCGACCACTCTTCCGCAAAGAACTTCCATGATCCGCATCGTCATCGGCATGCTCGCTGTCATCACGTCAGTCTCGTCTGCCCAGGCACCACTCGCATCGAAGCAGTCGCTCACGCTCGATGGTGCGCGACGAGTCGTCGCGGCCGCCGAGGATTTTGCAAAGGCTCACAACACCACCGGTGTCATCGCCGTGGTCGATGATGGCGGTAACCTCATGGCGGTTGAGCGGATCGACGGAACGTTCGCCGCCGGCGCCAACATCTCGATCGGAAAAGCGCGCACCGCGGCGCTCTTCAAGAAGCCGACGAAGGTGTTCGAGGACATTATCAAGAACGGCAGAACCGCCATGGTGGCGCTGAACGACTTCACGCCGCTGCAAGGCGGAATTCCGATCGTGGTCGATGGTCAGCTCGTGGGCGGTGTGGGCGTGAGTGGCGCCGCAAGCGCGCAACAGGACGAGGAACTCGCGATCGCGGGGGCGGCGGCGATCGGAACCGTCGCCACCGCGAGCACAGGATCGCTCGCGACGATGGCGCCTGTGGTGCAGTACTGGCCGCGTGGGGAAGTCGATGCGTCATTCGCGAAGGGAGCCGTGTTGTTCGACGGTAACCAGGGCGCGCAAAAATACATGGTACACACGAGCAGGCGCGCAACGCCCGGAATGGCGGAGGTGCACGCGAGGGACACGGACATCATCTACGTGCTGTCCGGCAGCGCCACCTTTGTCACCGGCGGGACGGTTGCGGGTGGGAAGCCGACGGCGCCCGACGAAATCCGGGGGGCCAGCATTGCGAACGGTGAGACACGGAGGATCTCGAGAGGCGACGTGATCATCGTCCCGAATGGTACTCCGCACTGGTTTCAGCAGGTGAACGGTCCGATCGCCTACTACACCATCAAGGTGAGGTAGAATCGATCATGCCTGCATGCGGTCGGGCCATCGGGTCGGCGCTATCCACTGCAGTTGTTGCACTGGTGCTGGGCGCTGCGACGGGCCGCGCGCAGGTCACTCGCGACGTGCCCACCGGCAACCCGGCATCGGTGGTCGATCTCGCGACAGTTGACGGAGCAACCCTCCTCGGAGCGCACTGGCGCTACCACGATGCCGATATCGTCGAGGTCGCTCACCGCGCGGTCGGTCCCGATCTCAAAGCGAGCGGGGCGCCCAATCGTACGCACGACATCGAGCCGCACGCGGGCGCCCGCGAGTTCGACGACTCGGCATGGCCGGAACTTTCCCCCACGTCGCTCGACGCCAGGCGCACCAACGGCCGGCTGTCGTTCGGATGGTATCGCACGCGGATCACGGTTCCGGCGCGCATTGGCTCGCTCGATCCGGCCGGCGCGACCCTCGTGCTCGAGGTCGTCGTCGACGACTACTCCGAGGTGTGGGTGGACGGCCACCTCGCAACGGTGCTCGGACAGAGCGGCGGCGGACTGGTTCGCGGATGGAATGCGCCGAACCGCGTCGTCCTCACTCGCGACGCACGGCCGGGGCAGACGATTCAGCTCGCGGTGTTCGGCGCGAACGGACCGCTGTCCGATCCACCGGCCAACTTCGTCTGGATCCGTTCCGCCACGATCGAGGTGCATCCGAAACAAGCGCCAACGCGCGCGGGCGTTGCCGGAGGGTCCTTCGAGCGACTCGATCCGGCGCTGGAGGCGATCGTCGCGCCGGGGACGCCGATCGAGCGCGTCGCCACCGGCTTTCAATTCACGGAGGGGCCGCTCTGGCATCCGGATGGCTATCTGCTGTTCAGCGATCCGAACGCCAATGCGATCTACCGTCTCTCGGAGGGCGGCGACGTTTCTCTCTTCCGCGCGAAGAGCGGCTACGCGGGCATCGACATCGGCGAGTACCATCAGCCGGGCTCCAACGGGCTCGCGCTCGACAAGGACGGTCGGCTCGCAATCGACGAGCACGGACGACGCCGTGTCGTGCGTCTGGAGAAGAATGGAGTCATCACGGTGCTCGCCGACCGCTACGATGGCAAGCGCTTCAACAGTCCCAACGATCTCGTCTACAAGTCGGACGGGGCGCTGTATATCACTGATCCGCCATACGGGCTTCCCAACACCTTCCAGGACCGCCGGAAGGAGACACCGTACTCCGGAGTCTATCGCGTTGCGAACGGGCGTGTGACGCTCGTGGCCAGCGACCTGAAAGGCCCGAACGGCATCGCGTTTTCGCCCAACGAAGAGTTTCTCTACGTCGACAACTGGGATCTGAAGCGAAAGGTCATCATGCGCTATCCAGTACGGCGCGATGGCTCGCTCGCGGAGGGCAAGGTGTTCATTGATGCCACACGGAGCGACACCAGCGACATCGCGTGGGACGGCATGAAGATCGATCGCGCCGGCAATCTGTTCGTCGCCGGACCCGGCGGTGTGTGGATCATCTCTCCGGCGGGCAAGCATCTCGGCACGATAGTGCTGCCGGAGCTCCCGGCGAATGTCGCATGGGGAGGCGAGGATGGTCGCACCCTCTACATCACGGCGCGCACGTCGGTCTACCGCGCACGTCTGGCCAGCACTGGCATACGCGCCGCACCGGTGATCGATGGCGCTACTTCCACCGAATCGAGGAACGAACGATGAACATCATGACACTGGTTTCCGAGGAGCGCATGAGCCGTCAAACGACACCGTCGCGCCCAGCGCCCACGATGAAGGCAGTCGCGGTACGTCCGGGTGTTCCGAACAGCATCCACCTTCGCGATGTCCCGATGCCAAGGGTGGCGGACATCGCAGGTGGTAACGGGGTGCTGGTCCGCGTGCTGCGCGTAGGGGTGGACGGCACAGACAAGGAGATAAACGCGGCCGAGTATGGCGAGGCACCTCCGGGTGACGACTACCTCATTCTCGGCCATGAGAGTTTCGGTGTCGTCGAGGCGGTCGGTCCGAACGTGACTACGCTCGCGCAGGGCGATCACGTGGTCGCGTCGGTACGCAGACCGGGGATGAGTCCCTACGACGCGATCGGCCTGCAGGACATGACGACCGACGAGTCGTACTTCGAGCGCGGAATCAATCTCCGTCACGGCTATCTCGCACAGTACTACGTGGACGACGCACAGTTTCTCGTGCGTCTCCCCGCGAGCCTGCGGGAGGTGGGGGTATTGATGGAGCCGATGAGCGTCGCCGAGAAGGCGATTCGACAGGCGTATGAGATTCAGCGCCGGCTTCGCATCTGGCAGCCGAAGCGCGCGCTCGTGATCGGCTCCGGAACGCTCGGTCTACTCGCGACGATGATCCTGCGACTTCGCGGACTCCAAGTCGTGACGCTCAGCCGGTCGCAGCGCCCGTATCAGAATGCAGATCTGATCGACGAGATCGGCGGCACATACGAATCAAGCGGGGATATGAGTATCTCGGAGGCATCCGAGAAGTACGGTCCGTTCGATCTCATTCTGGAAGGCACCGGCTTCTCACCGCTCGTATTCGAGGCCATGCGCGTGCTCGGCAAGAATGGCGTGCTCGTTATGGTGAGCGTCACCGGTGGTGAGCGCACGATCGAGATTCCGGCCGATAAGATCAACCAGGGCTTCGTTCTGGGCAACAAGGTGGCAGTGGGGAGTGTGAATGCCGCACGCGAGGACTTCGAGCGCGGTGTCGATGATCTCGCGCACGCGGTGCTCATGTATCCGGGCTGGCTCGCGCGGCTGCTCACGCATCCGGTGTGCGGCCTGGAAAACTACGCCCAGTTGATCGAGACGCTCACGTCGGGGACGAATGTAATCAAGGTATTCTGCGAAGTCGCATGCTGACGATCGGGGAACCGTTCGTCGCGCGGTGTCATTACCGCTCGCACGCAGAATCCAACCGCGACCTCGAGGAGACGCTCCATGCACAAACGCACATTGCTCATTTCCGTGGCTGCGATTGCCGCGATCGCCGGGTGGTACGCTTTCCGCCCCGAACGGCTGTTCATTAATCAGAAGGTCAGCGAGTCACTCCCCTCTGGTGCTGCGGAATCGTCGAGTGGAATGGTCGCCAACGCATCAACGACCACTTCGATGATGCCTGCGAACGTCGAGGGTAACGCGCCCGTCGCACTTTCGAGCGGCAACTTCCATGGGGTGCATCACGAGACACAGGGCACCGCCACGCTCTACCGGCTCGCCGATGGCAAGCGTGTGGTTCGCTTCACCAATTTCTCCACCTCGAATGGCCCCGACGTTCGCATCTATCTCATCGCCGCAAGCGACGCGCTCGACAACGCCACCGTGCAGAAGGCAGGCTTTGTCGAGCTGGGGCCGATGAAGGGCAATCAGGGCGACCAGAATTACGAAATTCCCGAAGGCGTCGATCTGACGAAATACCGCGCCGTGACCATCTGGTGCAAGCGCTTCGGGGTGAACTTCGCGACCGCACCGCTCGCGAGCTGAGTTCGCGCACCGCCCTCACACTTTCGCTTCACACAACTCCACGAACGAGGCTCGACCAATGCACAAGCCCATTGCCGCGGCGCTCCTGGCGCTGCTGGCTCAGCCCCTTCAGGCCCAGTACTCCGCGGGACGAGAAGTCACCTTCACCGTACGAGTGGAAAACGTTTCAACGGCAAGCACGCTCAAGCTGTCGAATGGAACCACGGCGCCTGCGCCCACTGCACCTCTGCTCTGGACGATCACCGATGCGGGTAATCCGATCTTCACTGCCGGCGTGCGCGACCAGAAGCACGGTCTGCAGCAGCTCGCAGAAGACGGAAATCCCGGAGTGCTTGCAGATTACATTACGCAACAGATGAAGAGCGTGTTACGCAGCGGTGTCGTGGTCGTTCCGCTAGGCGACAAGTCGGCGGGTCCGATCACTCCCGGGAAGGCCTACGAGTTCACCGTCGCCGCAGCACCAGGACAGCGACTCTCGCTCGCGTTCATGTTTGGTCAGTCGAACGATTTGTTCTACGGTTCCGGCGCGAAAGGGATCGCGCTCTTCGATGCGAAGGGCAAGCCACTCACCGTGGACGTCACGAGCCAGCTTTCCTTGTGGGACGCCGGTACCGAAGTGAACGAGGAACCGGGCCTGGGCCCCAACCAGGCTCCGCGGCAGGCCGCGCCAGGCGCAGGAACGAAGGAGCATACGGTTGTTGCCGCCGTGCATGACAACTTCGCCTACCCGCGAACGACCGACGTCATTCGAGTGACAGTCGCGTCGAGTGCAGCAACAGCAGCGCGCTGACATCACGTGAACGTTGCGACGAGGAGACTGCATGGATACCGTTGAGGTGCCAGACGCCTGGAGCGTGTCCATGCAGCACGTGCCGCTCGAGCCAACTCCGAGCGCCGCTACGAGAGCAGAGCTGTCCGCCGACTTCGAGGCTCTACTCCTCCAGCTGCTTCCCTCGGCATACGGCTATGCGTTTCGGTTGACGCGCAATCGTGGGGACGCCGAGGATCTGATGCAGGAGGCGGCACTGCGTGCGTGTCGCGGAGCAAAGAGCTTCGAGCCTGGAACGCACTTCAAGGCATGGTTCTTTCGCATCGTGATCCGGTGTTTCTGGGAGAAGCATCGCCACGCCCAGCGTCGTCCCCAGACAGTTGATTTCGACGACACGCCGGATCTGTACCTCTACAAGCAGATGCGACAAACCGGCGTTTCAGCGGTTCACGAGGATCCGATGAGTGAGCTGCTGGACAGGATGGGGATTGAGCGCGTCGTGGCCGCCATCGCACTTTTGCCGGAGGAATATGGCAGTGTGGCGACATTGTACTTCATGGAAGATTTCGCGTACCGCGAAATAGCGCACGTGCTCGACATTCCCGTCGGCACAGTGCGTTCGCGACTACACCGCGCGAGGAAGATGTTGCAGAAATCATTGTGGCAGATCGCCGTGGACGCTGGAATTATCGCTGACTTGAAGGGGGCCGGCATATGATCCATCTGAATCGGCTCACCTGCGAAGAAGTCTTCCGCCGGCTCGATGACTATCTGGATCGCAACCTGTCCGAGGCCGAGCGGATGAAGGTGGTGGAGCATCTCGAGATCTGCGCGAGCTGTACTTCCGAGTTCAGCTTCGAGAGCTCGGTGCTGGAAGGAGTGAAGCGCAAGCTGCGCCACATCGAGATTCCGAGCGACGTGCTCTCCCGACTCACGAGCACGATCGCTCGCGCGAGCCGCGAAACTTTCGGCACGCCCGGGGGCAGCGACGATTAGATCGCGGGCGGCGCGGCGCTCAGCAGCGCGCGGAGTGCGGTGATCTCACCGGGTCGCACTCCCAGGTGCACGAGAGTGTCCTCGGCGAGTTTGCAGGCTCCCGCACGGAGCGTGTAGAGATCGACCGCGCATTCGTCGTCCCACCGGATGGAACCGAGCTCGCGTGCGCGATGCAGGTCGTCGATCCGCGCAAATGACGTCTTCGAGCATCGCGCTCGGTCGAAGTTCGCCCCCCCGAGCCGCGCGCCATTGAAGCTGACATACGACAGATCTGCCTCGCTGAGATTCGCGTCCGTAAGGTCCGCGCCATCGAATCTCCCGTTGGTGAGCGTCGCGTACGATAGATTGGCGCCACGCAGGTCCGCAAAGCTCAGGTCAGCGCCGGTGAGCTGCGCGCCGCGCAAAGACGCAGACGACAGTCCGCAGTGCGTGAGATCCGCGCGGTGCATGATGCAGTTGGCGAAGTTCGCCCCCCGCAGATTCGAATTCTTGAGTACGACTCGAGTGAGATCGCCATCCTCGAAGTTCGTTGCGGACGGCCCAGCCTCCGCCAGGTTGATCGCCTGGAGCCGGGCATCGCTGAGCAACGCGCGCCGGAAGTCCGCGCCCACGGCGGTTGCCAGGGTGAGATCGGCCCCCGTCAGGTCTGCGTCGGCAAACGACGCGCCGCGCAGGTTTGCGTTGCACAGGTCCGCAGCACGCAAGTCGCTCTTCTGAAAACCCGCGCCCGGCAGCTCCGCGTACATCATCGCGACGCCCGCGAGGCACGCGCCGAGCAAACTATCGGCGTCGACCTGAGTGAGCGGTTCGCCCGTATCGAGCCTTCGAATAACGATCATTGGTGTTTACCCGTGTAAGGTGTTGTGTGCGCCCTGCGGGGCCAACTGCATCCGGCTCCGATAACCGAATCCGCGCGCCCCGACGTATGCGCCAGGCTTGCGCGGGCATGCGCGTCGGCCATGCCCGCATCAACCCGCGGCGATCGTTTCCAGCTCCTCCCATCGCGCCAACCGTCGAGCGATCTCGGTCTCAATCTCCCCGAGCCGTATCTTCGCGGCGCCGGTCGCCGCACCATCGCGCAGCACCACCGGATCGGCAAGCAGTGCATACACCGTCTCGCGTTCGCGCTCCAGTGCATCGATGGAGGCCGGAAGGGACGCGAGCTCGTTCGTCTCCTTGAACGTGAGCTTGCGTTTCCGTTCGGAACGCGCCGCGGCGGGCGATGACGTCCGCCCCTTCGCCGCTGAGGCTGTCGACGCCGCATTCGCCTCACGTGATTCTCCAGACCGATGCGAAGCAGCGCGCTGGCGAACCCAGTCGGTGTAGCCGCCCACGTATTCGCCGATCTTCCCCTGCCCTTCGACCACGAGCGTGCTCGTCACCACATGATCGAGAAACTCACGATCATGGCTCACCACCATCAGCGTGCCGGAAAAGTCGAGCAGCAGCTCCTCGAGGAGATCGAGCGTCTCGATGTCCAGATCATTGGTCGGCTCGTCGAGCACGAGCACGTTGAAGGTGCGAGTGAACAGCCGTGCCAGCAGGAGCCTGTTCCGCTCACCGCCACTCAGTGCGCCGAGCGGCGTTCGTGCGCGATCCGGCGGAAAGAGAAAATCCTGGAGATAGCCAAGCACGTGCTTGCGGTTCCCGCCGATGTCCACGAACTCCGCGCCGTCCGCAATGCTCGCGAACACGGTTTGCTCCGGATCGAGCGTTTCGCGAAGCTGATCGAAGTACGCTATCTCGAGATTGGTGCCGAGCCGCACGCCGCCACTGTCGGGCGCGAGCTCGCCGAGGAGGAGGCGCAGCAGCGTGGTCTTTCCCGAGCCGTTCGGGCCGATGAGCCCTACCCGGTCGCCTCGCGTGATCGTCGTGGAAAAATCCGAAATGATGGGTCGGGAGCCGCGCGCAAAGCTCATGTGCGTCGCCTCCGCCACGAGCCGCCCTGATCGCTCGGCTTCTTGCGTCTGCAACCTGACCGTCCCCGTACGCTCACGCCGCTCGCCGCGCTCCACGCGTAGCGCCTCGAGCGAGCGGACGCGCCCCTCGTTTCGTGTGCGACGCGCCTGGATGCCGGTGCGAATCCACACCTCCTCTTTCGCGAGCTTCTTGTCGAACTCGGCCCACGCCTTCGACTCCGCCTCGAGCGACGCCGCCTTCCGCTGGAGATACGCGTCATAGTCGCTCCCCCAATCCGCGAGCTTGCCGCGATCGAGCTCGACGATGCGCGTGGCGAGGCGCCGCAGAAACGCGCGATCGTGCGTGACGAACAGCAGCGTCGTACCGCGCTCGATGAGAAAGGACTCGAGCCATTCGATGGCTTCGACATCCAGGTGGTTCGTCGGCTCGTCGAGGAGGAGCACGTCCGGCTCGCGCACGAGCGCGCGCGCGAGCAGGATCTGGCGCTTCGTTCCGCCGGATGCGCCGGCGAAGGGCGCATCTGCGTCGAGGCCGAGGTGAAGGAGCACCGTCTCGACACGTGTGTTCACCTGCCACGCCTTCGCCGCATCGAGGGCATGGTGCAGACGGTCGAGCTCCCGCAGCGCCGCCGGCGTCGCATCCAGGCTCACGCGGTGACTCGCCTGGTGGTAGCGCGCGAGCAGGAGCCCCACCTCACCGAGTCCCACAGCTACGACATCGAAGGTCGTGCCGTCGATGTCGGCCGGCACCTCCTGTTCGAGACGCGCGACCGTCACGCCGGTCTGGCGCACGATCTCGCCGCTGTCTGGCGCGATGGTGCCGTCGAGCAACTTCATGACGGTGCTCTTTCCCGCGCCGTTGCGACCGAGCAGACACACACGCTCGCCGCGCTCGATGGCGAAGCGCGCGTGGTCGAGCACGGGCGGCCCGCCGAACGCGATGCCGACATCCTGCATGCCCAGCAGCGCCATGTGCTACGGCTCGCCGGTGGCGCGGGCCTCGCGCGCGAGCTCCTCGAGCAGCGACGCCAGGTGCTCGCGGGTGGTGCGCGGATTCATGACGGTCACGCGCAACACACGCTGTGCGCCGAGTACCGTCGTAGTGATCCAGCCGTGCCCCGCGCGATTGTAGCGCGAGCGCAGACCCAGGTTGATCGCATCGAGCGCCCGAGGGTCCACGGTGCCGTTTCCCGTCCACCGAAAGCAGAGAATGTTCGTCTCGGGCACGTGCACTGCTTCGAATTCCGTGTGCGCCTGGATCAGCTCGTGCAACTCCTGCGCGGATTCGCAGAGACGGTCGTAGATCGATGCGATTCCATCCACGCCATAGCGCTGCAGGGCGACCCAGACCTTGATGGCGTCCGCGCGGCGCGAGCACTGGAAGCTGCGCGTGCCCTGGTCCCACATGCGGTCGCCGTGCGCCCCATGAAAGAGATACGGCGCGTGTTGCGAAAATGCCTGCGAGAGATCCGCCTCGTCGCGCACGAGCAGCATGCCGGCGGCGAGTGGCATCAACATCATCTTGTGCGCATCCCACGCGAGCGAGCGTGCGTAGTGGAGTCCCTTCACGCGATGCCGGTGGGCGGGCGAGAGCAGCGCGGAGGCACCGTGCGCGCCGTCCACGTGCAGCCAGATCCCGCGCTCCTCGCATAGCGCGCCGATGGCCGAAAGATCATCGAACGCTCCCGTCGCGGTCGAGCCGGCGGTTGCGACCACGGCCATCACCCGCGACCCCTCGGCAGCGCGTGCGTTCAGCATCTCTCTTAAGGCGGAGACATCCATCCGCCAATCGCGCGACGGCACCGCGATCACGCGCTGCATGCCGAGGCCGAGCTGCGCGACGGCGCGTGTGACGCAGTAGTGCGAGTGCTCGCCGCAGAGCACCACGGGTGGATGCTCGCCCACGCCCTTCTCCCACGCATCCGGAATAGCCCGAGCGCGCGCCGCCAGCAGCGCGGTGAACGTCGCCTCTGTGCCGCCCGAGGTGAACGTCCCACCCGCCTCCTTTCCCCACCCGACGAGGGCCGCGAGCCCGCGCACGAGCTGCGTCTCGATCACGGTGGCTGTGGGTGACATCTCCCAGATTGCGGTCGACTGGTTCAGCGCGCCGATCAGGGACTCGCTCCACACGGCCGCGGGCAACGGAGCTGCGACCTGATGGCCCAGCGACATCGGGTGCATGAGCTGATTGGCATCGGCGATCACATCTGATGCGAGCCGCCTCACCACCTCGTCGAGCGGCCGGCCGTGTTTCGGCAGCGCATCGGCGAAGCGCGCCGCCAGCTCGCTCGCGCTCCGCGGCGTCGAGACCTGCCCCGCACCTACGCGAGTCGTAGCGAAATATTCGGCCACGAGGTCGACGAAGAGCGCGCCGGCATCACGGTCCGCATCCTCTTCCAGGGCGACGAGAGTCGCGGATTCGCCATCGATGTGAGGAAGCACGCGAAGTCTCGTACGTTGGGGGCATTGTTTTGGTCGAGCGTCATGCAGCGCGATTCGGAATTCGGTGGGAAATCTACTTGGGCGGAAAGCGACGCTGCCGGAATCCACCGGATTTCAGCAGCGAAGCGCTTCGCGCAGTCGCAGTCGCCCCACTCTTGCATTGGAGTACGCCTGCGTCGCCCGCATGTGACACATTCGGAGACCGTTCATGAAAACCGCCGCTCGCAGTGCAGCAACGCCAACCCGAACGCTCGCTTGCGGCCTCATCCTCGCATTCGCCTTCGCGGCCGGAGGCTGCCGGAGCGGAGGCGCGACGCACACCGCGGATGACGGTCCAGTGCGCACCACCATCGACGTGCAGAATGAAGGTTTCAACGACATGACGGTCTATGCGGTCACCAGCGGTTCGCGCACCCGGCTCGGGATCGCGCCCGGCAACAAGACCACCGTGCTCACCATCCCCGAGTATTTGATCAACGGGACGACCTTTCTTCGTTTTGTGGCCGATCCAATCGGCGGCAATCGCACGCCGGTGACGGAGGAGATCGACGTGAGCTCCGGCGACCAGCTCGTGATGATCATCAATCCGGGCGGGTGACCGGGAATGCCGAAATCGAATCCCTATTCGAGAACCGCCCCGGCGAAGGACTCCACTGGATTCGTACACGTGCGCGGTGCTCGCGAGCACAATCTCAAGAACATCGACGTCGAGATTCCGCGCGATGCGCTCGTTGTGTTCACGGGAGTTTCGGGGTCGGGCAAATCGTCGCTCGCGTTCGGCACGCTCTACGCGGAGGCGCAGCGACGCTATCTCGAATCGGTGTCGCCGTACGCCCGGCGACTCTTCCATCAGATGGCGGTGCCCGAGGTCGATGAGGTGGACGGCCTGCCGCCCGCCGTCGCGCTTCAGCAGCAGCGCGGTTCGCCCACGACGCGATCGTCCGTGGGCAGTGTCACCACGTTATCGAATCTCCTGCGCATGCTCTACTCGCGGGCGGGAAACTATCCGCCCAGACAGGAGCATCTCGAGGCCGAGGCCTTCTCGCCTAACACGCCGGCGGGTGCGTGTCCGCGCTGCCACGGGCTCGGGCGCGTGTACGAGGTGACGGAGCGCTCCATGGTACCGGACGATTCGCTCACGATACGCGAGCGTGCGATCGCCGCATGGCCTACCGCGTGGCAGGGTCAAAATCTGCGCGACATCCTCGTCACGATGGGCTACGACGTGGACAAGCCATGGCGCGAGACTCCGAAAAAGGATCGCGACTGGCTGCTTTTCACGGACGAGCAGCCTACGGTGCCGGTCTACGCGGGCTACACGCCGGCCGAGGTGCGGCGCGCACTCAAACGGAAGGAGGAGCCGAGCTACATGGGCACCTTCACCGGTGCTCGGAAGTACGTGCTACAGACGTTCGCCAACACTGAAAGCGCGTCCATGAAGCGGCGCGTCTCGCAGTACATGGAGAGCACCGAGTGCCCCGTGTGCCACGGGAAGCGACTTCGACTCGAGTCGCTCTCCGTGAAGTTCGCGGGCTACGACATCGCGGACATCTCCGCACTTCCGCTCAAGAAGCTCGCGCAGATAATGCAGCCATACGCGGACGGGGATGCCGCCGGTCACAAGAAGCTCGAGGCGCAGCACCCGGAGAAGGCCCTCGTCACACTGCGTATCGCGCAGGATCTGTGCGCTCGGCTCTCGGTGCTGCTCGATCTCGGACTCTCGTACGTCTCGCTCGGCCGCAGCACGCCGACGCTCTCGCCTGGCGAGCTGCAGCGGCTGCGACTCGCGACGCAGGTGCGCTCCAATCTGTTCGGCGTCGTCTACGTGCTCGACGAGCCATCGGCTGGCCTTCATCCCGCGGACACCGAGGCGCTGCTCGTCGCGCTCGATCGGCTGAAAGCATCCGGCAACTCCCTCTTCGTCGTCGAGCACGATCTCGACGTCATCCGCTGCGCGGACTGGATCGTGGACGTGGGGCCCGCGGCCGGCGAAAAGGGCGGCTGCGTGCTCTACAGCGGCCCACCGGCGGGGCTCGAGCGCGTCGAAGCGTCGCAAACGCGCAGACATCTCTTCGGGAACTACGTTCTCCCGGCCCGCACACCGCGCGTGCCCGCTGCATGGCTCGAGCTCGAGGGTGTCACTCGCAACAATCTCGTCGAGCTCAATGCGCGACTCCCAATCGGAGTGTTCACCACCGTCACCGGGGTCTCGGGATCCGGAAAATCCAGCCTCGTGAGCCAGGCGCTCGTCGAGCTCGTCGCCGCGCAGCTCGGCCACGAGCTTCCCGTCGAGAGCGAAGAGGGCGAGGAGCTCGAGCGCGACGCGCCCGCGATGCTCGGTGGACGCATCACGGCGGGCATGGAGCACCTCAAGCGACTCGTCCGCGTCGACCAGCGGCCGATCGGCCGCACGCCGCGCTCGAATCTCGCGACGTACACGGGCTTGTTCGACCACGTGCGCAAACTCTATTCGGCAACCAAGGCCGCCAAAGCACGCCACTACGCCGCAGGACGATTCTCGTTCAACGTCGCGAAGGGCCGGTGCGAGACGTGCGACGGCGAGGGGTTCGTGATGGTCGAGCTTCTCTTTCTGCCGAGCGTCTACGCGCCCTGCCCTACGTGTCACGGCGCGCGCTACAATGCGAAGACGCTCGAGATCGAGTACCGCGGGAAGAACATCGCCGAGGTACTCGGCATGACCGTCGACGATGCGTGGTCCTTCTTCGTGGGCGAGACGCAGCTCGTGCGCTCTCTGGGAGTGGTGCGCGAAGTCGGCCTCGGGTATCTCCGGCTTGGGCAGCCCGCCACGGAGCTCTCTGGCGGTGAAGCGCAGCGGATCAAGCTCGCCACGGAGCTGCAACGCCAGCAGCGTGGCAACACGCTCTACGTGCTGGACGAGCCGACCACGGGGCTGCATCCCTCCGATGTCGAGAAGCTCATGCTGCAGCTCGACGGCCTGGTCGAGTCCGGAAACACGGTGATCGTGGTGGAGCACGACATGCGTGTGGTCGCGGGTAGTGATTGGGTGATCGACATCGGCCCGGGCGCCGGTGACGAGGGCGGCCGCATCGTCGCGGAGGGCACTCCTGCACAGGTGGCCCACGCTCGCGATAGCCGGACCGCGCCGTTCCTCGCGCGCTTTCTGGGCTGAGCAGCTACCGTTCGACATCATTTCAGACCGGAGCTGGCGCATGTCGCGCGTGTTCATCACGGGATCGGCGGACGGGCTCGGAAAAATGGCCGCGCAGCTGCTCGTATCGCAGGGACATCGCGTGGTGTTGCACGCGCGAAATGCGTCGCGCGCGCGCGAGGCGATGAGCGAAGTGCCGGGCGCAGAAGAAGCCGTGACTGGCGATCTCGCGAGCCTCGAGGAGACGAAGGCGCTCGCCGATCAGGTGAACGCGCTCGGAGCGTTCGATGCCGTCATCCACAACGCGGCCATCGGCTATCGGGAGCGCGAACGCGGATCCACGGCCGAGGGAGCGCCGCGCGTATTCGCCATCAACACGCTCGCACCGTACCTTCTCACCGTGCTCATTCGCAAACCGGAGCGGCTCATCTATCTCGGCTCGGGAATGCATCGCTCGGGGGAATCGACACTGCGCGACAGAGAATGGAAGGCGCGGCGCTGGGATGGATCGCAGGCGTACGCCGACTCGAAGCTGCAGGACGTCATCCTCGCCTTTGCATTGGCGCGGCTTTGGCCATCGGTGTATTCGAACGCCGTCGACCCGGGTTGGGTGCCGACGAAGATGGGCGGGCGCAGCGCGCCCGACGATCTGTCCAAAGGCGCCGAGACGCAGGCGTGGCTGGCGGTGAGCGACGACGCCGCCGCGCGCGTGTCCGGCCAATACTTTTATCACAAGCGCCCACGCGAATCGCATCCGGCGGCGCGTGATCTACAGGTGCAGGACACGCTGCTTGCCGCGTGCGCGAGGCTCTCGGGCGTGCCGCGACCCGAGTGAGCGCCGCACCCACTCTGCACCGCGAGCTCGGCCTCCTCTCCGCCACGATGATCGTGGTCGGAGGAATCATCGGCGGCGGGATCTTCTTCACACCCGCGCAGGTCGCGCGCACGCTTCCGAGCGGCGGATGGGTGCTCGCGATCTGGACGCTCGGTGGTTTCATCGCGCTCGCCGGCGCGTTGACGTTCGCGGAGCTCGGCGCGATGCTGCCGGATGCGGGCGGTCCGTTCGTCTACATCCGCCGCGCATTCGGTGAGCGAGCGGCGTTCGTTTACGGCTGGATGATTCTCACGACGATCGCGAGCGGCGCAGCCGCGGCCGTCGCGCTGGCATTCGCGAATTACGTCGGACGCTTCTTCGATCTTACCTCAGTGGGTGGCAACACCGGCGTCGCGGTCGCGGTGCTGCTCATTCTCACCGCGACGAACTATCGCG
Organism: Gemmatimonadota bacterium; assembly: GCA_040006175.1. Classification (GTDB taxonomy): domain Bacteria; phylum Gemmatimonadota; class Gemmatimonadetes; order Gemmatimonadales; family Gemmatimonadaceae; genus FEN-1250. The sequence goes on along the minus strand of JBDTXN010000009.1, from coordinate 2,635 downwards.
GACTCCGCCTCGGTGCCGCCGTGCAGAACACGCTCGTGATGAGCAAGCTCGTCGCCCTCGGTGCACTCGTGGTAGGCGTCGTCGTTCTGTGGAATCGCATTCCGGCTCCCGCGCCGCTAGTGTCTTCCGCGCCACTCCCACCTCTCGCTGTGGGACTCGCCGCAGCCTTTGTTCCGGTGCTCTTTTCCGTTGGAGGATGGGAAAATCTCAACATGGTCGCGGGCGAGGTGCGCGATCCCGCGAGGCTGATCCCGCGTGCGCTCGCTCTGGGCATCGCGATCATCATGTGCTGTTACCTCGGCGTGAACGTCGCATATCTGCGCGTGCTCGGACGGGACGGCATGGCTGCGAGCACGAGCGTCGCCGCGGACACCGCAATCGGAATGGTGGGATCGCTCGGTGGCACGCTGATCACAATTGCCGCGATGGTGTCGATACTCGGGATCGTGAACGTCATTCTGCTTGCGACGCCGAGGATTTTCTACGCCATGGCTCGCGAGGGGCTGTTCTACCCTGCGGCGGCACGCATTCATCCGCGATTCGGCACACCGCACATCAGCATCGCGATGCTGGGATTGTGGTCGGTGGCGCTCCTGCTGCTCGCGCGCTCGCGCCTCGACTGGCTGCTCAACGGCGAGGTGTTCGCCGACTGGATCTTCTTTGGACTGAGTGCAGCGAGCGTGTTCGTGTTTCGGCGCACGCTGCCAGAGCAGCCGCGCCCGTATCGCGTGTGGGGCTATCCGCTCGTACCGCTCTTCTTTGCCGCGGCATCCGTCGCGGCCGTGGGGAGCGCGCTGGTGAGCGCGCCTATCCCCTCTGCGTTCGGTGCGTTCAGCGCCGTTATCGGAGCGATCGTCTACTCCGTATTTGCGCGTCGGTGGAAGATCGCCGGCGCGGTCGCCTCGTCCTAGTAGGCCACTGCCGCTGGGGCAACTTGCATCGAGAGTGCCCCCGACATCACGCGGACGGACGCGAGCCGGGGCACATCGGGGGGTTGACCACTGCCAGCTACAGACGATCGGAGCGGCTGTCACGTCCCGTTACGCCTGTGTACTGGATCGAGCACACGGCAGACATGGAGGTGGGTGTAGATGCGGTTGCCGCGCGCGCGAGCGCTTCGTCGTCAACAGTGGGCGGTGGGCGGTCCAACCGACCGCGGGCAGTTCCTCTATCCGAGTCTCCCGATGCGGCTCTTGCGTACCTCTCGCGCTGTAGTGCTGTTCGCCGTGACCGTCGCGTGCGCAGCTGCGTCGCCGACAACACCTGGCAGCAATCCGACCGGCGGCAACACGACGGGCTCGACTGGCACGGGTGGACAGGCGAACAGGATTGCGAAGACGAGCGGAGATGCCCAGACAGGGACGCTGTCCTCGACGCTCGCGTCGCCGCTCGTGGTCACGGTCAGCAACTCGGCGGGCGCACCGGTGAGCGGCGCGACCGTGACGTGGACCGCCGCAGCGCACAATGGCACATTGAGTGCGGCCTCGAGCACCACCGATGCCAGTGGGCACGCGAGCGTTCACTGGACGCTCGATGGCACCTTCCTCGCCACTTCCGTGACGGCCTCGATCTCCGGCGCCTCCGTCACCTTCACGGCGCTCGGTAATGGCAGTGGAGATCTGGGTGGCCGCGCGGTCTTTCCCGCGAGCGACCCGTGGCGTACGGATATATCGGGATCCCCGCGCGATGCACTCTCCGACAGCCTGATCGCATCGTGCGGCGCGACGACGGGAGTGCATCCGGACTTCGGAACGGTCTACGCGGGCGCGCCGAATGGAATCTCGTACGTTCTCGTTCACGGCACGCAGCCGAGAGTGCCAGTGAGCTTCTATTACGGTGACGAAAGCGATGCGGGACCCTACCCCGTTCCGCCGTACGCGCCGATCGAGGGCGGCGCGTCGAGTACCGGCGACCGGCACGTGCTCGTGGTCGACGCGGACAACTGGAAGCTGTACGAGATGTACGATGCCCACCCGGTGAACGGCGGCGTGAGCTGGACGGGGGGCTCCGGAGCAATCTTCGACATGACGACGGACACGGTGCGTCCCGCGGGCTGGACGTCGGCCGATGCAGCTGGGCTTCCGATCTTTCCGGGACTGGTGCGCTACGACGAGGTTGGAATCCACCACGCGATCGAGCACGCGCTTCGCTTCAGCTGCGCGCGCACGAGGAAGGCCTACATCCCCCCGGCACGACACTCTGCGGGCTCGCAAACGAGCGCGAACTTCCCTCCCATGGGGATGCGAGTTCGTCTCAAGGCGAGCTTCGACATCTCCGGCTACTCGCCGGCGAACCAGGTAATCCTCAAAGCGCTCAAGAAGTACGGGATGTTCGTCGCCGACAACGGCTCGAACATGTACCTGAGCGGCGCGCCCGATCCACGCTGGAACGACGACGATCTGCACAACCTGACCCATGTGCACGGAAGCGACTTCGAGGTCGTACACATGTCGGGGATAGTGCTACAGCCATAGCGTACTTCGCCCGACTGCGGGCGGCCACGTCACGGCCCAGTTCGCTGTCACCATTCACCGAACAGCGAACGGACAGTCTGACGTGACGCTATCGCTCCACTCGCGGGTCTGCCATAGTTGAGTGTCGTGGCGCGCGAGGTCGTGCCGCCACGTCTCAACCA
>JBDTXN010000008.1:0-45538 GCA_040006175.1 Gemmatimonadota bacterium | reverse complement strand
TGTTCGTGCGCCCGTTCGCCAATCCCGAGTCGCCGGGGACCGAAGTCTCCGCGCGGCGCACTGCGCGACACTACCCCGTGAAGGCGTTGTCGATCTCCGCCGATCAGGCGATGATCACCGTCGCGGGCAACGGCATGCTCGGCGTACCCGGCATCGCCGCGCGCACATTCGGGACCCTGCAGCGCGAAGGGATCTCGGTGTCGCTCATCTCGCAGGCGTCGTCGGAGCACTCGATCTGTTTCAGCGTTCCGACCGCCGCCGCCGCACGCGCGCGCAAGGGACTCTCGCACGAGTTCCGTCACGAGATCACCAATCGCGAGATCGACAGCGTTACCTCGCGCGACGATGTCGCGACCATCGCGATCGTGGGGCTCGGGATCGGAGACATGCCCGGCACGGCGTCGCGCGTGTTCGACGCGCTGTCGAGCGGGGGGATCAACGTCGTCGCGCTCGCGCAGGGATCGTCGGAGCTCAACCTCTCCGTGGTGGTCGACGCGAAGAATGGCGTAACCGCGCTGCGCCGCATTCACACCGCGTTCCAGCTCGACCGTGTGGGCGGCGGAGGGCTGGTGGCCGGTGCGCACTCCGACGTCGTGCTGCTCGGCTACGGCGCGATTGGCCAGCGCGTGGCGGCGCTCATCGCGCGCAATGGGAGGAAGAGTGGCGCTCCGCGCGTGGTCGGGATCATCGACCGCAGTGGATATCTGTTCGACGCTGATGGCTTGTCCGCCGCGCGCCTCGCGAGCGCTACCGCAGCGAAGCGTGCGCGCCGCGGGATCGCTATCCTCCCCGGCGCGAACGCGTCGCCGACGCACGGGTCGCTCGCGCACATCGCGCTGCATGCGCTCTCGCATCCCGTGTGCATCGACGTCACCGCGGACGACACCATGTCGCTGCTCATGGACGCGGTGCGCGCGGGGATGGACCTGGTGATGGCGAACAAGCGTCCGCTCAGCGGCCCGCGCGCTCGCGTGCGCGAGCTGCGCGCGCTCGCGGAGGAGCGCGGCGTCCGCATCCGCGCGGAGACCACGGTCGGCGCGGCGCTCCCGATTCTCGACACGTATGCGAAGCTCGTGGAGTCCGGTGACCGCGTGCGTCGCATCGACGCGTGTCCCTCGGGCACGCTCGGCTTTCTCTTCGATGAGCTCGGTCGCGGCAAGAAGTTCTCGGCCGCGCTGCGCGACGCAATGGCTCGCGGCTACACCGAGCCGGATCCGCGCGATGATCTCACCGGGATGGATGTCGCGCGAAAGGGGCTGATCCTCGGGCGGCTTCTCGGATTCCCGGGCGAGCTGGGAGACGTGAGCGTCGAATCGTTGGTCACGCCACAGGCCGCGCGAATGCCGCTCGAGAAGTTTCTGGCGAAGCTCGAGACATTGGACGATGCGTGGAGTGCGCGCGTCGCGCGTGCGAGCGCGCGCGGGGGCGTGCTCCGCTATCAGGTGAGCGCGAGCGCACGCAAGGTGAGTGTCGGACTCGTGATCGCGGACTCATCGAGCCCCATGGCGTCGCTGCGCGGCACCGACAATCAGTTCGTGTTCGTGAGCGATCGCTACAGGACGAACCCGATGGTCATCTCAGGGCCGGGCGCCGGCCCGGATGTGACCGCGAGCGGAGTGCTGAACGATCTGCTGCAGCTCGCGCGCGGGCGAGGCAGCCTCCTGCGCTAGTGCGCGTCGCTAGTTCTTCGCGCGAAGGTACTGCACCGGCCACGGCGTCTCTGCGCCGAGCTCCTTCGCGGCGTGCAGCGGGAAGTACGGATTGCGAAGCTCCTCACGCGCGAGCAGCACGAGGTCGGCCTTTCCGCTTCGCACGATCTCGTCCGCCTGCTTCGCTTCGGTGATCAGCCCAACGGCGCCGCTGGGCACACCGGAATCCTTGCGCACACGCTCGGCGAACGGCACCTGGTAGCCCGCTCCAACGGGAATGCGCACCTTCGGCACGTTTCCGCCGGACGAGCAGTCGATGAGATCGACGCCAAGTGGTGCGACTATCCGTGCGAGCTCCACCGACTGCTCGACATCCCAGCCGCCATCGGTCCAGTCCGTTGCGGAGATGCGAAGAAAGAGGGGCAAGCTCGCGGGCCACACGTTGCGAACGCTTTCGATGATCTCGCGCACGAGGCGCGTGCGATTCTCGAAGCTGCCCCCGTATTCATCCGTGCGCCTGTTGCTCAGCGGCGAAAGGAACTCGTGCAGGAGATATCCGTGCGCGCCGTGCAGCTCGATGACTTCGAAGCCGGCGTCAAGCGCGCGACGCGCGGCGTCGGCGAACGCGGCGATCACACAGCGAATTCCGTCGCGATCGAGCGCGACGGGTGCCTGGTAGCCCTCGTCGAATGCGATGCTGCTCGCCGAGAAAATGGGAGCCCATCCTCCGTCCAGTATGCCCAGTGGCTTCCCTCCCTTCCACGGTTCGGACGTGCTCGCCTTGCGGCCCGCGTGCGCGAGCTGGATGCCAGCCGCCGCTCCGTGCGCGCGCAGAAACGCCGTGACACGCGCAAGCCGCTCGATCTGCACATCCTTCCAGATCCCGAGATCGCCAGGAGAGATGCGTCCCTCGCGAAGGACGGCCGCAGCCTCGGTGAACACGAGCCCGGCCCCGCCAATCGCACGAGAGCCGAGATGCACGAGGTGCCAGTCGGTCGCGAGGCCGTCCACGCTCGCGTACTGACACATCGGTGAGACCGCCAGCCGGTTCTTGAACGTGATTCCGCGGAGCGTCAGCGGGGAGAAAAGAGAGTCGGTCATGGCGGAGAACGGCCGGCGCGCGTCCCGCGTTCCCCTCCTTCTCCGAGCTTTCGGCTAGAAGTCGTCGCGACGGACGTCGAGGCTCATGTGTGTGAACTCTACATCCGTGTCGAAGTCGAGGGCTCGGTAGAGACCCAGCGCAGGCGCGTTGCTGGTCTGCGTCGAGAGATGGATGCGGATCGCACCGACGCGCTCGCCGTGCCGCACAGTTGCCGCGATCAGGGATCGGGCAACGCTCGACCGCCGCCACGACGGAATCACGAAAAGATCGTTGAGCACGACGATCGGGCCGAGCGAGACGGAGGAAAACGAGGGGTAGAGCTGGGCGAAGCCGACGACGGCGGCGGGTTGCGTCGCGGTCGTCAATGCTCGCGCGAGGAGCACGACCGACTCGGCGCGAGCAAGGCGTGCGGCGAGAAACGCGTGTGCGGCCGCGAGGTCGGGCGGGGCACCGTAGAACTGACGGTACGCGTCGAATAGCGGCGCAATGTGTTCCACGTCATCGACGTCGGCCTGTTCGATTGCGAAGCGCGGCGGCTCGCCTTCGTCGACCCGATGCCTGGATTGCGAGGCCGCGATCATTTGCGGGTCGGCACTCCGTACTTCTCCGCCAGTACATCGAGATGATGCCTCGTGTGGCCCGCCACGATGTGAGCGATTGCGCGCACGCTGAGGTTGTTGCCACTCACGACGCCCGCCCGCGCCCATGCATCCGCAGGGAGTGAGGCGAAGAAATGGATCGTGCTCTCCCGCAAGGCGCGCAGCTCGTTCCGCATGTCGGCCACCTGCCGCGCGTCGGAGTTTGATGCAGCCGCGTAGTCGTCCTGCTCGAACCCGGGGAGCGGCGTACTGTCGCCCCGCGCGATGCGAAGTGCGCGATATACGAAAATTCGCTCCGCATCGATGAGGTGTCCGAGCATCACGCGGATGCTCCACTTGTCGTCGGCGTAGCGATACTCGCCGCGAGCCTCATCGATCGACGCGAAGGTCGCGTTCAGGCTCGCGCCGGTCTCGCGCAACTGCGCGACGATGTCCCCTTCGGGAACGCGGTCGATGTACCGCGCGTAGAACGGCGCGTACTCGGTCGTGGCGGGGCGGTGCATCGCGGTTGCCATGGCTCCCTCGGATACGTTTGTGCCTCACGGCAGTGAACATCCGTACAAAGAAAAACCGATGATCTGTCCACCGGGATCAACTCTATGCACCGGCGGAACGGACGACCATAGCCGTTTGTCGTCTGGTCGAGATGGCCAGTTCGGTCACGCGGCATTCGATCCGCGGTGTGCTCTGGCGCATTTTGCGAAATTATCACAACTTCGCCCTATGTCCGACAGCCCAGATATCACCACCGCGCTCGGTGACCGCTATGTCATCGAGCGCGAGATCGGCGCAGGAGGCATGGCTGTGGTCTACCTCGCGCGCGACAGGAAGCTCGATCGCGAGGTCGCGCTCAAGGTGTTGCGCCCCGAGCTGGGCGCGGTGCTCGGCTCCGAGCGCTTTCTCACCGAGATCAAGATCTCTGCACGACTCGACCATCCGCACATCCTCACGCTCATCGATTCGGGGGAGGCGGACGGACTGCTCTACTACGTGCTGCCGTTCGTGCGCGGAGAATCGCTGCGGGCGAAGCTCGACCGGGAGCGGCAGCTTGGACTCGAGGAAGCGCTGACGATCACCAAGCAGGTTGCCAGTGCGCTCGACTACGCGCACCGGCAAGGGCTCGTGCATCGCGACATCAAGCCGGAGAACATCCTGATTCAGGAGGGCGAGGCGATGCTGACGGACTTCGGCATCGCGCTCGCAGTGAAGGAGGCCGGCGGCAACCGACTCACGCAAACCGGATTGTCGCTCGGCACACCGCAGTACATGAGCCCCGAGCAGGCGACGGGCGATCGTGGCATCGACGCGCGCAGCGATGTGTACTCGCTCGCGTCCGTGCTGTACGAGATGCTCGCGGGCGAGCCGCCCGTCACCGGGGCGAGTGCGCAGTCGATGATCGCGAAGCTGATGACGGAGAAGCCGACGCACCTGCGCGTGCTGCGTGACACCGTACCGCAAAGCATCGATGATGCGGTGGCGCGCGCGCTTGCGAAGACGCCGGCGGATCGCTTCGCGAGTGCGGGCGATTTCTCTCGCGCGCTCGAGGTGAGGAGCCGGGTGGAGACGCCGTCACCGGCAACGCCCGCGACCGCATCGCCGGCGACCGTAACGCGATCGCGTGGGCGAATACCGATCGTTGCCGGCGTCCTTGCCCTCGTGGCAGTCGCCGCCGCCGGCGTGTACGCCTACCGGGGGCGCTCGATCCCGAACGTGAACGCGGGCGTCGCAGCGCTCGGACCGCGGACACAGCTCACGAGCTCGGGCGCGGTGCTCGTACCCGCGATCTCACCGGACGCCAAACAGCTCGCGTACATCACGAAAAGCTGCGCGGCCGGGAGCTGCAAGTACTCCGTGGTCGAGCAGGACGTGGGAGGCAGCACGTCACGCGTGGTGCTCGAGGGAGCGACGGCTGGGTACGGCCTGGAGTGGAGCCCGGACCGGCGCAATCTCATCTTCAACGGAACGATCAACAACCGTATCGGTTCGTTCATACTCTCGGCCCTTGGCGGAACCCCACACTTTCTCACGTCGGGTGTTGCCACGTTCTACGCGGGCGGAGATTCGCTGCTGATCGGGCCGTCGTATCGCGCGGATTCCGTGTACTGGATCGACGTCGCCTCGCTCGACGGCATCGTGCGTGACAGTATCAAGCTTCGTGGCCCAGGTCAGGGAATTGCCGCGCTGTCTTCCATGCCAGGAACGGGATGGATCCTCACGCTGGTGTTGCAATCCCCGCACGGGCTTTGGCAAATGATCGATCGCGCGGGCAAAGTCGCCGATCACGTGGTCAATGCGTGCACGTGCGGCGGTCTCGCAGCGCGAGATGCTGCGTGGCTCTCGCGAGCAGGCGATGGTGTTGGTGAATCCATCGTGCGAATCGGAGTGGACCCGCTCACCGGAAGGTTCTCCACTCGCCAGGATACGATGGTCACCGCGCTCTTCACCAACTTCTCCATCACAGCCGACGGCGCGGGCATGGTGATGGACGAGGGCACCTACGACTTCAGCATCTGGGATCTGGATCTGGGCAGCCTTTTGAAAGGCTCCTATCCGAGCGAGCGGCGAGTTGCGAACTCTTCGAGCCCGCTGAACGCGAGCATCTCGCCGGACGGCTCCCGTCTCCTGGTTCGCAGGGAGATACCGATCGGCGGCGGCCATCTCGAGCCGCGGTTCTCGATCATGCCCTTCGCTGGGGGAGTCGAGACGCCACTCGGTGTTGCCGGGAAGGTCTTGTACGCAAATTGGGCGGACTCGGTGACCGTTGGTGTCGGACGCCAGACATCGTCGGGACTTCGCCTGTCGGAAGTAGATGTGCGCACCAACGCGCTACGTAACGAGATGGAGCTTCCCGACTCCGTCGTGTCGTGGGCGTCGGCACTGGCCGACGGATGGGTTTGGGTACCGGCAGCGGGCGGCAAGATCATCGTGAGTCGCGCCGGGAAGAGACAGGAATACCCGATTCCCGCCTGGTACGCGTTCGTGTACGCGGCCATCCCCGATCCGTCCGGGCGTCTGTTGTTCTATCTCGGGGGTGACAAGCTCACCGGCGACTCACTGGGAATAGGAGCACTCTCGCTGGTGGACGGATCGACGACGCAGTGGGCCACGCTGTTCGCGGAAGGCGGCCGCATTACACCGCTCACGGATGGCGGTGTGTTTCTTCAGGCATCTCGTAGCCAGGGCTCACTGAGCTTCTTCAAGCTCACGGGTCCCGGACAGATGCAGTCGCTCGGCGATTCGCCGCGACCGATGCGCAGCATGACTATCTCACGCGACATGAAGCACGTCGCCGTGCAGGAGCGCGATTATCGAGCCGATGCATTCATGAGCAAGGTGCTCGTGCACTAGTACGCGCGGCTTTGCGCCCGCGTTACCACTACATGTGCTCCGCCGGCGCGGGGCGATTCACCAACACCGCCGTCACGATCAGTACGATCGCCGCGATCGCAATCTCGAATGTAGCGGAGCGGGCGAGGCGACGCCCTGATTCTTCGGTGCCGAGAGCTGGTGTGAGACGCCGGTTGTTGTAGGCGCCGAGCGTGAACACCACGGCAACGAGGCACAGCTTGCCGATGAGCGTCTTGCCATAGAGGCTCGTCCACAGCGCCGACACTTCGCCGAGATGCCGGTAGGCGGTGATCACGCCGGTGAGGACGAGCAGCCCCACACTCCAAAGTGCGATGGTCGAGAAGCGGTTCACCATCAGCGCGACCGCGGGCCCGCGAGCGGATGATTGCATCGTGCTCCCGAGTGCGGTGGTGACTCCCGCCGCCACGAGCACGATCAACGTGCCGATCCACAGCGATGCCGCAAACACGTGGAGCGGATTCACGACTCGTCGCAAGTCCGTCGTCGCGAGCGCGCCAAGCATCACGACGAGCGTGGCGATACCGGCCACCTTCCATGCGGTGGGGCTCTCGCGAGTCGCGACGGCCGCAAGTCCAAATGCGATCACCGCGCCGACGGTCAACAGTTCTGTGATGATCTGCGACGGACGACCGGTGAGCGCGGCGCCGAGCGAGAGATGTTTCTCCGTCATGACGCTGTTGATGGACATCGCCATCGCGAGCAGGCGGAGCAGCGCGCCGATGCAGCCGAGGCGCGCGGCCGTGCGCGCGGCGGCCGTCATCGCGTCCGCGTTGGTCCCGAGCGCCGGACGCATCAACAGGAAGTAGAACGAGGCTGCGCCAACGATGAGAAAGGATCCGACGAAGCCAATGTATTCGTGCAGGACATCGAGCGCGGTGAAGTCAGGTTCGGCGAACAGAAGCGCAGCGGCAGTGATCATGGTGTCCGGAATTCTCCTCGAAGAAAAAATCGACGCGGCGTACATGTCCGCCGTTCGCGGTGCGCTCATTGCAATACGGCTTCGTGACTGTCACGGAGAGCATGAAATGCACGCCAGCCACACCAGTTGGCGCTCGTTCACCTGTTGTCTTGCTGTCGCGGTAATCGTGCCGCACAGTGCACGCGCGCAGGGGCAAACAGCGCCGCAACTTTCGAAGACCACGCCGTCCGCCGCGCCGACCACCTCGCGCAATCTCCTCCCCCCCGGATCGAAGGAGAGCGATTGGCTGCTTCCCGGGCACGATTATGCGGCAACGCGCTTCAGCGAACTGAACAAAATCGATACCAGCAACGTCGCGCAGCTCAAAGAGGCGTGGAGCTACATCACTGGCATCGCCGACGGGCACGAAGGGCAGCCCCTCGTGATTGGCGGCAGAATGTACATGGTCACGCCATATCCCAACAAGCTCATCTCCTTCGACCTTTCCAAGCCTGGTCCGGCAAAGCTCTGGGAGTACGCACCGCCCGTCGATCAAACGGCGTTCGGCAAGGCGTGCTGCGACGACGTGAATCGCGGCGCCTCGTACTTCGGCGGCAACATCATCTACAACGTGCTCGACAACCAGACGGTCGCGGTGAACGCGGAGACCGGGAAGGAAGTGTGGCGCACGAAGCTCGCGGATCCGAACCAGGGTTCGACGATGACGATGGCGCCCCTCGTCGCGAAAGGGAAAGTGTACGTCGGCAACAGCGGCGGCGAGATGGGCGTGCGCGGCTGGCTCACGGCGCTCGATGCGCGCACGGGCAAGATCGTGTGGCAGGCGTTCAGCACCGGTCCCGACAAGGACGTCAAGATCGGGCCGAGTTACAAGCCGTACTACGCGTGGATGCGTCAGAAGGATCTCGGCGTGAGCAGCTGGAAGGGCGATCAATGGAAGATCGGTGGAGGGACGATCTGGGGCTGGATCACGTACGATCCCGCATCAAATCTCGTGTACTCGGCCACCGCGAATCCCGGCGCGTGGAATCCCGACCTTCGGCCCGGCGACAATCTCTTCTCCGCATCGCTGCTCGCACGCGACGCGGACACGGGCGAGTTGAAGTGGGCGAATCAGTACACGCCGCACGACGAATGGGATTACGATGCGGTCAACGAGGCCATCATCGCGGACATTCCGGTGAACGGCGAGACGCGCAAGGTTGTGGTGCACTTCGATCGCAACGGCTTCGCGTACACGATCGACCGAAGCACGGGGCAGATCCTCGTCGCGGCGCCATTCCAGTACATCAACTGGTCCACCGGAGTCGACCTCACGACGGGACGTCCGAAGCTCGTTCCCGAAAAGGAGACGCACCAGGGACGAATGACGGAGAACATCTGCCCGTCGTCCACCGGCGCACGCGACCAGCAGCCAGCCGCGTTCTCTCCCGTCACGAAGCTCTTCTACTCTCCGGCAACAAATCTCTGCATGGACTACGGAGGCGTGCAGGCCCAGTACATCGCAGGTACGCCATACGTCGGCGCCGCAGTGAAGATGTACGCTGGTCCCGGTGGCAATCGCGGCGAGTTTCTCGCCTGGGATGCCGGCACTGGAAAGAAGGTATGGGGAATCAAGGAAAATTTCCCGGTGTGGTCCGGCGCGCTGGTCACCGCTGGCAACGTCGTGTTCTACGGCACGATGGACGGCGACTTCAAGGCGGTGAGCGCCACGACCGGAAACGTGCTGTGGAAGACGCACTTCGCGTCGGGAATCGTGGGCAATCCCATCACGTTCCTCGGTCCTGATGGCAAGCAGTACATCGCCATCTATGAGGGAGTGGGCGGATGGGCAGGCGCCATCGTTCCAGGTAATCTGTCGAAGGACGATCCCTACGCCGCACTCGGTGCGGTGAACGCGATGAAGGACCTGCCTGATCATACAAAGGCGGGCGGTGCCCTCCACGTGTTCGCACTTCCGCAGCAATGATCCTTCGCGTAGCGGTGGCGGTGCTCTCGATGTCGGCATTCGCGTGGCAGTCGTCGCGAGTGCCGCCGCTGCGCGTGTGCGCCGATCCGAACAACCTTCCGTTCTCGAACGAGCGGCGCGGCGGTTTCGAGAATCGCATCGCCGCACTTCTCGCGCGCGACATGGGGACGACCGTCGAGTTCAGCTGGCGTCCGCAGATGCGCGGCTTCGTTCGCAAAGGGCTCAAGGCCGGCGCGTGTGATGTGTACATGGGCGTGCCGGTTTCATTCGGGCCACTGCTCACCACCGCGCCGTATTACCGCTCGACCTACGTGATCGTGTACCGCACGAAGAGCCGCGTGCGCGTGCGCTCGCTGGATGACAGCGCGCTGCGGTCGCTCAAGGTCGGCGTGCACATGATCGGCGATGATTACCAGAACACCCCGCCCGCTCAGGCACTCGCCGCACGCGGCATCGTCGAGAACATTCGCGGCTATCCGATCGTAGGCGACTACTCCAAGCCCAATCCGCAGGCGGAGATTCTCAGAGCCCTCGAGCGAGGCGACATCGATGTCGCGATCGTGTGGGGCCCGTTCGCCGGCTATTTCGCGAAGAGTGCATCGTCGCCACTCACTATCGTGCCGGTGTCCCCCGCGCGCGATCCCTCGGGGCAGACCTTTGCCTTCGACATCGCCATGGGCGTGCGCCGCACCGATACCACGCTCGCGCGTACGCTCGACACGCTGCTCGTGCGCGAGCGCCCTGCCATTCACGAGATCTTGTCCGACTACGGGGTGCCGCTCGACTCCGCACAGACGTCGGGCGACGCGACTCACGGAGATTGACCATGCGAACGAATCTTCCGGCGATCGTCTTTCGTGCCGCGGTATGCTCGCTCGTGGTGCTGGCCGCCTGTAGCAAAGGCGACAGCCCAAGCAGTGAGAAGGAGCAGAATCGCGCCGGTCAAAATTCCGGCGACCAGGACGACATGGGCCAGCGCAACTTCGGTGGCGACAAGACGCTGGCCGTGGCCGGACGCGCGATCTTCCTCTCGCACAACTGCTACGGCTGCCATGGAGGGCTGGCCGGTGGAGCAATGGGGCCGAGCCTGCGCGACACCACCTGGAAGTACGGCGGCAGCGATTCCGCGATCTATCACAGCATCCACGATGGTCGCCCGCTTGGAATGCCGCCCTGGGCCGGCCGTCTGGACGACCGTCAGATCGGATCGCTCATCCAGTACATCCGCTCCATTCGCACCAGGGACGAGCCGCAGTTCTTCTTCGCGACGGGGAGCGGCGACAGCGTTGCGAGGGCACTCCCCAACGCCGCGCCGCCCGCCCGGATGACTCCGGTACCAATGGCAGCGAAGAAACCAAAGAGCTAACGCGATCTAGAGCGCGGCGGTGTGCCCGTAACCGGGTGGCCGCCGCGCATTCGCAGCCTGCTCGAACGCGTAGGCGATCCGAATCAGCTTCGCGTCGCTCCACGCGCGACCGAAGAACGAGATGCCAACGGGAAGACCGAACGCATATCCCGCGGGCACCGTGATGGACGGGTAGCCAGCCTCCGCCGCAGGCGATGAGCTCCCGCCGCCGTCCGCATCGCCGTTCACGAGATCGATCAGCCACGCGGGCCCGTTCGTCGGCGCCACCAGCGCATCGAGCTTGTGCGCGCTCATGATCGCATCGATCCCGCGGGCGCGCGTGTTGAGCCGCGACTTGGCGAGCGCCTTCGTGTACTTCGCATCTGCAAGCGTGCCTCGCTTCTGCGCCATCTCGAAGATCTCCTGGCCGAAGTACGGCATCTCCGTGCTCTTGTGCTCCTCGTTGAATGCGATGAGGTCCGCCAACGTGCGCATCTTCGTGCCCGAGCCGAGCGCGCCGAGATACTCGTTGATGCCGGCCTTGAACTCGTACAGCAGCACCTCGAACTCCGCGTCTCCCACATCACCCATCTTCTCGATCGCCACGGGATCGACGATCACGGCGCCCTTCTCGCGCATGAGATCGATCGCGTGCTGCGTGATCTCGTCCGTCGACCTGCTGTAGCCGAAGTACTGCTCGCGTGGCACACCGATGCGCACGCCCTTGAGCGCATTCGCATCCAGCCCAGCGGCGTAGTTCGTCTCCCGCTTCGCACCGGCCGCCATCGTCGCCTTGTCGCCCGGGTCCGCGGCCGCGATCGCGCCGAGGAGAATCGCCGCGTCGGTCACCGACCGCGCAATGGGGCCCGCGGTATCCTGGGTGCGCGAGATCGGAATGATCACGTTACGGCTCACGAGTCCGACGGTCGGCTTGATCCCGACCAGCGAGCACGTGGCCGAGGGACTCACGATCGAGCCGTTCGTCTCCGAACCGATCGCCGCGGCGCAAAAGCTCGACGCCACTGCAGCAGCCGAGCCGGAGCTCGATCCCGACGGCGTGCGGTCGAGCGCGTACGGATTGCGGCACTGACCTCCACGCCCGCTCCAGCCGCTCGACGCATGCGTGCTGCGAAAGTTCGCCCATTCGCTGAGGTTGGTCTTGCCGAGGATCACCGCGCCCGCGGCACGCAGCCGCTCGACCAGGAACGCGTCGCGGCGGGGTCGCGCACCCACCAGCGCCAGCGAGCCGGCCGTCGTTTCCATTTTGTCCGCCGTGCCGACGTTGTCCTTGATCAGAATCGGGACGCCGTGCAGCGGTCCGCGGATCTTCCCGCTCTTGCGTTCCGCATCCATTGCGTCTGCGATCGAGAGCGCATCAGGATTCAGCTCGATGACGGAGCGCAGCCCCTTGTCCATCTCGGCGATGCGCGCGCGATACGCCTCGGTGAGCGCGCGTGAGGTCATCACACCTGCGCGCATGGCTTCCTGCAGCTGCGTGATCGACTTCTCTTCAACGGGCCCGCCAACGTTGCGGAGCTCCGCGGGATGCGAAGCCGCCCGCAGCGGCGCGTGCAGGGCAGGCACATGCAGCAGGGGATTGCCGCCGGTACCGATCAGCGCGCCAGCGGCGAGCGACGTCGTCATGAAGGTTCGGCGATTTATGGATTGCGATTCGTCGTTCGGCATGGGAAACGGGTTCGGGGGAGAATTTCAGGAGGGGACGAGGGCCTTGCCCTTGCACTGGCGTTTGCCATGATCAAATGGATCATAGGGCTCGTCACGTCAATGGGTATTTACGGCGTTGCGCTGCTCATGGCCATTGAGAACGTGATCTTGCCGCTGCGGTCCGAGCTCATCATGCCACAAACCCAAGCGCTGGTTCGAGAAGCACGGCAGCCTCGCGGTGATCGTCGGCCAGATCATTCCGGGCGTACGCGGACTCATCTCGCTTCCCGCCGGCTACGCAAAGATGAACGTGTTCGCGTTCCTACTCTACAACTTTTTGGGAACGATCGTCTGGTGCGGTGTGCTGGCCTACATCGGCATGCAGCTCGGCGCGCACTTCAAGGTGGTGCACAAATACCTCGGGCCGGCCGGCTGGATCGTATTGGCCGGCCTGCTCGTGTGGGGCGGTATCGTGCTCTGGAAGCGGCGAAAGAGAAAGAAGAGCGGGGCAAAGCGCTGACTTCCGAACGTGAGCGTCAGAGCGTGAGCGTCAACTCGTGAGCGACATCTCCCTCTGGTCCTCGTCCGTGAGCTCGATTCCCGCAGCGGCGATGTTCTCCTCGAGATGCGCCACGCGAGACGTGCCCGGAATCGGGAGCATCATCGGCGAGTGCGCGAGGAGCGCGGCGATCGAGATCTGATTCGGCGTCGCATGATGCCGCGCGGCCACCCGCGCGAGTGCGGCGGTCGCCTTGCGATGGTTTCCTCCGAGCGGTGCCCAGGGCAGAAACGGTATCCCGAGTGATTCGCACTCTGTGAGCACTGCCTCCGACGCGCGATCGCCGAGGTTGTAGCGGTTCTGCACGGACACGACGTTCACGATCGATCGCGCCTGCGTGAGCTGCGGCACCGAGACGTTGCTGACACCGATGTGCCGGATCTTCCCTTCGCGCTGCAGCTCTGCCAAAGCGCCAATCGCATCCGCAAGTGGAACTGTCGGATCGGCGGTGTTGTGCAACTGGTGGACATCGATGCGCTCGAGCCTCAGCCGACGCAGGCTGCCCTCGAGTGCCTGCCTCAGATGCTGCGGATTCAGATTCGGCGTCCACTTGTTGGGCCCCGAGCGCATGTAGCCGCCCTTTGTGGCGATCACGAGTCCAGGCTCGTACGGAGAGAGCGTTTCACCGATCAGCCGTTCGGAGACTTCGGGCCCGTACGAGTCTGCAGTGTCGATGAGATTGACGTCCAGCTCGAGCGCACGCCGCAGCACGCGCCTCGCCTCGGCCGGATCCTTCGGCTCGCCCCAGATTCCTTCGCCCGTGATGCGCATGGCACCAAAGCCGAGCCGGTTGACGGTCAGGTCACCGAGCGAGACGGTGCCGGCATTTGCTGCGCTCGTGAGTTTCTGGGATGTGCTCATCGTGCTGCTCCGAAGAGGTCTCTGGATGCTAAGACCCTAAGCACGCTCCGTTCCCGCCAAAATGACGGTCGCAGCGAGTCGCACAGCCCAATCGAAACTAAACCCGCTTCTTGCGTGTATAGATATGTGAAGACAAACATGGGAGGACAGCATGCCGCGTTATGAGTTTTCCATCGGCAGCTCCGACGTGCGGCGAAAAGGTGCCGTCGAAAGCGATTCGTTCAAGGATGCGCTTGACGTGATCGCCATCCAGGCCGATGCCGAGACCGGCGATCTCCTCGAGATCGGTGTCCGCGGATTTCCGCCGGCGAAGTTCCAGTACGTGTTTTCTTTGGACGAAGGTACGCAGGTGTGGCGCGCGGCTTACCAGCGCGCCGCCTGAACGTCCCCCGGCGGTCGTGTTCTCAGCCGGCCGCCGAGAGGGGACGCGCTCCCATTCCCAATCGCACGATCCGCTGCAGCAGCTCGGGATACTCGACCCCGTCGTAGCGCGCGGCCGAGGCGAACTCCTCGCTCTCGCAGATGTCCGGATTGGGATTCGCATCCAGAAAATAGAGCTCACCGCTGGCATCGAGCCGGTAGTCGATGCGCGCGTAGCCCGAAAGCTCGAGCACGCGATAGATTCGCTTGCTCATCCATCCGAGCTGGGCGGCCAGCGCCTTGGACAAACCCTCGGCAGCGCGAATCCGCACGCCCTTTCGCGCCTGGTACTCGAGGTCGTGCTTCACCTTCGCCGTGGCGATGAGCGGCTCGTTCGCATCCTGATCGTCGATCACGAGCTCCCAGGCGGGGAAGGATCGCAGCCGCGAGTTGCCCACAACGCTGACGTAGAGCTCGCGCCCCGGAATGAACTGCTCGGCAATCGCGTCGGTGCCGACGCGTTCGTGGATGAACTCGACGCGCTCGCTCAGCTCGTCGTCGTCGTTCACGAGCGATGCGCGCGCGATACCGATCGACGCGTGCTCGGTCAGGCTCTTCACGAACAGCGGGTACAGCAGCTCGGCGGGCCGCCGCACCTTGCGGCCCAGCGGGAAGACTTCGAACGAGGGCACGGGAATGCCATCATATGCCAGCAGCTTTTTCGAGAGCGCCTTGCCGCGCGAGAGCACGAGGCCGCGCGGATTGCATCCGGTGTAGGGAACGCCGAGGAGCTCGAGGAAGGCCACGATGTTGTGATCGAAGGTGGCATTCCACTGAAACTCTTCGAGCAGGTTGAAGACGACGTGCGGCTTCATCTCACCCACGGCATCGCGGATCGGCTCGAGATCGTCCTGCGCGCCGAGCGCGAGTACTTCGTGGCCGAGCTCGCGAAGCCCGTTGACGACGTCGAACTCGGCGCGCCAGGCGAGCGCTTCCTGGTCCGTGGTGCCCGCGAGGGTGTCCGGCGGGATGTGATCCGGATGCGTGAGGGCGATGACGCGCAGCTTGTTCCTGCGGGGAGCGCGCTTCACAGCGTGAGCCATCCCGGCGGCGCGCTGTCGTGCGCGTGCTGGCGCTCGCGATAGTGCTCGCCGAGCGTGAGCGATGTCTGCGCGAGGGAGAGCGGTCGTTCGCGCGATGTGACGGGCGGACGCACGTTGTGCAGGTCGTGCATGAGGACGTCGACGTACTCGAGCTTTTCGAGCGCGACGGGCCATTTGGCGTAGCGTGTGCGCCAGCGCGATCCGGGGCGAAGCCAGACGGCGAACGTCTCCGCGAAATCCTCATCGGGGTGACTCTGCGCGTACCATCCGGGAAGGTGCCGAACGAATCGAACGCTGCGGCGACGCGGGCGATAGCGATCGGGGTAGGGCGCGCTCGATGCGCCGAAGAGCGCGCGCCACGGCGCGCGGCGGTGCAGCCGATGCGCGTGCTGAATCGCGTGTCCGGCCTCGTGGCGCATGATCGTCATGCACGACTCGGGCGTTCCACCTTCGACCGAATGCATCTGAGCACGCTCGAGTCGCATGAGTCTGGGGTGGGCCAGGTAGAAAGGAATCGCGAATCCAGGAATTCCGCGTGGAGAGAACCACTCTTCCGCCAGCCACACGTGCGGTCGCACTCTGAGCGAGCGCTCCGCGAGCTCCAGCAACAGCTGTCGATGACAGCGTGAGACCCATTCGCTGGGTTGCGCGAGGCGCAGCTCCCGAAAGCGCAGCGTGAGCAAGCGCTCGTCGCTCCACCGGGACCATGGGGCACGTGAGGTTGGCCGGCGGGTCATCCCTACATTCAACGACCGAGCAACACGCGGCGCAACAGCCCCGGCAGGCCTGGTGGCGTGCTTCGTCTAAAAGTGTGGCCAGTCGATCAAACTGATTGCGAGTCACCCTCGGCGCACCATAGACTTCGGATAGTCGCAACTCGGAACTCGGCACAGAGGCATCACGAATGGCGGACGAACCAAAGCCCCCCCAGCAGAAGTGGTTTCACACGGCACCGGGCTATCTCACGGCGACGGCAGCGCTCGTGGGATCGATCACGGCGGCGGTGACGGGCTTGAGCCAGCTGGGGATCTTTCATTCGAAATCCGATTCGCCGCCGCAGTCCGCGGCGGTCGCGCCTGCGACTTCACCCACTGGCTCGACACCGCGCACGAGTGAGCCCGCGCACCGAAGCGGCTCGGAAACACGTGCTCCCGCTCGCAGCGAGCCCGCGCCTCGCACCGGCACGCGCACATCGCCATCGACGGCGCCTGCAGCCGCGCCTGGGCCCGTGACGACTCCACCGTCGGCTACACCGCCTGCCGCGACGCCCCCGGCTGCCGCTCCCGCGCCCGCGCCCGCGCCGCCTCCACCTCCCGTCGCGAAGACCGGAAACATCGGTCCCGGCACCACGCTGGAGCTCGCGAGCGGTTCGCGTGTGTGCAGCAACAACAGCAGCGACGGCGACAAGTTCACCGCGACCACCGTGACGCCCGTGAGTGGCAGCAACGGCGTGACGCTTCCGGTGGGCACACAGGTGATTCTCAGTGTCGTGACAGCGAAGGCGCCGGTGTTCATCACCGCGAAGGGCGTCTCGATCGATGTCTCCGGAAAGGCGGTGCCGATCAGCGGTAGCGCGACGGCGCACACGGAGTTCGATGCGGCGCCGAGCACGAAGGGCATTGGGATTGGCGCGTGCATTCCGCAGGGCGGGCGACTGTCGCTGCGACTGACCGATGGAGTGTCGGTAACGCAGCCCTAGCTCGCAACCTGTTGCTCCTCAAGGCTTTGACGAGCTCCAATGTCGAGCTGGAGCTCAGCCCGTCTTCCGCTCGTGATCTGGATGCGTAACATCGTGCATCCCATTTCACTGGAGCGAGATATGGCCCTGGTCGATCGCGTGAAGAACATCCTGCTCGCGCCGCGCACGGAATGGCCAGTGATCGATGCAGAGCCGGCGACCGTTGCTTCACTGTACACGGGCTACATCATGCCGCTTGCCGCGATCCCCGTGATCTGTCAGGCGATCGGGATGTCGATGATCGGAATGAGCATTCCTTTCGTCGGAGGACATTACAAGACGCCGATCGGCAGCGCGCTCGTGAGCGCTGTCGTGCTGTACTGCTTCAGCCTTGCCGCCGTGTTCATCGTCTCGCTCGTGATCGACGGCTTGGCTCCCTCCTTCGGCGGCACCAAGAATCAGGTGCAGGCGCTGAAGGTCGTCGCGTATTCGTACACAGCGTCATGGGTTGGCGGGATCTTCTCGCTGATCCCGAACCTCGGCATCGTCGGCGTGCTCTTCGGACTCTACAGCCTGTACCTGCTGTACCTCGGACTTCCCGTGCTGATGAAGTCACCGCCGGACAAGGCTGTGGGATATACGGTAGTCGTCGTGATCTGCACCATCGTGGTCACATGGATCATCTTCTTCGCAGTGGCGGCTCTTGGATTCGGAATGGGGGCGGGCGCGATGTCAGCGGCCGGCGCGGCCGGCGGGGGCGGAAGCTACCGTCCCTGAGAGCGCTATTAGCCAGCCATGCCCGAGCCGGCCCGGCACCTGGGCCGGATCGGGTCATTTTGGCCGGTGAGAACGTCTTGGGGGAACGGTATCCGCCCCCGCAGACGAAACGATGTGCCCGCAGTCGCGTCTACTGAGCATGCAATCGAACGAAAGCGCCTCGGGCGCGAACGCACGCGTGCGCGCGTGGGTCGCTGATTGGGGAAACGCACTCGCGCTCGTCCTGACCGCGTACGCGATTTTCTACTTGTGGCTGATGAGCCACACGCAGGCGGGCTTCTGGTCGCTCGTGGTCCGTGCGGTCGCCTTCCTGCCCATGAACTTGGCCGCGGCGGCGCTTGCGATCCGGGCAAGCCAGCGTGAGACGACGGATCCGCGCATTCGCCGCGCGCTTCGCTTTCTCTGCATCGCCTTCGCGTGCGTGCTGGTCGGCAACGTGACGGCGTTCTACCTCAAGTTCGTGCAGAACGGGAATCCGCTCGCCGACTGGACGAACGTGTTCTATTTCGGCATGTACGGGTTCGGGCTCGCTGGGCTGCTCGCAATGCCGCTCGCGCGTCGAGTCCAGAACGAGTACTGGAAGTTCATGCTCGATGCGGGGACCGTCATCGTTGGCGGCGGACTCGCCATCTGGTATCTCGTCATCATCCCGTCCAGCACCTACGAGCTCGATGGATTCTGGGGAACGTTCTGGGCCCTTGCGTATCCCATCGCGTCGCTGCTCCTGCTGATGGGCGTCGTCACCGCCTTCATGCGCCGCCCCGCGCAGACCAATATGGGAACCTCGTCGATGCTCCTCGTCGGGTTCCTGTTCTATCTGGCCGCCGACCTGGCGACCGACATTACCGTTCTGCAGTTCGGATGGGGAAGCGCGAACTGGTCGGACTTCGTGTACGTCTTCGCGTATCTCGTGATCGTCTTCGCGCTGTCGCGCTACCATGCGAAGCCGCCGGTGATCGCAAGCGAGAGCGACACCGCGGCGCGTTCGCAACCGTTCACATTCCTTCCGTATGTTAGCGTCGCGCTCTGCTACGGCCTGCTCGGCGTCGTCGCCGTGCGCCGCTGGCCCGAGCCGATGAGCGTGCTCGCAGTGGGTGGAATTCTGATCACCGCGCTGGTGGTCATTCGCCAGATCGCCGCGGTGCGCGAGAACGTGCGGCTGCTCTCCGAGCAATCGAAGCGCGAGAACGAGGCGCGTTTCGAGGCCCTCGTGCAGCATTCATCGGACGTCATCACCATCGTCGACGTCGACACGGTCATCCGCTACGCCAGCCCGACGGTGATGCAGATCTTCGGGCACGCACCCAACGAGGTCGAAGGCAAGCGCCTCTCCGAGCTCGTGCATCCCGACGACGTCCCGCGCACGCTCAGCTTCTTCACGTCCTTGCTTCCGCCGGGCGCCGTCACGACTCCGGCCGGATGGCGGATGCGGCACCACGACGGCGGCTGGCGCGACGTCGAGGTGATCGGCACGAATCTGCTCGACGAGCCGACGGTTCGGGGCATCGTGCTCAACACCCGCGACATCAGCGAGCGCAAGGCGCTGCAGGCCGAGCTCACGCATCAGGCGTTCCACGACACGCTCACGGGGCTCGCGAATCGCGCGCTCTTCCTCGACCGTGTGACGCACGCGCTCGTGCTGGCGCGCCGGCACTCGCGAACGATCGCCGTGATCTTCCTCGACCTCGACAACTTCAAGACCGTCAACGACTCGCTCGGCCATGCGCAGGGCGACATGCTGCTGATCCACACGTCGGAGCGGATGGAAACCGCGGTTCGCACGGCGGACACGATCGCGCGCTTCGGCGGCGATGAGTTCGCGATCCTCATCGAGGATGCGTCCGACAACGATGCGGCGATGACCGTGGTCGAGCGCGTGCTCGAGCTGATGCGCCATCCGTTCCATCTGGACGGCAAGGAAGTGTTCGCGTCGGCCAGCATCGGCATCGCGGTCGCGGACACGAATCACACCGCGAGCGACCTGCTGCGCAATGCCGACATGGCGATGTACATCGCGAAGCAGAGCGGCAAGGGGCAATATCGCCGCTACGAGGCGCGCATGCACACCGAGGCGATGGAGCGGCTCGAGCTCGAGGCCGATCTGCGCCATGCCATCGATCGCGACGAGTTCACGCTGCGGTATCAGCCCATCGTGCTGCTGCAGACCGGCGAGATCGCAGGTGTCGAGGCACTCGTGCGCTGGAACCACCCCACGCGCGGCATGCTCTCGCCCTTGACGTTCATTCCGCTCGCCGAAGAAACAGGGCTGATCGTTCCGCTCGGCCGCTGGGTGGTGCGCGAGGCGTGCCGGCAGGCCGTGAGCTGGCAGCCGCTTCGTCCACCGGGGAAGCCGCTCACGCTCACGATCAACATCTCCGGGCATCAGCTCCAGGGCGAGCACGTCGTAGAAGACGTGCGGCGGGCCTTGAGCGACAGCGGGCTCGATCCGCGGCATCTCGTGCTCGAGATCACCGAGAGTGTGCTGATGCAGCAGAGCGCCACGATCCTCGACCGACTTCACGCGCTCAAGGCGCTGGGCGTTCGTCTCGCCATCGACGATTTCGGCACCGGCTACTCATCGCTCGGATATCTGCAGCGCTTCCCGATCGACATCCTCAAGATCGACAAATCGTTCGTCGATGATGTGGGGCGTGGCGACACGGAATCCGCACTCGCGCGCGCGGTGATCGCCCTGGGCGAGACGCTGCAGCTACAGACCATCGCGGAGGGGATCGAGCTCAAGCAACAGCTCAATGGCCTGCAGGATCTAGGGTGCGAGCTGGGACAGGGCTTCTTCTTCGACAAGCCGATCGTCC
Organism: Gemmatimonadota bacterium; assembly: GCA_040006175.1. Classification (GTDB taxonomy): domain Bacteria; phylum Gemmatimonadota; class Gemmatimonadetes; order Gemmatimonadales; family Gemmatimonadaceae; genus FEN-1250. The sequence continues at coordinate 24,770 of JBDTXN010000008.1, read as the reverse complement.
CCGCGGAGCTCGAGCTCGCGCTGCGCAATGCGTACGCACCGCTCGTGGGCCGGCAGCTGGCCAGCGCGAAGCACGTCGCGACTGTGAAGGCGTAGCGCGCGCGCTCCTTCGCGCGATGTCGTTCCTTGCAGGAATCCGGGCTCGCTCCGATCTTGTTCTCGACGATCGGAACACCCTCGCTTCTCGAGCTCGGAGACTCACGCGTGCAGCTACAATCCCGGTGGGCCGCAGCAGCCCGCCTCGCGGCCCTCATCGTGCCCGCCGCGGCCGCGCTTTCGTGCGCCCGCACCGCACCACCGCCCCCTGACTCGCACGGCAGCACGCCGCTGCGCGTCGGGATCTCCTTCGCAGCGTCGCAGAGCTCGAAACCGCTCGATGGCCGCATGCTTTTCCTCATTTCCACGGACAGCTCGAAGGAGCCGCGCCAGCAGATCTCGGATGCGGTGAGCACACAGCAGGTGTTCGGCCTCGACGTCGATGGGCTCGCGCCAGGAACGGAGGCGATCCTGAGCGACACCGTACTCGGCTACCCTGTGAATTCACTCGCCGGCATCAAGGCGGGGGACTACTGGGTACAGGGGCTGCTGCACGTGTACGAGACCTTTCACCGCGGCGATGGCAAGACGGTGAAGCTTCCCGCCGGCGATCGGGGCGAGGGCCAGCAGTGGCCGGATGCGCCGGGAAATCTCTACAGCAAGCCCGTGAAGATGCACATCGATCCGACCAGCACGACGCCGATCCACATCGTGCTCGATCAGACGATACCGCCAATACCGCAGCCGCCCGATACGAAGTACGTGAAGCACTTCCGGGTCCAGAGCGACCGCCTGACCAAGTTCTGGGGGCGTCCCGTGTATCTCGGCGCGATTCTCGTTTTGCCCGAGGGCTTCGAGACGCATCCGGATGCGCACTATCCGCTGGCGATCTCGCACGGCCACTTCGAGAACGACATCGGGAATTTCCGTGATGCGCCGCCGGACACGAAGCTGCCGCCATACAATCTCGACAGCCTCACCGTGCACTGCCCGAATGGTCACGAGCTCTCGCTCTGCACGAAGTTCGGCTACGAGCGCCTGCAGCAGCAGAAGGCGTACGAGTTCTACAAGGAGTGGGCGGGGCCGGGCTTCCCGCGCGTGCTGCTCCTCACGATCCAGCATCCCACTCCGTTCTACGATGACTCCTACGCCGTGAACTCGGAGAACAACGGCCCGTACGGCGATGCGATCACGTACGAGCTCATTCCCTACGTCGAGTCACATTACCGGGGGCTCGGTGCGTGGGCGCGTGCGATGTATGGCGGATCCACCGGTGGATGGGAGGCGCTGGGCGCGCAGGTGAAGTATCCGGAGGACTACAACGGCGCGTGGGCCAACTGCCCGGATCCAATCGACTTCCACGCGTACACGACGATCGACATCTATCACGACGGCAACGCGTTCGTGAGCACGGGGCCGTGGCGCACGACGCCGCGTCCAGGCGAGCGCGACTACTTCGGACGCACGCGCGTGACGGTCGAGCAGTCGAACCAGCGGGAGGCGGTCCTGGGCTCGAAGACGCGCTCCGGCGGACAGTGGGACATCTGGGAGGCCGTCTACTCGCCCGTGGGCGCTGATGGCTATCCGAAGCGCATCTTCGACAAGCGCACTGGAGTGATCGACAGCACCGTCGCTGCGCACTGGCGCGACAACTACGATCTCGTGCACATCATGCAGCGCGATTGGGCGACACTCGGTCCCAAGCTCCGCGGCAAGATCACGCTCAACGTCGGCCGCTCCGACAACTTCTTCCTGAACGACGCGGTGTATCTCGCGGAGGATTTCCTCAAGAATGCGAAGAATCCTCCGTCGGATGCGATCGTCGACTACGGCGCACGCGACGAGCATTGCTGGAGCGGCGATCACGCGAACCCGAACCTCGTGTCGCGACTCACGTACGACAGCCGGTTCATCAAGCTCGCCGCGGCACACTGGCTGAAGACGGCGAAGGGAGACACGACGAGCTGGCGCTATTAGTTACGCACTTCGATATACTTTAGCAGTGAGATATTCACGTGCGACCGGTGAACCCCTTGCCGGTCGCGCGTTGCATCGTTGCCTGGCAACTTCGGAGACATGACCGCACGCCGCATCGCCACCATCTTCGACCTGGACGGAACGCTCGTGCAGACCGAAGCGCTCAAGGCTCAGTCGTACGCGCGCGCGGCGGTCGAGCTGCGCCCCGATGCGATCGCGGCGCAGATCGTCGCCGCCTACGACGACATGGTGGGCCAATCGCGCGAGCAGGTTGCTGCCGCGCTGCTCGCACGCTTCGGGCTCGAGGCGCACGCCGAGCGGCGTATGCAGGAGCTGGGCGTGTCCACGCCTCTCGATACGTACATGGCACTCCGCCTGCGCATCTACGAAGCGATGATCGAGAACGAGCAGCTCATCCGCGAACAGGAATACCCGTGTTCAACCGCTCTCCTGCGCTCCGTGCGGCGCATGGGGTACCCCGTTGGCATCGCGACCATGTCACACCGCAAGCATGCCGCGCTAGTGCTCCAACGTCTTGGACTTTCGGGCGACATAGACGAGCTGGTGACGCGCGAGGATGTGCAGCACGCGAAGCCGTCGCCCGAGATCTATCTCCTGATCGCCAAACGCCTCGGCGCCGAGCCGCGCGACTGCTTCGTGCTCGAGGACTCGACGCCCGGCGTCCGCGCCGCGACGGCGGCGGGGATGCAGTGCGTCGCGATCACGAACGACATGACGCGCGATGCAATCCACGCCGCGAACGTTCTCCCGCGAGAGCGCATCGTAGACGATCCCGAGCGGCTCGACGCAGTCGCGCGCGAGCTGCTCGACGATCTTGCGCGGCCGCGGTGAGCGGCGCACGATAGCGTTCACGCATCGGACCCAAGCCTTAGAGAGTCTTCAGGGGGAGTACAGATGGCGAGACTACGCAAACTCTCGATCAAGCGGTACGGATGGATTCCCGATCTTCCCGATCAGCGGGACCTCGCGTTCCGCGTCCCGCGCCCCACGGCAGTCGCACTTCCATCGGCGGTAGACCTGCGCCCCCAGATGCCGCCCATCTACGACCAGGGGCAGCTCGGCTCGTGCACGTCGAATGCAATCGGAGGCGCGTTCGAGTACGAGCTGCTGAGGCAGAAGGAGACCGATTTCCTCCCCTCGCGCCTCTTCATCTATTACAACGAGCGCGTGATCGAGCGCACGGTGGACACGGACAGCGGCGCGCAGCTCCGCGATGGCATGAAGACGCTCGCGAATCAGGGCGTATGCCCCGAGCCGATGTGGCCGTACGTGATCTCGCAGTTCGCGACCAAGCCGTCACCCGAGTGCTATGCCGAGGCGAAGAAGCATGTCGGCGTGACGTACATGCGGGTGGAACAGGACGTGGCGCAGATGCGAGGCTGCGTTGCCGCGGGATATCCGTTCATCTTCGGCTTCACCGTGTACGAATCCTTCGAGTCCGCCGCGGTGATGCGTACGGGAAACGTGCCCATGCCGCAAGGAGATGAGCGCACGTTGGGTGGCCACGCGATGTGCGTGGTGGGCTACGACAATCCGAGAAAGCTGTTCCTCGTGCGCAACTCGTGGGGCGAGAGCTGGGGAAAGAAGGGATACGGAACGATGCCGTACGCCTACTTCATCAACACGGACCTCTCCGCGGACTTCTGGACGTTGCGTGCGGTGAGCTGAGGCTATCGCTACCGGTTCGCGGCCTGAAGCACCACCACGCCCATCGTCGCCACGCACAGCGCGACCTGGTGTGGATCCAGCGCGCTCATCATGTCGGCGTCGGTGTGGTGGTACCAGAAGTAGCGTGACGCGTCGACGTCGAGGGCGAGCGCGGGTACCCCGGCCTCCGCGAGCGGCGCCACGTCCGCCTCCGGGTCCCCCATCTTCGCCTCCGTGACGCCGATGCGCGCGAGCGGAGCGATGAGCTCGCGCACCGCGGAGAGCAGCGAGTCCGGACCGGTGAGCCGAACTCCCTTCGGCGTGAACGCACCATTGTCCGACTCGAGGGCGAACCTGGTCTTCGGCAGCTCCGCGCGATGCGCATCGCGATACGCCTTCGAGCCGCGGCCGCCCATCTCCTCGTTCACCCACATCACCACGCGGATGGTGCGCCGCGGTTTGATGCCGAGCTGTTTGATGAGACGCAGCGCCTCCCACGCCGCCACGATCCCGCCGCCATCGTCCATCGCACCCTGGCCCACATCCCACGAGTCGCTGTGGCCCCCGAGCAGGATGAGCTCATCCGGCAGCTCGCTGCCTCGTACCTCGGCGATCACGTTGCGCGAGTGCGCGTCTGGCACTGCGTGCGCCTCCATGGACAGCGCGATGCGAATCTGCTGACCGCGATTCTGCATGCGATGCAGCATGTCCGCATCCTCGAGCGTGATCGCCGCCGCCGGAATGTGATGCGCGCGAGCCGTGGTGTCGCCATAGCCCATCGCGCCCGTGTGCGGCGTGCTCAGCGATCGCGGCGTGACGGAGCGAATGAGTGCTGCGACTGCGCCGTATGCCGCCGCAGAGTCGGCGGCAGCAAACCGGTAGATCACGGCGTCGCCGTACGCGTCGAACGGTTCCTTCTCCGGATCGAAGTGATGGTCGAACAGCACAATCCCTCCCTTCGCCTGGGCCGCGTGCGCGTGCAGATCCGCAAAGTCATTCACCACGAGCACGGGCGCCGTGATTCCCCCGGCCCGAGTGCCGACGCTGCGGCCGAGCCCGAGCATGCGCAGCGTCGCACGATGGGGCGCCATGAGTGTCAACGACTCACGGCCGCGCACCCAATGCGGCACCATCACCGGCTCGGTGTGCACGTTCTCGAGCCCGTCCTTCTTCATCTGCGCGACGATCCAGTCGAGCGCGCTCTCGAGACTCGCCGAGCCGGTGGGGCGATTGCCGAAGGTGTCGACCAGCTCGGCGAGACGATTCCACGCGGCGCTGTCTTTCAGTGCAGCGTCGATGAGCTTGTCCGCCGGGGCCGACTGCGCCTGCAGTGGTGCGAATGCAGAGGCGAGAACGAGCGAGATGACGAGCGTCGTTCCTGCTCGCCTGGAGATTGCGTGCATGTTCATGGGGAAGGAGGATGACGGACAGTGATCAAAAGTATTCCCTCGCGCATGCGTCAGTAACGTCCACATATGCCCCGTTCGTTGCGACCAAGCGTCGTGCGCGTCGAAGGTGGGATGAACACCGCCACGACCCACACGGACGCATTCCCAACCGGCGAGCTCGGAGTCTCGCGCTCGTACGGCGAAGCGTGGGCGAGTGTGAGCGAGACGCTCATTCGCGGCATCGCGCACGCGCTGAGTAATCGGATCGCCACGATCGGCACCATCGCTGAGCTTCTGCGCGTGGCCGCTGATGATCCCCTCGCGATGGCCGAGATGCTCGGAATCGAGACGGAGCGGCTCGAAGAACTGCTCGCGCAGATGCGTGCACTCTCGGCGCGAAGTGCTGGGCGGATGGAGGCCATGCGCCTTTCGGATGTGGTGGCCGGCGCGATGGCGCTGCACAGCTGTCATCCGGAACGTCGCGTGGTCGGCGTCACGGTGGAACCGGGTGACGAGTCGCGGCCAGTGCTCGGAGATCCGCTCCAGCTGCAGCGCGACCTGCTCATCCTGCTCGATGCAGCGACGCGCGTGGCAATGTCGCAGACGCCGCGCGCAGTGCGCGTGCGATTCGGATTGATGGGAACAGTGGGAGTCGTGCGCGTGCTCGTGGGCGGTGGCTCCGAAGCCGGTGCGCTGCCGGAGAGCGTGTCCAGAGGGATTGCCCTGAGCGTCGACGAGACCGAGGCGGGCGTCGCCTATGTGCTGGTCGTTCCGGCGCTCGGCGCCGGCGCGTAGCGCTCGCGGCTACGCCACGAGCGACCGGAGCGAAGAGAGCTCGCCACGCAGCTTCGTGACGGCCTTCTGCCGGATCTGCGACACGCGGCTCTCCGTCACTTCGAGCACCGCCGCGATCTCGTGCAGCTTGAGCTCCTCGAAGTAGTAGAGCGTCAGGACCGTGCGCTCCTGCTGCGGCAGCCGCAGGATGGTCTCGCGGAGGATCGCCGTCTCCTGATCGAGTGTGATCCGCTCTTCTACCCCCGAATGATCCTCTGCCGCCATCGACTGCGCGTGCTGCGCCTCGTCGCCGTCCTCCCCGCCGGGGCCATCGAGCGCGACCCGCATCGTTCTCTCGGCCTCCGCCTCGAGCTTCCACAGCTCTGCGACTTCGAGACCGAGCAGCGCAGCCACTTCCTCGCTGACGGGCTCGCGGCCCAGCTCGTGGCGAAGCGATTCGCGTGCGGTCGAAAGCGTTCTGGTGCGGCGGCGCAAGGATGACGGCACATGATCGATTCGGCGCAGCTCGTCCAGGATTGCACCGCGAACCCGGGGCACGGCAAAGGTGCTGAAGGCGAGACCGCGCGTGGGCTCAAAGCGTTCGAGCGCGTCGATTAGCCCCATGGTGCCCGCGCTGATGAGCTCGTCGAGCTCGACCTCGTTCGAGACGCGGCGGTGGATTTGGCGCGAGACGTGGTGCACCAGACTGATGTGCTCGGCTAGCAACACTTCGCGAGCAGCGGAATTTCCGGCGCTCAATGCCTGCCACACGGCCATGTCCGACATTGTGCGCTCCATTGATCACAGCTTCGACTCGACCACTTCCTACCGGTCTCAGCCGCTTTAAAAGCAATTGGAGGCCCACTTGGCGAACTCAGCAAAAAACGATGATTTTTGCTTTGAGATTTCTTTCGTTAAGGGCGTAAGCCGCCATTTTCCATAGGCTTGCTCCGCACCAAAGCCGGCGGCGACGTTGCTATTTTCCGGGCCTGACGCCGTTATAAAGTCCGGCAAAAGGGGCCGATGGGCATCTTGTGCCGTGCGCGTGCGGTCAACTCTGCCGTAGCATGCTCCGCCCGTGCTTCGCGAATGGAATCGCGTCACGAGGTGGCGTTCTTGAAGGCCCGTTGAGCTTGTTCCGGAGTGTTCGGACGCTGATCCCGAGGAGCTCCGCCGCCTTCGTTCGGTTGTTGCCCGTGGCCGCCAGGGCGTGCTGGATGAGCACCGCCTCGGCCTCCCCTACGTCGAGCGTGTGGAGCACGATCCCACCTTCCCGCTCGTCCACGGCTTCGGGCGCCATCTGGCCGGGCGGGCCGCCCGAACCGTTGGCGACGGGGCCGAGCCGCTGCCCCTCGAAGGAGCGCAGGCCGAGCACGGGGCCGGCGCTCAGGATCACCGCGCGCTCCACCGCGTGCTCGAGCTCTCGCACGTTCCCCGGCCACGGATAGCGCTGCAGGAGCTGAATGGCCTCGGGCTCGATGGCCGTGATCTCCTTGCCGACGTCTCGTGCGGCTCGCAATGCGAAGCGGTACGCCAGCATCGGAATGTCCTCGAGCCGCTCGCGAAGAGATGGAATGCGGAGGGGTATCACGCTCAGGCGGAAAAACAGATCCTGGCGGAAACGCCCCGCCGCCGCCTCGGATTCGAGGTCGCGATTCGAAGTGGCGACCACGCGGACGTCGACGCGAATCGTGCTCGTGCCGCCCACGCGCTCGAATTCCTGCTCCTGCAGCACGCGCAGCAGCTTCGCCTGCAGATCGAGACGCATCTCGGATATCTCGTCGAGGAGCAGCGTCCCGCGATTCGCGCGCTCGAACGCACCCTCGACGCGCTTGATCGCGCCCGTGAACGCGCCTTTCTCGTGGCCGAAGAGCGCACTTTCGATCAGCCCCTCGGGGAGGGCGGCGCAATTCAGCTTGATGAAGGGCTTGTCGTGGCGATCGCTCATGTCGTGGATCGCACGCGCAAACAATTCCTTCCCTGTGCCGGACTCTCCGAGCAGGAGGACGGTGGCGCGAGTGGGCGCGGCGGTGGCGACGGATTGCAGGGCGTTTCGCATCACCGCGCTGTCGCCCAGAATCTGGCGTTCGTTCCGGACTGCGCTCATTTCGCGGCGGAGCGTCGCATTTTCCTTCCGAAGCCGGACGAGCTCCAGCGCTTGTTCGACAGCGAGCGTCAGCTGCTCGGGGCGCACGGGCTTCGTGATGTAGTCCGCCGCACCGGCCTTGATCGACGCCACCGCGTGCTCGATGCTCGCGTAGCCGGTGAGCATGATGAGCGGGATGTCGAAGCCTTCGCTCGTGAGCAGCTCGAGAAACTCGAGCCCCGAGAGGCCCGGCATCTTGTAATCGGAGATGATCAGCTCGACGCCGCCGCGCGCGAGCACCTGCAGAGCCTCGGGAACACTGTGCGCGCCCACCGTTTCGTGCCCCGCCGCGTGCAACGCGTGCTCGACGATCATCGCTACCGCGGGTTCATCATCGACGCACAGAATTGCCATGGTAGTGCTCGGAAAGGGCGGGCGATGGCTCGGGCGGTACTCCATTCATAGACGGCATCGAGCCGCGCCCGGCAACATTTTCCGGCTCAAGCTTTCAAATCCACGACCGATATTCACTTACGTGGAGGACAACATGACTGAGCGACCCGAAGATTCGCGTCAGGACAACCGAGTGGCAGAGGTACGGTCCATCGCCTCGCGCCCGCGACGGACACGCCTGACCCCCGAACGCACGGCCGAGATTCGCCTTCGCATTCTGCAACGGGCCTATGACAGCCCGCAGATCGCCGCCACCATCGCGAGGCGAATGCTGCAGGGCGGCGATCTCTAGGTTCAGCGCAGCCAGTCGTCGACGTTCGCGACGACGAACGCGTCGTCGGTGAGCTCGGGGTGCGTGCGCAACACGCGATCGATCTCCTCGAGCTGTCCGGGCGAGAGTCCCTCGTTCGGGTCGAGGCACCACGTTCCCGCGAGCAGACGCTGGCGTCCCAAAATCTCGTGCAGTCCTGCGATGCACCCCGCAAAAGCGTGCCTCACGTCGAAGACCGCACCGTTCGCGTCCGTGAGCGCTGCCGCGCGCGCGAGCCATTTGGCCTCGAGCGACGCAGCACCGCGCACATCGCGAATCTCTTCCAGCATCTCGACGGCGCGGTGCGTCCACACGGCCCACTGCCCGAGTAACCCACCCACGATGCGCGGCGCTCGCGTGCTCTCGCCGAGCGGGGGGAAGGGGGTGAGCAGGTCGAGCACGATCTGGTCGTCGTTGCCCGTGTAGAGCGCGATGTCCGCGCGGCCCGCGTCGGCGACGGCGCGAAGCACGTCGAGTGTCTGATAGCGGTTGAACGGCGCAATCTTGATCGCGACCACCGCCGGGATCTCGGCGAATCCGCGCCAGAATTCGTAGCCAAGCACGCGTCCGCCCACTGCGGGCTGCAGATAGAAGCCGAACAGCGGAAGCACCTCGCCAACCTCGCGACAGTGTTCGAGTACCCGCTCCTCAGTCGCGTCTTGGAGCGCGCCGAGACTCAGGAGGGCGGCGTCGTAGCCGAGGTCGCGTGCGAGCCGGGCTTCGGCGACGGCCTGCGCGGTGGTTCCGACCACTCCGGCGATGAGTGCGAACGGGCGCGGCTTGGCGCGCAGCGCGGCGTTCGCCGTCTCCGCGGCCAGTGTGAGTACGGGCGCCAGCAGGCCGTGCTTCGCATCGCGGATCTGGAACTGCGTCGTGTGCACAGCTACCGCGATGCCGCCCGCGCCGGCGGCCACGTAGTAGCGCGTGAGCGCGCGCTGATGACGCTCGTCGAGCGTGCGGGCGGCCGTGAGCGCGAGCGGATGCGCTGGGATCACGTGCCCGTGTGCGAGATGCTCGCGGATGTCGTTCACGCTCAGAACGCGCCCGTGCGCTCTTCGAAGTGCGTGGGCTTGCCGAGGAGCGGTTGTCCCGCGCGCACCCACTCCGCGACCCATTCGAGCAGCCTGCCCACCGGGACGGATGGTGCGCCGAACAGCGAATGCGCGAGCGTCGCATTGCTGAGCAGCGCGTCCGGCGCCTCGGTGCCGGTGAACGTCGGCGTGCGCTCGAGCAATTCGCCGAAGCGCGCCGCGAGCTCGCGCACCGCGAGCGTTTCGCCTCCGGTGACGTTCACGACGAATGGCGGAGCGCTCGCGTGCGCGAGACAGCGCAACGCCCAATCGTTCGCGTCGCCCTGCCAGATGACATTCACGTGTCCCATCCGCACATCGATCGGCTCGCCGCGCAGTACGCGCGACGCGATGTCTACGAGCACACCGTAGCGCAGATCAATGGCGTAGTTGAGACGCACGATGGCCACACGCGTACCATGGCGCGCGGACGCGTCCTCGAACACGCGCTCACGGCCGAGGCAGGACATCGCGTACTCCCCGACGGGCCCCGGCGTGTCACCCTCGCGCGAGCCGTCGCGCTCCACGGGGCACAGCGGATACACGTTGCCGGTCGAGAAGGCGACGATCCTCGCCTTCGCGTACCGCTCGGCCGCGATAGCCGGAAGCACCACGTTCATCATCCAGGTGGCCGATGGTGCGTCGCGCGTCCCGAACTTCTGGCCGGCCATGAATATCACGTTCGGCGCGTCAGGGAGCGCGGCAACGGCGTCACGATCAAGCAGGTCGCAGCGAACTGTCTCGATCCCGGACTCTTGGAGCGATTGCTCCGCTGTTGCGGACGAAAACCGCGACACGGCGATCACACGGTCGCGTCGCCCGAGCTCATCGACGGCGCGTCTGGCCATCCGTGCGAGCGTCGGGCCCATTTTGCCGGCGGCGCCGAGCACGATGATGTCTCCCGGTGTGGAGCGCAGCGATGCGAGCAGGCCGGCCGTGGGCGCGGACAGCGCGTCCTCGAGCGCGGCCTCGCTCGCGAACGTCACGCGCGCAGGAGATCCGGCTGCCACTCGCGAATCGCCTGCTTCACCTCGACCGTCGATTTCAGCTCCTGCGACAGCACGCGCGCGACGAGCCCCGGCAGCTCGTCATCGGACGCGAAGCGCAGCGCGATCAGCTGTCCAACGGTAAGGCGCGCGAGCGCGTCAGCCGCGGCGGCGGGGCCGAGTACGCGCTGCAGCCGCATCGTCATCTCCAGGCGAATCAGCCGGTTCTGCACCGTCAGCACCATGAGACGTGAGGCGAAAAGTGCTGCCACCACTCCCGCACCGAGTACCGCCGGCATCGCGGTGGCTAGTGACGGCGCCTTGAAGAACGTGAACAGTGCATAGACGAGATAGATCGAGAGCAGCGGTGCTGCAACGAAGTGGTAGAGCGGATAGTTGCGTCTATGATTGCTGAAGTTCTGCGTCTGCGTTGCCATGCCGGTCACCAGTGAGGGGGTGTGGCTGCGCCGAAGTTCGTCAGGCCGCGTAGCGCTCGGCCTCTGTCGCGTAACGCTTGACGCGCGAGATCATCGCTGCGAGCCCGACCTCGCGCGCGCCCAGTCCGATGTTCTCCATCATCGTGCGCACGAAATCGGGAGGGATCGCGAGCGTGGTTTCCGGCGGCTGATCGTTCACTGCGGAGAAGAGGATCGAGAGAAACGCCGCGATTGTCGGCGACTGGCGCACGTTGACGTCGGCAAAGAAGTGGAGCTTGCCATCGCGGTACTCGGGGAAGATATCGACTCGCGTCTGGCACTCGGGGATCACGAAGTTCGAGCGGTCGATCGCGGAGTAGCGGTCAGGCAGCGGCTCGAGCTTCTTCGCGTACGAAAGCAGCGCGGCCATCTTCTCTTCGCGTCCGAGCGCGCGGAACTGTCGCAACACGCGTTCGATGGTCGGCGGGATCGGAGGTGATTTGGTTTCTTCGGCCATACGGGAAGGTTAACGGCGCTCTGGATTCGCGGGGAGCGGGCGTTGGTGAGCCCGCGATTCGTGGCTAGCCTTCGAGCTGCGCGGTCGCGGGTGCGCGCGCAGTCATTCACATGGGAGTAGAGCATGCCGACACGGAACGCATCGGCCGTCTGGGAAGGCGGTCTGCAAACAGGGAAGGGAAGCTTTTCGGGAGCGAGCGGCAAGATTGCCGGGTCGTATTCGTTCGGCACACGATTCGGCGAGGAGCCCGGCACGAATCCCGAGGAGCTGCTCGCGGCGGCCGAGGCTGCCTGCTTCAGCATGGCGCTGAGCGTGGGTCTCGAGCAGGCGGGCTCGCCACCGACGAGAATCGAAACGAAAGCGGCGTGCACGGTGGACAAGGTCGGTGATGGCTTCGCGATCACGACGATGAAGCTCGTTGTACGCGCGACCGTGCCGGGGATCTCGAGCGACGCGTTCGCCAAGATCGCTCAGGCGACGAAGGACGGTTGTCCGGTGTCGAAGGCGCTGAAAGGAAACGTGAAAATCGACATGGACGCGGCGTTGGCGTAACGAAGCGGGGTGCATGGCTGCAGGCATCTTGCGCCGGCAGCCGCTCTCGTCCAATGTGAACGCGTCGCCGCCGTCGAGCGGTGACGCGATTCCCATTCTTGTCCCACGATTGCCCGCTATCGAGATCCGTCCGCGCCGCGCCACAGAGCTCGTGGACGCGAGCTTCCAGCTGCTGCGTCGCCACTACTCTCAGTTCGTCACCGTGAGCGCGCTCACCATGGCTCCCGGCGTGCTCCTCCGCATCATCATGCGGGAGCAGATGAGCAATCCGCAGATGATGGCGGCGAACCCCGGTCCGCTCGTGCTGGTCGCGTTCGTGGCGGTGTTGTGTGTGACGGTGTGCGACGCTGTGCTGACTGTCGCGGTATCGGACAGCTACCTCACCGGGGCGGTCGATCTCAGCCGCGCCTTCAGCGCCGGGATGCGGAAGATCATCTCCGTGCTGCTCGCATCCTTCTTTCGAGGATTGCTGCTGGGTATCGTGGTCGCGGTGATCAGCATAGGCGCCGTATTCGTGACGATACTGAAGTCGCCAATCATCTTCGTCCTTATCGTACCGCTGGCGATCTGGGCCGCCATCTACATTCTTCTCCGCACGTTCGCGATCATCCCCGTCGTGGTGCTCGAAGACACCGGCCCCAACGTCGCCATGCGTCGCACATTGCATCTCTCCAAAAGCTGCGCGGCGCACATTCTCTTCTCGCTCGGCCTCGCCTTCTTTCTGTACTTCATCTTCTCCGGTATCATCTCCGCACTCGGCGTCACGATGCTCACGCCGAGCACCGCCGGGATCATTGGCGCGGTGCTGATCATCCCGATCTATCCGCTGCTGACGGTCGTGTCCACGATGCTCTATTACGACCTGCGGATTCGGAAGGAGGGGTTCGATCTGGAGATCATGTCGCGCGAGCTCGGTACGGACGCCACCCCGATTCCGGCAGCGTAGCCGCCGTCAGCTTCGCGGCAGGCGTGGCTCGCGGCGCGCGCCGTCCGCGACGCCGCCGGAGACCACGAAGGCCATGAGGTCCGCGCTCTCGCCGGCCAACCGCTCGATCTGCGACGAGGGCACGAGCAGCAGATGGCCCGCGAACGCATACGCCTGCGGTACGTACACGCCCACGTGTCCCGGCATACCGAGGATGTCGAGTGATTCGCGCGTGACGAATCCGATCACTTTCACGCCGCTGCCGGGCATGAGAGACACCGTCACGGGGATGTCGAAACGCCGTTTCTCGCCGACGAAGGCGTTCAGCAGATCGCGTGTGGATGAATAGACCAGCCGCACGAACGGGAGCTTCTCGATGGTGCTTTCGATCACCGACACGAGTCCGGCAGTCACCAGTGTCGAGCCGACCATTCCGACGAGCGTGATCGTGACGATGGTGACGACGAAGCCGGCGCCGGGGATCGAGAGATTCAGCAGTCCGTCGATGCGCCGGAAGAGTGCCCAGCACACCCAGAGTGTCACGGCTACCGGAGCCGTCACCACGAGCCCGCGCAGAAAATACGCAATCAGCTTTCGCATGACCGTAGAATGCGCGCACGGGACGATTGGCGCCAGCCGATCGACTCCGCAGCGCGGTAAGTTTGAGTCGTGACCAAATCGACGACATCGAAGATGCGCTCACTCGTGCCTCTCGCCTTGTGGCAGCGCACGGCAGTGCGCCATCTCAAGGGTGCCGATCCCGTACTCGCCAGCATTATCGAGCGCGTGGGCCCGTCCCGCTTCGCGCGTCCGACGTCTGGATCGCACCTCGATGCGCTCGTGCGCTCGATCGTCTCGCAGCAGCTCTCCACGAGCGCGGCGGCGACCATCTACTCGCGGCTGGTCGCGCTGGTTGGAGTTCCGGAGCCGCTGCCCCGCCACTGGCTCGCGCTCGACGATCCCGATCTGCGCGCGGCAGGATTGTCGCGCCAGAAGATCTCGTACATCCGCGATCTCGCGCGCCACGTGCAGGACGACGCGCTCCCGATGGCGAAGCTGCACGAGATGAGTGACGACGACGTGATCGAGGCGCTCACGGCCGTGAAGGGGATCGGCGTGTGGACCGCGCAGATGTTCCTCATGTTCCGGCTCGGCCGGCCCGACATTCTTCCGGTACTCGATCTCGGGATCCGCAATGCGTTTCGCCGGGCATATCGGTTGCGCAAGGAGCCGACGGCCAAGCGGATGTTCGCCATTGCCAAGCCGTGGGCGCCCTATCGCTCAGTGGCATCGTGGTATCTGTGGCAGAGTCTGGAGCTCCCGCCCATTGGGAGCGCGAAGTCGAATGGCCGCTAAGTCGCGCGCGAGATCTCCGCGAGGCGCTCCGCGCGGTGCGCCCTCCACGCCTGCACCGCGCGCCGAGCGTTTCGAGGGGTTCGCGATCTGCGCGCCTGGGCTCGAGGATGCGCTCGAGGCGGAGATGCGCGCGCTCGGCCTGGATGTCGGCAAGCGCGACATCGGTGGAGTCGCGTTCTCGGGCGGCTCGAGCGCGCTCTATCGCGCGAATCTCTGGCTTCGCACCGCGACGCGGGTCGTTGCGCGCGTGGGTGAGTTTCACGCGCGACTATTCGATGAGCTCGAGCGGCATTCGCGCAAGCTCTCATGGGGCCGCTTCATTGCCGCGGGCCAGCCGGTGCGGCTGCGAGTGTCCACTGGCAAATCGCGCCTCTATCACACGGGCGCCGTCGCGCAGCGCATTGCCGAAGCGATGGAAAACTCGACCGGCGTCGCTCCGACTGTCACGAGCGGTGGCGAGGACGATGAGGAATCGGGCGACACACCGCTCGTGATCGTGCGGCTTTTCCGCGACCAGTGTACCGTGAGCATCGACACGTCGGGGGCGCTGCTGCACCGCCGCGGCTATCGACTCGCTACGGCTAAAGCCCCGCTGCGCGAGACGCTCGGCGCCGCGCTACTGCTCGCGAGCGGATGGGATCCTGCAACGCCACTGATCGATCCGCTGTGCGGCGCCGGTACGATTCCGATCGAGGGTGCGCTCATGGCGCGCCGGATTCCGCCGGGAAATTTTCGGAGCTTTGCATTCATGCGCTGGCCGAGCTTTCACGAGCCGACGTGGAAGAAGGTGCTGGACGAGGCGCGCGGCCAGATCCTGCCGGCGGCGCCCGCGCCGATACTCGCTTCGGACCGCGATGCCGGCGCGATCGCAGCCTCGCGCGAGAACGCCGAGCGTGCGGGAGTGGCGGCCGACATTGTGTTCGAGGAAAAGGTCATCTCGCGCATCGCGCCGCCCGCGAATTCTCCGCCGGGTGCCGTCGTGACAAACCCTCCGTACGGTGTGCGAGTTGGCGACCGCGATGCGCTACGGAATCTCTATGCGCAGCTCGGCACCGTCGCTCGCGAGCGCTTCCCTGGCTGGCGGCTGGTCGTGCTCTCCGCCGACCCGCGACTCGAGGGGCAGATCGGCGGCACTCTCGAGCCTGTGCTGAGCACGAAGAACGGCGGGATCGCGGTGCGCGCGATGCGCGCGACTACTTGATCAAACCGATCCAGCTCGCAATGAGCGCGAGCGCAGAGCCGCTCATGATCACTGCCGCGAAGACTCCCAGCACGTTGAGCGTACGACCGTTGCGGAAGCTGCCCATTACCGTCTGGTTGTTGCAGATGACGAGCACGATGATAATGAGCGGCGGCGCCAGGATGCCGTTGACCACGGCGGACCAGAGCAGCAGCCGGATGGGATTGATTCCTGAGTAGCTGAGCCCCACACCAACCAGCATCGACAGTCCGATCACGATGTAGAAGTTGCGCGCCTGGTGCGGCTGCTCGTCCATCCCGCGCCGCCACGCCGCTGCCTCGGCAACCGCGTACGCCGCGGATCCGGCGAGCACGGGAACGCCGAGCAGCCCCGTTCCGACGATGCCGAGAGTGAACAGCAGGGCAGCGAGCTTTCCGGCAACCGGCTCGAGCGCCTTTGCCGCTTCGGCGGCCGTCTGCACCTGCGTATTTCCATGCGCGTGCAGCGTCGCGCCCGCCGTGAGGATGATGAAGTACATCACCAGGTTTGAGATCGTCATCCCCGTGAACACATCGGTTCGCGCGCTCCGGAGCTCGCGCTCCAGCGCGCGTCGCGGACGATCACCAATCTCGTGATTGAGCGCTTCGTCCGCCTCGACCTCCTGCGCCGCCTGCCAGAAGAACAAGTAGGGGCTGATTGTCGTGCCGAAGATCGCGACGAAGGTGAAGAGATATTCCTTCGTGAGCTCGATGTGCGGCAGGAACGTTCCTTTCGCGACCGCCGACCACGACGGGTGTGCCAGGAATGCCGCAATGACGTAGGCGAACAGCACGAGCGTGAGCCACTTGAAGATCTTGAGCAGCATCCCGTACGATCCGAACATCAGGAAGAGCAGGATCACGATCGCGAACACCGGCACGAACCAGGTATGCTTGATGTGCGTCAGCAGCTCGGCGCCCGCGCCCATGCCGGAGAGGTCTGCGGCGATGTTGATCGTGTTGCCGACGAGAAGCAGGCTGCACGCGAACCAGAGCAGCCACGTCGGATAGTGCCTGCGCAGCACGGACGCGAGGCCGCGGCGCGTGACGAGCCCCAGCCTCGCACACATGAGCTGCACCGCGCACATCAGCGGGAAGCTCAGGAGCGCCGTCCACAGCATGCCGAAGCCGAAGGCGGCGCCCGCCTGCGAGTAGGTGGAGATGCCTGATGGGTCGTCGTCGGCCGCGCCGGTGATGAGACCCGGCCCGAGATCACCGAGGAATGCGACGATGCCCCGCCGACGCCTTTCTCTCGTGAGGCGAGGCGGGCGGGGCTGCCGCCGGCGGTTCTCGTGCTCCGGTGGTGTCAGATCAGGCGCAGTCGGATCCGAACCGGCAGCTTCCCCCTCACTGCTCAACGGCCAGCCTCCAGGTCCTCGTCTCTCTCGCGACCACCATCGGGAAGGAACATCGAGAGCAGGAAGCTAACTATTCCGGTCACAATCGCACCCCAGAATGCCGCCGCGAAGCCAGCGACGTGGAAATCGAATCCGAATGTCGATGAAAGCGCGCTCGTGAGCAGGAGCATCAGCGCGTTCAGGACGAACGTAAACAATCCGAGTGTCACGATCAGCAGCGGAAAGGCCAGGAACGACAGAATCGGGCGCACGAATGAATTGAGCAGACCGAACACCAGTGCTACACCAGCGAGTCCGATCCAGTTTCCCTGATATGTGATTCCTGAAACCAGGCGCGTGGCTGCCCACAACGCGATCGCGGTGACCACGATTCGCATCACGAACCTCATGTCTCCTCCCTCGAAGTCTGCGGCAGATCGTCAGCGAGCCTTCGCATGCCGCGCAACTCCGGCCATGCGACTGCCACCGCGGTGACGACGAGCACCGTTACGATCCCACCTCCGACGACGGATACAATAGGGCCGAACAACGCAGCGCTGGCACCAGACTCGAAGCCACCCAGCTCGTTCGAGGTGTCGATGAATACACTGTTGACGGCCGACACGCGACCTCGCATCTCGTCGGGCGTGCGGAGCTGAACCAGCGTTTGGCGCACGACCACGCTGATCATGTCCAGTCCACCCGCGAGAATCAACATCACGAGGGAGAGCGGGAAAGCGCGCGAGAGTCCAAACACGATCGTCGCGATGCCGAAGCCCGCCACCGCGAGAAGTAAGGATTTCCCTGCACGGCGCATCGGCGGCCGCCCGAGCAGGAGGATCGCGACGATCACGGCTCCAATCGATGGCGCCGCACGCAGCCAGCCGAAGCCTTCGGCGCCCACGTGGAGAATGTCCTTCGCGAATACCGGAAGCAGCGTCGTCGCGCCCCCAAAGAGCACGGCGAAGAGGTCGAGCGTGATCGCGGCGAGAATCACCTTCGAGTGCCATACGAATCGCACGCCACCGAACAGCGACTGCATCGTCACTGCCTTGCGAACGCGCGCCACCTGCTGTCCGCGGATCTGTGTGAGGCAGACGACGAACACCAGCATCAGCGCGGCATCGATGAGGTAGACGATCCCCGCGTGATGTCGCCAGGCGATGATAAGGCCGCCGAGCGCAGGGCCGATCACGCTCGCGAGCTGCCAGCCCACGCTGTTCCACGTCACAGCGTTGGCGAACTTCTCGGGCGGCACGAGCTGCGGGAGCAGTGCGGCAACCGCAGGACGATGAAAAGAAAGCGCGACGCCGATAGCGAAGAGCGTGACGTAGATGAGCGGAATTGGCCCGACCGTGAAGGAGATCGCGGCCAGCGCGAGCGAGCCCGCGATGAGCAGGAGCAGCGACAACATCGCCACCCGCTTTCGGTCGAATCGATCGGCGACGTGTCCGGCCGGGAGCGCGAGCAGGATGATCGGCACGACTTGTACGAGCCCAACGAAGCCGAGAGCGAGCGCGCGGTTGGTTCGCTCGTAGAGCTCCCATCCGATCGCGACGTCGATCATCTGCGAGCCCATGCTCGCCGCCAGGCGACCCGTCAGGAAATATCGGTAGTCCGAATAGCGGAGTGCCGCGTACGGATCGCGTTTCGCCGCCTCAGCGGAGGCTGGCATCGCGATAGACATCGTGACCGTCGAGAAGGGTGAGCAGTACGTGTGCTCGCGCGATCTGTTCGGGCGGGATCGCGAACAGGTCGCGATCGAGCACCACGAGATCGGCAGCCTTGCCGACCGTGACGGAGCCAGTCTCGCGCTCCTCGAATGCGAGTCGCGCGCCCTGGATCGTATACGCAGCGATCATCCGGTTGAGCGACACCTTCTCCCTCGGCAGCCACGTCGTGCACGCTGTGCCGGCGGGATCGCAGCGCATCGTCCCCACCTGGATAGCCTCGAGCGGGTTGAGCGACGACACCCCCCAGTCGCTGCCGGCGACGATCGTCCCTCCTGCCGCCGCCACGCTGCCGAGCGGATAGAGCCGCGTGGACCGCTCTGGCCCGATGATCGGCTCCGTCAGCTCCTTGATGTACCTATCGCGAAAGGCCCACAGCGGCTGGAAGTTCGCGAATACGCCAAGCGACTTGAAGCGGGGAAGGTCGAGCGTGTCGATCATCTCGAGGTGCGCGATGTGGTCGCGCGCATCGTGGGCGCCGTTCGCGCGCTGCGCCGCCTCGATCGCGTCGAGCGCCATGTGTACGGCGCGGTCGCCGATGGCGTGCACGTGGATCTGGAACTGCTGCTTGTCGAGCGCGATCGCGAGGGAATCGAATGCCGGTTGGGAGAGATTGGACGGTCCGCGCGTGTGCGTGTCCACGTATGGCTCGAGCAGGGCAGCGGTATGCGCCTCGAGCACCCCATCGGCGAAGATCTTCGCGCCACGCACGCGCAGCCGCTTGCCGTCGAACTGCGAGCGCAGTCGCACCATCCGGGCTATCTGTAATACGCCGGCGGGCGGATCCACGTAGATCGACGCGACGACGCGCGCGTTGAGTGTGCCGCGCTCGTCGAGCGTCTTGTAGGCGACGAGGATCTCGCTGTCGGCGCTCGCCTCCTGGAGCCCGACGATGCCGAGGGAGTTCGCGAGGTGCACGGCGCGCTCGAGCCCCTCGGCCCGCCGCTCCGCGCTCGCCTTGGGAAGCAGCGCCGCGATCATCTCGGCGGCTTCCTCGCGCAGCGTTCCCGAGGGAGTGCCGGCCGCGTCGCGCTCGATCCGCCCGTTGTGTGGGTCGCGCGTGCGCGTGTTGATGTGCGCGAGCGCGAGCGCACGCGAGTTCACCCACGCTGAGTGCCCGTCGGCCGCGCGCACGTATGCGGGTCGATCGGGAACGAGGCTGTCGAGCAGTGCGCGTGATGGATTCGCATTCGGGAACACGGGAAGCTGCCATCCGTGTCCCATGAACCACGCATCGGTTGGCCGGGCCTTGGCGCACTTCGCGATCGAGTCCGCGACCTGCGCGGGAGTCGTCAGCGCATCCAGGGCGCACTCGTCGAGCCGGAGCCCGGCGGTCACGGGGTGCAGATGAGAGTCACGAAAGGCGGGGAGCAGCATCCTGCCGCGCAGCTCGACGATGCGAGTGTTCGGCCCGAGCAACGTGTCTACTCCGGCGTCATCGCCAACGTAGATGATGCGCGTGCCCGTGACCGCGACTGCCGTAGCGTGGGGCTGGAGGGAGTCCACCGTGTATACCGGACCGCCGCGGAACACGATGTCGGCGCCCGCGTGTCGCGCGCGACCGCACGAGAGCGCGCTGGCGGTGCTGACGGCCATGACGGCGAGCGTGTAGACAGAACGTGCGTGAAGCGTCACAGCTGGTTCATGAGATCCTGGAGGAACGTTTGCTCGAGTCGCGTCAGGTAGAGGGCAAAGATGGTGAGCGCGACTCCGAGCACGATAATCACGGCGTTCGCAATCGAATAGCGGTCGTTGCGCGGCGCCTTTGGCGCGACCGTGCGATTCACCTCTTGCATGGTTGCGTGCACCGGCACGAGCGCGAACACCGAGCCCAGGGCGAGCGTCCACCATGGGTAGTCAAAGAAGCAGACGAGCGTGAGGCAGAGGTAGATCACAGCGAGTCCCGCGGTGCTCCACGTGACCGGGATCATTCTCGACTGCGCATCCGTGCGGACCTGTGCGAAGAGGGTGCGCGCCGTGACCGGCGCCGCCACGGCGCGCCAGAACGGCGAGCCACCGCCGCCCGTGCGGCTATCGAGACGCTGGTAGTTCTTGAAGAACCAGTAGAGCTGATACGTCGAGAGCGTCGTCACCGACATCACGATCAGCTTGTGTGCAGCGACGGGAAAGTACGGCGCTTCGACCTCGCTGGAAACGGCGTCGCTCATTCCGCGGCGGCGTGCGCGCGCAGAACGCGAGCGGCATCACCGGTGTGAATCACTCCCGGCGTGATCACGCGCGCGTAGACGCGGCTCCACCCCGGATGCTCATCCTGATCGATGCGTCTCGAGTCGCCGTGCCTGAACGAACGCCTGATCTGGCCGCAGGGCTCCGTGTAGGATGTGATCTCGACCACGGCCTCGCCGAGCGCGAGCCCCGCGCCCGGGACGAGCTGCATCCAGTCGATCCCCTCGAGGGTGATGTTCTCGCCCGTCGAGCCGGGAGCGATGGGATGCCCCTCGCTCTGTAGCGCACGTATATGCTCCAGCGAGTAGAGGCAAAGCGCACGCGTCGGTCCGCCATGGATTCGGCGCTGCCGCTGGCTGTCCCCGCCGAGGCCGTGCGGACCCAGTCGTGCTTCGCTCACCGGCAGCTTGGGCACCCCGCCTGCGGACACGTTCACGAAAACGACGCGACCCGCCGCGAGCGCGCCGGTGCGCCGTGGCGAGGAGTGCGCATTGAGAACGAGATCGGAGAGGCGATTCGGCGGCATCGTCACTGGTGAATGCTCACCAATGATGGCGAGTGGAGTGCGCGCGCGCACCCCGCCCGCGACCATGCACCCGCCTGCGATCGTGCTACCAGTCAGTCGACTTTCTTCATCTCCATGCCGCAGCAGCAGCGCGGATTGTTGTCGCCCCCGCCGCCCGGATTGGCGCCGTGAGTCACCTGTATCTCGCAACCGCAGCTTTCATTCGGGCAGCGATAGAGCTCGCCGGTTCTGAGTGCCATACGAATCCCTGGTTTGATGCCTGCAACCGCACAACGCGGATGCGTTCACCCTTGTTTTCGCACGCATCGTGCCCCGGGCGCTCGGCCACGGCGCTTGTCAGCGGTCGCTGCGCGCGGTAGCGTAATCGCGGCTCAGGCGGAGAGGCTATGGTCCACGCAATGATCGGACGCTATTTCGTGTACATCGTCGAGCGGCAGTTCGCCGCGCGCTCCACAAAATGGGTGCTGTCATGAATATCGGCGTCGCGAAAGAGCGCGCCGCCGGCGAGCAGCGTGTCGCGCTCGGGCCGGAGAGCATCGTCAAGCTCGTGAAGGGAGGCGCCGCGATTCTGGTCGAGCGTGGCGCAGGCGTAGCAGCGGGCTTCCCGGACGCCGTGTTCGAGAAGGCCGGCGCCACGATGGTGGACGATGCGGCGTCGCTGTATGCGAGATCCGCGATCGTTCTTCGCGTGCAGCCACCCGCGCCCGACGAAATTCGGCTGCTCCCCGAAGGCAGTGTGCTGGTCTCCTCCATGCCAGCCGCGACCAGTGCCGATCTCGTCAAGGCGCTCGCTGCGCGCAAGATCACGGCGTTCGCGCTCGAGAAGGTGCCGCGCATCACACGCGCGCAATCGATGGACATGCTCTCGTCACAGAGCACGGTTTCCGGCTACAAAGCCGTGCTCCTCGGTGCTGCGGCCCTGCCCAAGTTCCTTCCTTCGCTTACCACTGCGGCCGGATCCATTCCGCCCGCGCGCGTGTTCGTCCTCGGCGCCGGCGTCGCGGGGCTCCAGGCGATTGCAACGGCGCGCCGCCTGGGTGCGATCGTCTCCGCATTCGACGTCCGCGCGGCGGCTGCCGAGCAGGTGATGAGTCTCGGCGCGACGTTCGTGGCATCCGATCTGGTGGCAGCCGACGCAGAGACCAAGGGCGGCTACGCGCGCGCTCAGGGCGAGGAGGAACGCGAACGCACGCTCGCGGCGATCGGGCGCCACATCGTCGATCAGGATCTGGTGATCACGACGGCGCTGATCCCCGGACGCGCGGCGCCGGTGCTCATCACGAAGCAGATGGTGGAATCGATGCGGCCGGGATCGGTGATCGTAGATCTCGCTGCCGAGGCGGGCGGCAACTGCGAGCTCACGAAGCCGAACGAGACGATTCACGTGGGAGGGGTCACGATCATCGGCGCGGTGAACCTGCCTGCGACCGTGCCGTTTCACGCCAGCCAGATGCTGAGCCGAAACGTGCTCACGCTGCTGCAGCATCTGATCAAGGACAACGCGCTCACAATCGACCTGAACGACGAGATCACGAAGGCCATGGTCGTGACCCATGACGGGGTGGTGGTATGAACGTGACGTCTTTCATGCAGCTCTATGTGTTCATGCTGGCGGCGTTCGTCGGCTATCAGATCATCACGCGGGTGCCGCCGCTTCTCCACACGCCGCTCATGTCGGCGACGAACGCGATCTCGGCGATCTCGCTGGTCGGATCGCTCGTAGCGGCGGGCTCGGATCGCGGGATGGTGAGCACCGTGCTCGGCTTCGTGGCGGTGACGGCGGCGACGATCAACGTCGTCGGCGGATTCGTGATCACGGATCGCATGCTGAAGATGTTCAGACGGGAGCCGGCTCCGGCGAAGGATGTGAAAGGGGCTGATGCCGCGGCGACGCCCGCGAAGGACGCGAATGCGTCCGGAGTACGATAAGTGAGGGAGACCTTCACCCAGGTCACCTACCTGGTCGCGTCGATCCTGTTCATCCTCGGCCTCCGGAGCCTCACCAAACCGGATACGGCGCGTCGGGGCATGCAGTACGCGGCGCTCGGGATGCTTCTCGCGATCGTGGGCACGCTCGTCCAGCATGAGATCGTGCGCTACGACTGGATCGCCGGTGGCCTGATACTCGGAACGATCATCGGCGTTCCGCTCGGTACGCGCGTTCCGATGACCGCGATGCCGCAGCGCATCGCGATCTCGCACATGTTCGGCGCGCTCGCGGCGACGCTCGTCGGCATCGCGGAGTACTGGCTGCACGGTGCGGAGCTCGGTGCCGCCAAGATGGCGGCGGTGGGGTTCGAGGTGCTCTTCGGTGCGCTCACGGTGACGGGCAGCTTCATGGCGTTCGGGAAGCTGCAGGAGATCATCACCGGCCGCGCCGTGACCTACAAGGGTCAGAACGCGGTGAACATCACGCTTTTCGGCGTGACGGTGTTGATGTTCTTCTACCTGATCTTCAATCCCGGCAACGCGGTGATCTTCTACACGATGATCGCCCTCGCGCTGCTCATCGGAATCTTCCTCGTGCTGCCGATCGGCGGCGCGGACATGCCGGTAGTCATCTCGCTTCTGAATTCGTACGCCGGACTCGCGTCTGCGGCGACGGGATTCGCGATCGGGAACAACGTGCTCATCATCGCCGGCGCGCTCGATGGCGCATCGGGATTCATTCTGTCGATCGTGATGAGCAAGGCGATGAACCGATCGTTCCAGAACGTGATCTTCGGCGCCTTCGGTGCGGCTCCGACTACGTCGACGAAGAGCGCATCGGGGCTGACCGTGCGCTCCATCAGCGCCGAGGATGCGGCGATCCAGCTCGCGTATGCGAAGCTCGTGATCATCGTGCCGGGGTACGGCATGGCGGTGGCGCAGGCGCAGCACCAGGTGCGCGAGCTGGCGGAGCTGATCGAGAAGAAGGGCGGGGAGGTGAAGTACGCGATTCACCCCGTGGCCGGACGCATGCCGGGTCACATGAACGTGCTGTTGGCGGAGGCGAACGTTCCGTACGACCGCCTGTACGACATGGATGAGATCAACGGCGAGTTCGAGCGCGCGGATGTGGCGCTCGTGATCGGCGCGAACGACGTGGTGAATCCCGCCGCGCGCAACGACAAGTCGAGTCCGATCTACGGCATGCCGATTCTGAATGCGGACAAGGCGCAGAACATCATCGTGCTCAAGCGAAGCATGAATCCGGGCTTCGCGGGCATCGAGAACGAGCTGTTCTACAACGACAAGACGAGCCTGTTGTTCGGCGATG
>JBDTXN010000007.1:0-48141 GCA_040006175.1 Gemmatimonadota bacterium | reverse complement strand
GGGCTCATGTAGTGCTTCTTGCCCATGAGCATCTGCGGCGACTTCTGCATCGGGTCGATCGAGGTACTTGCCTTCGCGATACCGAAGTCCGTGAGCTTCACGTGACCATCCCACGTCGCCATGATGTTGTTCGGCGACACATCCCGGTGCACGATGTCCAGGCGTCGTCCGTCCTGGCTCACGAAGTTGTGTGCGAAGTCGAGCGCGCGGCACACACGGCTCGCGAGATACGCGGAGATCGCGAGCGGCACGGGCGTCTCGAGCACGCGATGACGCTCGATGATCGCGCGAACCGTCGGGCCCTTGATGTACTCCATCGCCATGTAGTACTGCCCGTCGACTTCACCCAACTGGTAGATCTGCACGATGTTTCCGTGCACGAGGTTGGCGGAGAGCTTCGCCTCGTCGATGAAGAGCTGAAGCCAGGTCGTCTCCTTGGCGTAGTGCGGATGGATGACCTTGAGCGCAACGCGCTTCGCGAAGCCCGCTGGGCCGAGATGCTCGGCTTCGTACACGGTTGCCATTCCGCCCTGCGCGATCTTCCGCACGAGACGAAACGCGCCCGCGTATTCCAGAATGTGGTCTTCGGTGTGCATACTTGCAGTGCTCATCGTTCTCTGCCTTTGCGGAGCTGTTCGTTCTCGCCTCTCACGCACTTCATGACGCTGGACATACGGGACATCACGATCATCGGCGCGGGCCCTACCGGTCTGTTCGCCGCTTTTTACGCGGGCATGCGCGGGGTGTCGGCGCGCATCGTGGACGCACTTCCGGAGCTCGGCGGGCAGCTGACGGCGCTCTACCCGGAGAAATACATCTTCGACGTCGCGGGGCTGCCCAGGATTCTGGCGAAGGACCTCGTGACGGATCTCGTGACGCAAATGCGGCAGTTCCAGCCCGACGAGCAGCTGGGGCAGCGCATCGTGGCTCTGGAAGAGGACGGCGGGGTGCTGACTCTGGTCACCGAAACCGACCGCTTCCCGACGCGTGCGTTGATCGTGGCGGCGGGGATCGGTGCCTTCTCCCCGCGGCGGCTGCCGCACCCGAGTGCCGAGTCGTGGTACGGGAAGGGCATCCACGACCGGGTAACGGACCCCAAGGCGTTCACCGGACAAAAGGTGCTTATCGTGGGAGGCGGGGACTCCGCCTTCGATTGGACGCATCAACTGCAGGAGCACGCGAAATCGGTGACGCTCATCCACCGGAGCGACCGGTTCCGGGCGCATGGATCGACGGTTGCGGCCGTGAGCAACGCCGCGAAGGAAGGCCGCGTGAAGGTGCTCACCTTCCACGAGATCGCGGATGTGCGAGGTGAGAACGGGCGGGTGACCGGTGCTACGTTGAAGGATGTAAAGGCGAAGTCGACGCACGATGTGGATGTCGACGTCATTTTGCCGATGCTCGGCTTCGTGAGCGACATCGGCCCGCTGGCCGAGTGGGGGCTCACGATCGAGAAGGATGAGATCGTGGTGTCGAGCACCATGGAGGCGGGGCGTGCGGGGATTTACGCGGCCGGCGATATCACGACCTATCCCGGCAAGCTCAAGCTTATCGCGACCGGCTTCGGAGAAGCGGCGACGGCCGTGAACCAGGCCGTCCACTGGATTTATCCGGAGAAGAAGGTGAATCCAGGGCACTCGTCGAACATGGCGATATTTGGGCAGAAGGATGACTGAGCCGGCGATGCGGAACACGGGCAGGAGCTGGAGATGAGCAACGAAAAGGAGACGTGCCCCGCGTGCGGGAGCGATAGCGTCACCAAGGGACGCATTCTTGGGGGCATCTCGTCGATCTATTTTCGACCGTCGGGGCTGCGCTTCTGGACGCTCAGCGCGGCAGTGCCGATGATCGGCGCGAACAAGACGGCGGATGAGTTCTTTCCCCCCGGCGCCCGCGCGTGCGTGTCGTGCGGATTGTTGTGGAGCCGCGTGAATCCTGCGCTCCTCGCGCGCGTGCTGCGCGAGGGCGGCACGGAGGAAACGCGAAAGCGCTTCGGCGACGCGGGCGACGAAGGATAGGCGAGGCGAAGGCGCATGATGACCGCGGGCGCCCTCGTGATGGGCCGCGAGCACTGTGCGCGCCGGGGCTGGGATGATGCGCACGCCATGCTCAGCGCGGCGGACCGCGAGAGCGCGCTGTCAGCCGACGACCTCGTATTGCTCGCGACTGCGACGCAGATGCTCGGCCTGGACGGAGAGGTGTCCGCCCTCTGGTTGCGCGCACACAGCGCGTATGTCGAGCAACAGAATCGCCTCAAGGCGGTGCGCTGCGCCTACTGGCTCATCCTGCCGTTGCTGTTTCGCGGCGATATGGCGCAGGCGGGCGGCTGGATCGCGCGCGCGCAGCGACTCCTCACCGACGAGGACGCCGATTGTGCGGAGCACGGCTACCTGCTGTGCACGATGGCGCTCCGAGCCGTGCGTGAGGGGAAGATCGCGGCCGCGCGCGAGGACTTCGCCGAGGCGGCGAGGATCGGCGATCGCACGCAAGAGGCCGACCTGATTGCGCAGGCGAGGCACGGAGAGGGGCGGACGCTCATCGGTCTGGGAGAAACGGAGCGCGGCGCAGCGCTTCTCGATGAGGTGATGACGAGTGTGATCGGGGGCGCGGTGTCACCGCTCACCGCCGGCGTCATCTACTGCAGCGTGCTCGAGGCCTGCCAGGAGATGTACGACCTGAGGCGCGCGCAGGAGTGGACCGATGCGATGACCACGTGGTGCGCGCAGCAGCCGGATGGGATGGGCTTTCGCGGGCGATGTCTCGTGCATCGCGCGGAGCTCATGCAGGTGCACGGAGCGTGGTCGGGCGCCAGCGAAGAGGCGGAGCGCGCGCGCGAGCGCTTCATGCGTCCGCCACCGCAACGAGCCATCGGCCTCGCTCACTATCGCATAGCGGAACTGCACAGGCTGCGCGGCAGTTTCCTAGAGGCGGGGGAGGCGTACCGGCAGACGAGCCAGGCTGGGCTTGACCCGCAGCCGGGGCTGGCGCTGCTTCGCCTCGCACAGGGACAGACCGCCGCTGCGAGTACGGCAATCGAGCGCGCCGCGGCCGAGGTGCGCGACACGCGCCGGCGCTGGCGCCTGCTCCCTGCACTCGTCGAGATCTCGGTCGCGACGGGCGAGGTCGCGCGCGCCCGCGCGGCTGCGGAGGAGCTCGCGCGGTTCGCGGCGAGCCGAAACACCCCCGCGTTGCTCGCAACCTCGGCGCATGCGTCGGGTGCGGTAATGCTGGCGGAGGGCGACGCACGAGGCGCGCTCGTGGCGCTGCGCGAGGCGTTCACCCTGTGGCAGACGCTCGGTGCCCCGTACGATGCGGCGTGTGCGCGCGTGCTTATCGGCCGCGCGTGCCGTGCGCTGCACGATGCGGATACCGCCACTCTGGAGCTCGTGTGTGCCCAGCGGACGTTCGCGGAGCTCGGCGCGGCGTACGATCAGTCGCGCACTCGGGAGCTGTTGCGCGAAGAGGGCGGCGGCGACGCGGATGGAGCGCTCACCCCGCGCGAGACGGAGGTGCTGCGTCTCGTGGCGACCGGGAAAACGAACCGCGCGATCGCCGCGTCGCTCGGGATCAGCGAGAAGACCATCGCGCGTCACGTCAGCAATATCTTCATGAAGCTGGGACTCGCGAATCGCGCGGCGGCCACGGCGTACGCGTATGAGCACGGCGTGCTGGGACGCTCTACATAGAATTACCCATCACCGGGCCGCCGCAAAGATGGTTCGATCGCCCGAGGCGGCCGCTTGCACTTCCGGCGAAGCTGAGCACTCCCCATAGTCGACAACGTCGAGCAAGAGAGGCGCAGCATGCAATCGAGCATCGGTACGGTAGAGGCGGAACGCATCAACACGGTAATCATCGGGGGAGGGCAGGCGGGATTGTCCGTCGCCTATCACCTCGCGAAACGCGGTCGCGCGTTCGTCATCCTCGAGCGCCATGCGCGCATCGGCGACAGCTGGCGCACGCGGTGGGATTCGCTCCGACTCTTCTCGTCCGCGCGATTCGATGGGCTGGTGGGCATGCCGTTTCCGGCACCCAGGCGATCGTTCCCGACGAAGAACGAGATGGCGGACTATCTCGAAGCGTACGCCGTGCATTTCAAATTCCCGGTGCGCACGGGCACGGCCGTCGATCGCGTGTGGCGGGACGGTGATCGCTATCTCGTGCAGGCCGGCGATCAACTGATCGAGACGGAGAACGTGGTGATCGCGATGGCGAGCTACCAGGCGCCGCGCATTCCGGCGTTCGCGTCGTCGTTGAGCACGGACATCGTGCAGATGCACTCCACCGGATATCGCAACCTCGCGCAGCTTCGTGCGGGTGCCGTGCTCATCGTGGGCTCCGGAAACTCCGGTGCCGAGATCGGAGCAGAGATCGCCCGCAGCGGCCGGCCGACATTCATCTCGGGTCGTTCAACCGGAGAGGTGCCATTCAACCCGAACACGGCGATTGCGCACCGCGTGCTCACGCCGCTCCTCTTTCGCATCGTGTTCCACCGCGTGCTCACGGTAGACACGCCCATGGGGCGCAAGATCCGTCCGAAGATGATAGGGGTGGGCACGCCGCTCATTCGCACGAAGGAACGCGA
Source organism: Gemmatimonadota bacterium (assembly GCA_040006175.1). Classification (GTDB taxonomy): domain Bacteria; phylum Gemmatimonadota; class Gemmatimonadetes; order Gemmatimonadales; family Gemmatimonadaceae; genus FEN-1250. The sequence continues at coordinate 43,556 of JBDTXN010000007.1, read as the reverse complement.
TCTCCTCGCGGCCGGAGCGACGCGAGTGCCACGCACGGTGGGCGTGCGCGATGGGAAGCCGGTGATCGATGATGGCCGCGTGCTCGATGTAGCAAACGTCATCTGGTGCACGGGCTTCCATCCCGGACTCTCGTGGCTCGATCTCCCGATCTTCGACTCGGCCGGCGAGCCCCGCCAGAAACGCGGGATCGTGCTGAGCGAGCCCGGGGTGTTCTTCGTGGGTCAGCATTTTCAGTACGCGATGTCGTCCACGATGATCCATGGTGTGGGGAGAGATGCCGAGTTCATCGCGAGCGAAGTAATGGCGCGCCTGCCGGCACCCGTCATCAATCCGGGCGTGCTCTCGAATCGGCAAACGCGCGCCAGCCAATCGCGGACCCCCGGGGCGGTCGCCGGAACCTGAGACGCGCGTCGCCGGTTAGTCCGTTATGCGCATACTCATCGTCGGTGCCACCGGTACCATCGGGCGACCACTCGTCGCCGCATTGAAAGACCGCCACGATCTCGTTCTCGCCAGCCGCCAGAAGGCGCACGAGCAGGTCGACATGTCCGATCCCTCGTCCATTCGCGCGCTCTACGAGCGTGTCGGGAAGCTGGACGCCGTCGTCAGTGCGGCGGGCGATGCCAGGTTCGCTCCGCTCGCGGCGCTCTCCGATGATGACTTCGCGTATTCCATCAAGAACAAGTTGATGGGGCAGGTCAATCTCGTGCGCTATGGACTCGATTCGGTGAGCGATGGTGGCTCGTTCACACTCACGAGCGGCGTGCTCGGGCAGCAACCGATGGTGGGCAGCGGCGCGGTGAGCATGGTGAACGGCGGCCTCGAAGCATTCACGCGTGCGGCAGCGCTCGAAGCTCCGCGCGGGATCCGGGTCAACATCCTGAGCCCGGGGTGGATAACAGAAACGTTGATCGCCCTGAAGATGGATCCCGCGTCGGGGATGCCGGCAGCGGAGGTCGCGCGAGCCTACGTCGAAGCCATCGAGGGCAAGCAATCCGGCGCTGTGATCACGCCCGCCTCGCGAAAGTAGGCGAGAAGTCATGGCACTGGTCCGTTGGTTCGATCGACGGTTCGATTTCACCTTTCCGTTCGAGCTCTATCCCGAGCTGATCGAGCGGCTGCGTGGCATGCCACTGCGCCTGATGGAGCGCGTGGCACTGTTCGCGCCCGAGGAGCAACGTCGCCGTACGTCGGGGTGGTCAGTGCAGGAGCACGCCGGTCATCTCGCCGATCTGGACCGCATTCTCTATCATCCACGTCTCTCCGCGTACGAGCACGGCGACTCCACGCTGCTCGCGGCCGACCTGACCAATGCGACTACCGAGGCGGCGAACCACAACGCGCGCACGATGGAAGAGGTGCTCACGTATGTGATGCGGGAGCGCAATGCGTTCGTGCTGCACCTCGAGTCGCTGGATCACGAGCTCTTCGCGCGCAGCGCGCTGCACCCACGCCTGAACGTACCCATGCGGCTCGTCGACTTGTTGTTGTTCGTTGCCGACCACGATGACCACCATCTCGCGGCCATCACAGAGCTCGCGCGAGGACGAACGCCCAGGTGAGCGGCTACTAGCGCTCCCCTGAGGTGATGCTCCGCACCTGATTCCATCGGTGCTTGAGCGTTTGGATCCACGTGGGTGCGTTGGGATTTACGATCTTCACCTCTACCGAGCCAAGGTAAGCGGTGCCGGTAATGTGCACGGTCGGAGCATCGGGGCCGGGCATGCTCCACTTTTGTCCGCGAACCTCGAACGAGCCCACAATCGCGTCGCCATCGCACTGCACGCGCACGTCCGGTGGAACGAACACTTCGATGCTTCCCATGATCGCGACGACCTCGATCCTCGAGGTGCCCGCACCGAAGCGCGCGCTTGTGAGATCGATCTCGACGGCTCCCCAGAACGACACGGCGCGAAAGAGGCGCGGGAGGATCCAGTCTCCGGAGCGCGTCTGGGCGGACAGGAAGGCCGTGACACCACGCGCGGCAGGCACCATCTCCTGCGGCGCGAGCAGCTGGCTCGCGGTGAGCGGCTGCGGCGCGGCCGCAAAGTTCTGGTCGGGCGGAGGCTGATAGGGTGTGGTCACGCTTTACCCAACGAATGTGTGCATTCCCCGGTTTCGCGGAGGCGCCGAGCCCGATCAATCGTACGCGATGCGCGGATCCGCGGCCGCGTAGGCGAGATCGGTGATCACGTTCACCGCGACGAAGACCACACTCAAAAACAACACAGTTCCCTGGATTGCCGGAAGGTCTCTGCGGCCGATCGCGTTCACGACGTAGCGCCCGATTCCGGGCCAGCTGAACACCGTTTCCGTGAGAATGCTGCCGGTGAGATACGAGCCGAAGTCGAGCCCGAGCACACTGATCACCGGGATCAGCGCGTTTCTGAGCGCATGATGCAGGAGCACGATCCTCTCGCGCGCGCCTTTCGCGCGAGACGTGCGCACGAAGTCGCTCGAGAGCACCTCCAGCATCGAAGAGCGCGTCATGCGCGCAAGAAACGCGATCGAGCGCGAGCCGAGTGCGAGCGCGGGGAGCACGAGAAACTCGGGACGCCCGTATCCCGAGGGCGGGAGCCAGTGCAGCACCACCGCGAACAGCAAAATGAGCAGCAACCCCACCCAGTACACGGGGAACGAAACTCCCACGTACGCGACTGCGAGCGCGCCGCGATCGATCCAGCCGCCGGGATGCCGCGCGCTCAACACGCCGAGGGACACGCCTACGACGATCGCGAGCAGCATGGCCGTTCCCGCGAGCTCGAGCGTCTTCGGGAACCGCTCCGCGATGTCGCGCGCGATCGGCCGTCCGGTGATGAACGAGCGACCGAGATCGCCGCGCAACACGCCGCCCGCGTAATGCCCGAACTGGCGAGGAAGCGACTCATCGAGATGGAGCTCGCTGCGGAGTCGCGCGATCGTCGCCGAGTCGGCGCGCTCGCCGACCATCTCGAGCACGGGATCGCCGGGCGCCACGTAGAGCAGCAGGAAGGCGACGACCACCACCCCCGCCAGCGTCGGGATCGCGAGTAGCGCTCGGCGCGCCAGCAGCGCTCCCATCAGTCGCTCATCTCAATGCGCTGTGACGGTCACGTCCGTGAACTTTTGGCCGTTGAAGATCGTCGGCGCGACGAAACCCTTCACCCACGGCTGTACCGCGTACAGCTCGTTGTAGAAGAACAGGTAGATCATCGGCGCGTCCGCGAACTCGAGCGAGTCCGCGCGGGCGTACAGCGCGACGCGCTTCGCCGAATCCTGCTCCGTGCGCGCGAGCGACACGATGTGATCGTAGGCCGGGATCTCGTAGAACGAGACGTTGCCGCCAACGCCGCGATTCGCCCCGTGCAGCAGCGGATACAGAAAGTTCTCGGCGTCGGGATAATCGGCATACCAGTCTTTCACGAACATGTCCGTCTGTCCGTTGCGCGAGGCCTCGCGGGCCGCGGCGCTCTCGCGCTGCACGATCTTCGCGCGCACACCGACCGCCGCCAGATACGACTGGATCGACTCTGCAACTCGAGCGAAGGCGGCATCCTGGGGGAGCCAGAGCTCCAGGTCCATTCCCTTCGCGTAGCCGGCGGCGGCGAGGAGTTTCTTCGCCGCGGCGGGATCGTACGCGTACGGCGCGCGCGACGTGTCGGCTCCCTCGAGCGTGGGTGGGATCACCCCCGCAGCGAGTCGCCCGCGGCCGCCGAGCAGCTTGTCGAGAATGGTGTGCACGTCGACGGCGTGGTTGAGCGCCTGTCGCACGCGCACATCCTTGAGCGGGCCCCGCGTCGTGTTCAGGGCGACGTACCAGAGGCGGAGCGCGGGTGCGGAGGTGAGCAGCGCTTTCTTTTCGTCCGTCTGCTCCCAGCGCTGCGCGTCCGCTTCGGGCACATAGAGCAGGTCCACGTTTCCGCTCTCGAACTCCGCAACTGCCGTGCTGGGCTCCGGAATGATTCGTATCATCAGCGAGTCGAGCTTGGGCGCGCCGCCGAAATACTCGTTGTTCCGCGCGAGAAGCACGTAGTCGTCGTGCTGCCAGGAGACGAGCGTCCAGGCGCCGGTGCCTACCGGGTGCTCGCCGAAATCCGCAGATATTTTGGCCGGCACCACTGATGCGACCGGCATTGCGAGTAACTTTGGGAAGATCGCGAGCGCAGTATCGAGCGTGATGCGGATGGTGCTGTCGTTGACGGCGGCCAACCCCGCAACGGTGGTCGCCTCTCCCGAGGCGAATGCACGCGCGCCCACGATCGGATAGAGTGGCCAGGGCCGTCCGGACTTGTTCGTGGGATCGAGGACGCGGGTGAAGCTGTGCACGACGTCGCTCGCGTGGAGCAGGGTGCCATCGTGAAAGCGAACACCCGAGCGCAGATGAAAGAGATACGTCCGTCCGTCGGGGGAGACGTCCCAGCGCGTGGCTAGCGCTGGCCCGACCTTCGCGTCAGGGCTGAACCGCGTCAAGCCGTCGAAGAGATACGACACTGCGCGACCCGTCGGAACATCGGTCGAGAGCGCGGGGTCGAGAGACTTTGGATCATAGCGGTCGCGTGCGTCGACCAGTGTGCGCCGGTGGGAGCCTTCACCACCTTTGCATGCGACAACGGCGAGGAGCGCGACGAATGCGAGGTGAGAGCGTGAGCGCAACAGTGATGGCGACGGTGAGGGTAGGAGTGCGGACCCGTACTGGAGCGCGCCCGCGCGTCGACTTCACGTGGCTACGACGTTGACACAGCGGTATTATTCGGGTGAACTTATCGGGCCCCAAGTGAAGCGTCAATCGTGAGTTACGTCCTGTGCGTCGACGACAATGAGGACATGCGCCTGTTGGTGCGCGAAGTCCTTCAATCGGCGGGGCATGAGACGGATCTGGCAGCGGACGGGTTGTCCGCGCTCGCGTCGATCCAGGAGCGCGAGCCCGATCTGCTCGTGCTCGACCTCGTCATGCCCGGCATGAGCGGGCTGGACGTGTGTCGCGCCGTCAAGCTGAATCCGTTCACCGCGCGCATCCCGATCCTGATGCTCACCGCGCAGGGCGACATCAAGCACAAGGTCGCGGCGTTCGAGGCCGGCGCGGATGACTATCTCGCGAAGCCGTTCGATCCTCGTGAACTCCGGGCGCGCATCGTAGCGTTACTCAGAATCGTACGGCGTGAGGGCGATCGAAATCCAACGAGCGGCCTGCCGGGCGGGAAGGCGATCGAAGAGGAGATCGAGCGTCGCGCGGAGGCGAGAGATTCGTTCGCGATCTGCTACATCGATCTCGACAACTTCAAACCGTTTGCCGACACGTTCGGATTCTCGATCGCCGACATGGTGATCCGGGACATGGGGCAGGCGATCCGGGGCGCGATCGAGACGACGGGATCGCCGACGGATTTCGTGGGGCACATCGGCGGCGATGACTTCATCGCCGTCACGACGGTGCAGCGCGCGCTCGCGATCACGCGGGAGTGCGCGCTCCGCTTCGTCGATGTGGCGAAGCGGGCGGTGGGCGAGGAGGCCGTGCGGCGCGGGCATTTCACGGGCGTCGACCGGGAAGGGCGGGCGCGCGATTTTCCGATCGCGCGCATGTCGGCAGCAGTGCTCCAGATCGGGCCGGACCGCTGGATCTCGACGGGGCACATCGGGTCACTCGCAGCAGAGGTCAAGCGTCGCGCGAAACAGCGGGGGCCTGGTACCATCCTCGTGCAAACAGTGTAGCACACGTCAGCGCTCGGTCGTCGGGAACGAGGACGTGGCGCACACGCAAGGGTGCCAATGACGGTAACGAACGGGATGCGCGACGAGTCGATCGTCCGCTACGATGATCGGCAGCCGGTGCACGGCCGTGCGCTTCTTCCCGCCATCGCGGCGGGGCTGGGCGCAGGGCTCGCCGTCTTCTATCTCGCGCGCCTGCTGGCCGAGCGTGCGCCGCTACTCGCGGACGAAGCCGAGGCGACGCCCCGGAACGCCGTATCCGCGCGAACACGCGGGTGATGCGACGGGTTTTTCTCGCCGCGCTGCTGCTGCTTCTTTCGGTCGCTCTTCCCGGCGCTCTGCGGGCGCAGGACATCGCGTGCGACCCCGGTGATCTCGAAGTTCGCGCCGTCGAGTTCACGGGCAACGACCACTTTCGAAGCGCGGAGCTCGCGAGCGTCATCGTGACCTCGGCATCCAGCTTCACGCGCCGGCATCTTCACCTGCCGATCGGCGCGCGCCGCTGCCTCGACACGCTCGAGCTCTCTCGAGACGCGGTGCGCATCCGGCTCTTCTATCGCCTGCGCGGCTACTACGAGACCGCGGTGAAGACATCCGTGAAGCCCGCCGGCACCGGCGCCGTCGCCGTCGGGTTCGGGATCACCGAGGGACCGCCGGTCATCATCGACACGTTGCGCGTCTCCGGGCTCGACTCCGTCGCGAACCGCGACCGTCTCCTGCGGGAGCTCGATCACTTTCGTCACGACCATATCTTCACGAAGATCGAGCTGCAGTCAATCGTGGACTCCGTGCGCGAGCAGCTGCACGACTCGGGCTATCCATACGCGGCGTTGCCGCTCGCGTCCAGCGAGGTGAACCCGGCCACGAATCGCGCGCAGGTCGAGTATCAATTCTTCGAGCAGTTCCGCGGGCAGCCGAAGTCGCTGCCGAGCCACATGTCGCGTGTCGGCCGAATCGAGTATGAGATCGCACCCGGCGGCGATTCCGCGAAGATCGACACGAGTACCATCCGGAGACTCCTCTCGTTCAAGGTCGGAGACGTCTATCGCGAGAAGGACCTGGTGCGGAGCCAGCGCGATCTCTATCAGCTCGAGACGTACAGCCACGTGGACGTCGTGCTCGCGCCGGACAGCGTGCAGTCGAACGACAGCTCGCTCGTGGTCCTTGTGCGGCTCAACGAAGCGAAGATGATCTCGCTGGGCGTCGGCGCCGGCTGGGCGACGCTCGATTGCATCCGTGCCCAGGCACGGCTCGCCGACCGTGACTTTCTCGGCGGCGCCCGCCGGCTGGAGCTCAACGGCCGGCTCTCGCACATCGCGCTCTGTCCGGGCGACGTGCGGAACGACTCGATCAGCCATCGCCTCAACTACTACGCGTCGGGAACGATCCGCCTGCGCGGGCTCATCGGACCGCGTACACTGCCGTCCTTCACGCTCTTCAGCGAACGCACATCGGAGTTCCGCGCGTACGTGCGCGAGACGATCATCGGTGGGGCGGCGGAGGTGTCGCGCGATCTGCAGCCGCGCGACTTACGGCCAGGGTTGCCGCTCACGCTCTCGTACCGGGTGGAGTATGGGCACACCACGGCCTCGCCCGCCGTGTTCTGCCAGCTCTTCAACCGGTGCGCAATCGGCGACATCGAGCGGCTGCAGCAGAACGGCAGCCTGTATGTCTTCGGCGCGTCCATCGTGCGCGACCGGTCGGACAACCTGCTCGATCCGTCGAATGGCAACCAGTTGCATCTCGAACTGCGGAGCGGCTCGACGTCGCTGGACACGACGAACGGCACGCGATTCAGCCGAGTCCTGGCGGAAGGTGCGGTGTATAAGACCGTGGGGAGCTCGACGTTCGCCGCACGGCTGCAGATGGCCGCGGTGCTCAAGGGATTTTCGACGCGTGGTGCCACATCGTATGTACCTCCGGAAGAGCGGCTGTATGGGGGCGGACCGAACTCGGTTCGCGGCTTCAGCCAGAATCTGCTCGGACCCGTGGTCTACATCGTGGACAAGTTCTCCGACAGCGCGGCCGTGATCGGCGGAAATCCAGGGCAGGTGTACTTCGCGAATCCGGATTCCTCGCGCGTGCTGCAGTACTCACCGACGGGCGGAAACACGCTCATCGTGGCGAGCGCGGAGTGGCGCTACCGGCTCCCGTCCTTCGGCGGCCGGGTGCAGCTCGCCACATTCGTCGATGCGGGGCAGGTGTGGAATCGGCCGCAGCAGGGCTTCACCTTCTCCGATCTCCGCGTGACGCCGGGTGCCGGGGTGCGCGTGCGGTCGCCGATCGGTCCACTGCGCGTGGACGTCGCATACAACGGCTATGCGTCGACCGCGGGCTCCGCCTATTTCGTCGGGACCGACAACGTGCTTCGATGCGTGAGCCCCGGCAATCAGTTCAACGGCGGAATCGTGGGATCGGGGCAGTCGTGCGATCCGACGTTCACGCCGAAGCTGAGCGAGAGCGTGCTGAGCAAGCTCACGTTCAACTTCAGCATCGGGCAGGCGTTCTAACGCATGTCGCGACGACGTCTGGTCGCGCTCATCAGCGCCGGCATCCTGCTGCTCCTCGGAATCAGCATCATCGGCGCCATCCTCGCGACGACACAGACGACGCTCGGCCGCGCGCGGCTCCGTGGGCTCATCAACGCACAAATCTCCAGTGCGATGGGAAGTCGCGGAACGTTCTACCTCGGGCGCATCACCGGGAGTCTGTTCACGGGAATCGAGATCGACTCCATCTCGATTCGCGACGAGGAAGATTCGCTCGTCGTTGCATCAGGGCCGATCATCGTGCGCTACGATCCGCGCGATGTGCTCGACAAGCGGCTGCTGCTGTCGTACCTCGAGGTGAACCGGCTGAATTTTTATCTTCGGCGGCGCTCGGATCACCAATGGAGCTTCCGCCACGTCTTCCCCGATAAGCCAAAGGGGCCACCGGGCATTAAGGCGGGAAGGTCGATCGGCGACTACATCGTGATCGACAGCGCGGTGCTGCACAATGTGACGTTCACGCTCACCGATCTGTGGTCGCCACCGGATTCGCTGAAGGGTGCGCGGCGAGACAGCGCGATCAAGGTCGCGCTCAGAGACACCGTGCACGAATGGCGGCGCACGAGTGAGGGAATCAAGCAGACGCGCCGATGGACGAAGGGCGAGCTGCGGTCGCCGTTCGTGCGGCTCGCCGATCCGGACAGCGTCGGGAAGCTGATCTCGATCGGCGACATGCGTGTGAGTGAGAACGATCCTCCGTTCGAGCTGAGCAACGCGCGCGGACCTGTGCGAATCCTCGGCGACACCGTGTTCTTCGATCTGCATCACTTCGATCTCCCCGGCTCCACCGGGCATGCAAAGGGACGGGTGTCATGGGGCGGGCCCGTGCCGACGCATTACGATGTGCACGTGTGGGCGGACTCGGTGTCCATGCGCGATGTGGCCTGGGTGTATCCGACTCTGCCGCGCACCGGTAGCGGGAAGATGGAGCTCACCATCCGGAACAACGTGCGTGACGCGCACGTGCTGGAGTACGGGCTGAGCAAAATGGACATGCACTCGACGAAGTCGCATCTGACCGGCGCGATGACGTTCGTGGTGGGATTCCCGGTGCTCGGCGTCACGAACGTCGACGCGCAGTTCTCGCCGATCGACTTCGATCTCATGCGGACGCTTGCGGGTGGTCCGTTCCCGGAGGACTGGCAGGGGACGATCACGGGAGCGGTGCGCGGCCCGGGCGGGCTGCTCACGGATTGGCACATCGACGACGGGCGGATGACGTTCCGGGACAAGAACGTGCCCGGCGCTGTGAGCAGCGCAACGATGCATGGCGCGCTCGACATTCTCGTCCCGTCGAAGACGAAATTCCACAAGCTGGATCTCGACATCGCGACGCTGGACCTGCGCACGATCCAGTTTCTCTTCGCGAGCTTTCCGCGGCTCGAGGGAACGGTGTCGGGCACGGCCACGCTCGATTCGTCGTGGCTGGATACACGCTTCCACAATGCGAATCTCGTGCACCACGACGGAGAGCTGCCGACCTCTCGCTTCACTGGCGACGGACGCGTCACGCAGGCGCCCAAGTTCACCGCCTTCGACGTGACGCTTCAGGCGCAGCCCGTCTCCTTCACGACCTTCGCGCGCTCGTATCCGGGACTCGCGTTCCGCGGCAACTTCTCGGGACCGATGCGGATTCGCGGCACGATGGACGATCTCGATGTAACCGCCAACCTGAGCGGAGATGCCGGCACGATGGTGGTAAACGGCAACTTCGACGTCGACAGTGTGGGCGGATATGCGGGGCGCGGCACCGCGAGCGTCGCGGATCTCGACGTGCAGGCGCTCCTGGAGCGGGACTCGCTTCCCTCCACGAGCCTGGCGGGACGCGCCGCGTTCGACATGCACGGGGACTCGATCGCGAATCTCTCCGGTTCGCTCAGCGTCGATCTCGATCAGTCGCGCATCGAGCCTGTGGATGTCACCGGGGCGACTGGAGCATTCACGTTCGGCGACGGACACATGCACGTCGACACGCTGCACGTCGTGAGCAGCCTCGCGCACGTATCGGCGAAGGGTGCGTTGGGGCTCGCGCCGAACGTGGTCGATTCACTGCGGTACGTGGTGGTGATCGACTCGCTCGGCGGGCTCCGCCCGTGGATTCTGCCGCGCACGGCCAACAGTGTCCCGCGCGACACAACGGCGCGCCTCACCGAGCGCGATCTCGAGCTGCGGCAGCTTCGTGACTCGCTCGACGGTACGGCGCACACGGAAGGAATGCTCGTGGGCTCGATCGACACGCTGCTCGCGCGCGGCGTCATCGCGGGCGACTCCCTGTTCGTTTCGGGCAACCGCGTCGCTACCGCGACCGCCAGCTACGATGTGTCGGGTTTGCCGGGCGACGCCCGTGGGACGATCAGCGCGCGGGCCGACTCGCTCATGATCGCCACCGTCGCCATCGACAGCATGCGGGGCCAGCTCACGATGACGAGCCGGTCGCACGGTGCCCTCGCCGTGCGCGCAGCGAGCAGCCGCAAGACGGGGAGCTTCGTTGTGGGCAGCCATCTCACCTTCGACCGCTCGCTCGATTCGCTGCGTCTCAAGGTCGACAGCCTTGGCGGCTTGATCGAGACACACACGTGGGGACTCGTCGCCCCCGCGACGGTCGTCTTCGACACCGGCGGCACGCGGATCGATTCGCTGGTGGCGCGCAGCGGCGAGGGCGGCACCATCGCACTTCAGGCCACGCTGCCGAACACGCGGCCGGTGAGCCTCTCGGTGCGCGCGGACAGCGTGTCGCTCGCCGATCTCGGCGCAATCGCGCAGCTCGCGACGCCCATCAGCGGCACCGCCTCCGGCACAATTGACATCTCCGGGCTGCGCGCCGCGCCCACGATCGCGCTCGGTGCGCGCTTCAACGACGTGACGTTCGGAACCGTCGCGTTCCCGTACTTCACGATGAACGGAGTGTACGCGAACCGCCTGCTCGACACGAAAATGGTCGTCTTCCGTCACGACACCGCGGTCATGTCGCTCACCGGATCCTGGCCGGTCAACCTGGCACTGGCGCCCGTGGAGCGCCGCATGCTCGACGAGCCTCTCAAGGCGCATCTCGCGGGTGACAGTCTCGACCTCGGTGTGCTCGAGACGATCTCCACGGCGTTCTCGCGGCCGTCGGGGACCGCGTCCGTGGCGCTCGATCTCGCGGGCACGTGGCGCCACCCTCTCCTCACGGGGCGGATGCGCGTACGCAACGGCGAAATGGGACTCCCCGCACTTGGCACGCGACTGCGAAAGTTCGAGGCGGACGTCGGCTTTCGCCCCGACAGCATTCGCATCGACACGCTCTCGGCAGCAAGCGGAACCGAGGCAAACAGCAAGCTTGCGCTGCGGGGCACCCTCGCGCTCGGAAACGTGCTCGATCTCTCACAGGATCTCAGTCACGTGCAGGTCGAGCTGGCCATGGCGTCGCAGAACTTCCTCGTCGTCGACAAGCGCTCGCTCGCGCGCCTGGAGATCAGCGATGATGTGCAGCTGAGCGGCCCGTTCAACCATCTGACGCTGACGGGAAATGCGAACATCGAGCGCGCGACGTTCTACCTCCCCGAGCTTGCGCAGAAGACCGCGTTGAGTCTCGACCCGACGATCGATCCGGACGTCGGCACGCTCGTGGACACGAATCTCGTCGAGCTGCGACGAACCTTCCTCGGCCAACAGCGCCGCGATGTGCAGGAGGCGATTCGGAATCTTCAGGTGCCGAGCCTGCAGGTGCAGATCGGCAGCGACGTATGGCTGCGGTCGCAGGAGGCGAACATCAAGCTTGGCGGTGAGGTCGCGCTGCGGAAGGACGCCGCGAACCAGCGCCTCGATGGTTCGATCGCCGTCGAGCGCGGCACGTACCGCCTCGACCTCGGACTCGTGCAGCGAACCTTCCAGGTGGACAGCGGAACGGTCACGTTCTACAACGATCCACAGCAGGCCGGCTCGCTCAACATCTGGGCGACGTACACCGTGCGGCAGGCGAGCCAGCTCTCGCAGGACGTGCGCATCATTGCGCACATCGGTGGCACGCTGCTCGATCCCAAGCTCGACCTCTCGAGCGATACGCGCTTCGCGCTGTCGTACACCGAGATCCTCAGCTACCTCGTGTTCGGACAGCCATCGCTGCTCGGATCTGGCGATCAGAGCAACAACGCATTGCGCCCCGTGGCGCAGGCGCTCTTGCCGAGCGCGGGGGCGCTGATCGAGCGTGCGATCAATTCGCAGATCGGGTTTTTCGACGTCGTGCAGGTGCAGACGGGGAGCACGAACAACTACAACGATCCGTCGCAGCAGAACGCGGCCGCGAATTTTCTGTCAGGATCGCGGATTGGCGTCGGCAAGCAGCTCGGCCAGAAGGCATTCCTGACGGCGAACGCCGGCTTGTGCGCACTGGGTGCGGGCGGGCAGGGAAGCTTCACGAACTCGATCGGCATCACGCTCGAGTACAGGCTCGCGCAGCACTTCTCGCTGCAGGCGAGTCTTGAGCCGCCTACCACCTCGCTCCTCTGTCGCCCGGGTGCCAACACGATCGGCACGCGTCCGCGGCAGCTCGGCTTCGATCTCTTCCGGGACTGGAGCTTTTGACCGGGCCGGTTCTTCTCATCGCGAACCCGGCCGCGCGCCGCGGGCGGCGGCTCGAGCAGCGCGCGCGCGCTGCGCTGCTCGCGTCCGGCGTTGAAGTCGACGTGGTGGTCACGGAATACCAGGGGCACGGCGCGATCGTCGCGGCCGAGCGCGGGCGGGACTTCGAGGCCGTCTTCACGCTCGGCGGTGATGGCACGGCGATGGAGGTGATCGGTGCGCTCGCCGGCACCGGAACACCGGTTGGCGTGTTGCCGGGGGGCACGGGGAATCTCGTCGCACGCGCGCTGAAGACGCCGCGCCGCATCGAGCGCGCGGTCCCGGCGCTGCTGCACGGCGCTGCCGCGCTGGTCGATCTCGGCTACATCCCGGAGGCAAAGCGCTACTTCGCGTTCAGCAGCGGCGTAGGGGTCGATGCGCGGATGATCGACGAGACGGATCCCGAGTTGAAGCGGCGATTCGGCATTGGCGCGTACATCCACACGGGCGTGAAGGTAGGGCTGAGCCGGCGTACGTTTCGGGCGCGCGTGGAGGTGGATGGCGAGATCATCGAGCGCGACGCCACCGCGCTCATGGTCGCGAACTTCGGCACGGTGCTCGACCGGCTCTTCGTACTCGGTCCAGGGATCGAACAGGACGACGGCCGCCTCGATCTCTGCGTCTTCTCACCGCGGCACTCACCGGACGTGGTGCGCATCGCATGGCGGCTCTTCCGCCGCGATTTCGGGAGCTACGATTCGCTCCTGTATCGCAGCGGTCGCGAGTTCCGCATCGACTGCGATCCACCGCAGCTCTACCAGGCGGACGGCGAGCTGCTCGGCACGACGCCGTATTCCGTCCGGGTAGAGCCCCTGGCAGCGCGGCTGCTCGTTGCCAGGCGCAATTGACCCTCACCCGGACCCGAGTACATTCGAGCGATGGAGCTGTTGCGACTTCACAGGCGGCGGTGAGGCCTTGAGCGAGCGGCATGGCCGCCTTTTCGAGCAGGCGGCGGATGGCATTTTCACCGTCGACGAGATGGGGTGGTTCACGTCGGTCAATCTCATCATGGAACGCGCGATGGGACGCCGGCGTGGACAGCTCATCGGAGCGCATTGCTGCTCGATACTCGACGCCGAGCACCAGGACGTTGCGACGCAGCTTCTCGCGGGCGCTCTGCGGGGGAAGAGGCAGCGCGCCGAGATATCCTTTCGAGACGTCGCCGGTCGCGACCGCGTTGGGTCGATCACGTGCACGCCGATCGTCGAGCAGGGACGTGTGAGTGGCGCGCTGTGCATCGTCCGCGATGTGACGCAGGAGCGCCGTTTCGCGGAGGAGCTGCGGCAGCGCGAGAAGCTCGCCGCGGTGGGCCAGCTGGTGAGCGGCGTCGCGCACGAGCTCAATAATCCGCTCGCCGGCATCAGCGCGTTTGCGCAGCTGCTCGAGGGCGCGGGGCCGCTCACGCCGGAGCAGCGCGACGCGGTGGAGACGATCCAGATGGAGGCGAAGCGCGCCGCCAAAATCGTTTCGAGCCTCCTGCTCTTTAGCCGCCAGCGCCAGCCGGAGCGGTCGAGCGTCGATGTAAATCGTGTCATCAGCGACACGCTCACGCTGCGCCGCTTCGTTCTCTCGACGGAGCAGATCGAAGTCGTCACCGATCTGGAGCCCGAGCTGCCTCCGACATGGGCGGATCCATTCCAACTGCAGCAGGTGTTGCTCAATCTGCTGATCAACGCAGAGCACGCGCTCGCGGGCCGGAAAGGGAAACGCAGAGTCACGGTGCGCTCACATCGCTCGCGCGACCGGATCGTGGCGAGCGTGTCGGACAACGGGCCAGGCATCCCCGATGATATGCGCGGGCGGCTCTTCGAGCCCTTCTTCACCACGAAGCCAGTAGGCGAAGGCTCCGGACTGGGGCTCGCGATCTCGCACGGGATCATACGCCAGCACGGCGGTCACCTGCGTCACCGCGCCTCCGCAAATGCCGGTGCCACGTTCGAGATCGACCTGCCGATCTTCGCTGGCCAGCACGAGGCAGCGCATGTGGCGGCAACGACGGACGTCGCGGGAATTCCCCGTCAGCGTCGCTTCCTCATCGTCGACAACGAGCCCGCGATGCGGCAGGCGCTGCAACTTCATTTGCGGCGCACGGGCTGCTTCGCCGACGCGGTAGGCGACGCGAACTCCGCGCTCGCGCTGCTGGCGACCCGCACGTACGGCTCGATCTTTCTCGACTTGCACCTGAGTGAGCTCGCGGGCGAGACACTGTTCGCGGAGCTCGTAAAGCGAGATCCGGATCACGCGGGGCGCGTGGTCTTCGCCACTGGCGATCTCGAGAGCCCGCCCGTACGCCGCTTTCTGCAGGACGCGGGGCGTCCATTCGTGGGCAAGCCATTCGCGCTGTCCACGGTCGCAGCCATGCTGACGCAAGCCGCGACCCGCTGATGGCGACGGTCCTGGTCATCGACGACACGCCCGCAGTCACCGCGGTGCTCGGCGCCTTCTTCGAGCGCGCCGGGCATCAGGTGGTGCGTGTGCACAGCGGCGAGGAGGGCATCACCGCGTACCAGCGCACGCGTCCCGACCTCGTGCTGCTCGACCTGCAGCTTCCCGACATGAACGGCTTCGACGTGCTCGAGCGGATCCGCGAAGACGAGCCCATCGTCATCATCGTGACGGGGCACGGTGACATTCCGATCGCGGTGCAGGCGCTGCAGCGTGGCGCCGAGAATTTCCTGACGAAGCCGGTGGACCTCGACCACCTGCGCGTGGCCGCCGAGCGTGGTCTCGAGAAGGCGCGGCTGCGACAGCTCGCGCGGTACATGCGCGAGCGTCGCGGAATCAAGGGCGTGGGCGCGCTCCTCGGCACTTCGCCCGCGATGCGGGAGCTCGCGCATCAGATCGAGCTTCTCACGTCCAGCGATCGCACGACAGTGCTCCTGCTCGGCGAGCAGGGGACTGCGAAGGGACAAATGGCGCACGCGATGCATGCGATGTCGATTCGCGCGGACAAGCCGTTCATCGAGGTCGCGTGCGCGGGCGCGCGTGAGGAAACGCTCGTCGTCGAGCTGTTCGGCGATGAGCAGGGTGGATCGGGGGAGGCGCCTGCGCGGAGACTCGGGCTGGCGGAGGTGGCGGACAATGGCGCGCTGCTGCTCGACGAGATCGCGGCGCTCGAGCTTCCGGTGCAGGGGAAGCTCCTTCGGCTGCTCGAGGCGCAGAAGTTTCGGCGGGTTGGCGGCGTGGACGATGTATCGGTAGACGTGCGCGTGATCGCGACGTCCAGTCGTGATCTGGTGGAGGAGGTGCAGGCGGGACGCTTCCGCGAGGATCTCTACTATCGGCTGAGCGTGCTCCCGGTGGTGCTCCCGCCGCTTCGCGCACGTGCGCGCGAGGATCTCGTCTTGCTGATCGATCGCATCGCGGGCGAGCTGCGCCGCCAGCTTCCGCGCGCGCCCGCGGAGATGTCGGAGGGCGCGCTCGATCAGCTGTTGCGCCACCCCTGGGCGGGCAATATTCGCGAGCTGCGCAACGTGCTCGAGCGGGCGATGATCGTGGGCCGGGGCGCGCGGCAGATCACGATCGAGCATCTGCCGCCCGATGTACGGCGCTCGGGGGGCGCGAGCGCCGCGAGTCATGTACCCCGCACACTGCACGATGTCGAGCGTGCGCACATCGAGCGTACGCTTCGCGCGCACAATGAGAACCGCACGCGCGCGGCGCGGGAGCTCGGGATCTCGCGTGCGACGCTCATCAACAAGATCAAGGAGTACCAGGTCGTTCCGATGGCCCTGACGTACGTATCGCCGGATGCGCGAGACCCAACCGGGGTGTGAATCGTTCATATCGGGGGCCCAGCTGCCCGTTGCCGACTCCGTATACCGAGGAAGGGAATGTCCGAGACCAACGCCGAACAGGATCGAATGATGTGCCGCGCGTGCGGCAACGAGGAGCGGGCATCCGAGGGCTACCCGTGCGCCGACTGCGGGACCTTTCTCTGCCTTCTTTGCACGTTCAAGGGAGTCACGCTCTGCGCGGCCTGCCAGGCAAAGCAGACCGGAGCGGCTGCGAAATCATGAGCGACAGCGTCGTCCTGCGTGAGCGTCTCGCGCTCGGCGATCGCACCTTCACCGTGCTCGCGGAGCCGTGGTACGATGCGGCGAGCGACGAGTGGAAAGGACGCTATCTGTACGTGCCGCTGGATCGCTCCCTTGCGGCACCCGTGGCGTCGATGGCCGTGAAGCGCGCGCGCAAGCGCGACGATCTCGTGCGCCAGCTCGGCGCCGCTTCCGATCGCGCGCTGGCGAAGGCCTTCAACTCCATTCCCCTTCCCGGTGTACGTCGCGCACGCTGAGCACGGCGCCCCCGCGCACGGCACTGCGTTGGAGGACGTGACGCTCGTATGCGCGCCCGTGGCGCCGTTGTGCGCTGAGCCCAGGGCGTCGAGCGAGCAGGTGAGCCAGTCGGTCGCTGGGCACCAGGCCACGATTCTCGAAATACTCGAGGGGTGGCGTCGCGTCCGGCTCGCCGACGGCTACGAAGGGTGGATGCACGAGGGATATCTGGAGCCGCACACGCTGAGCGCTGACGAGGTGCTCGCATGGAATGCGCGCGCGCGCTACTCGCTGGGCTGCACCGTTGCCGATCCCGCGACGGGAAAGGAGCGCGCACTGCCGCTCGGCGCGCGCATCGCGGCCACGTCGACATTGGTGTCCGGAGGGTTGCTCGAGGCGCAGGAGATTCGCCGCCGCTTTCCACCTGCTCCGATCGAGATTTGCGCGTCTGCGGCGCGGTGGTTCTGGAGCACGTCGTATCAGTGGGGCGGCATTACGCCGTGGGGCGCCGACTGTTCGGGGATGGTGCAAACTGTGTTCGGCATGCACGGCGTCGCGCTGCCGCGCGATGCGCGCCAGCAGGCGGAGCTTGGCACCGCGCTCCCGCTCGATTCCCGTGCGTGGTCCTCGGGCGATCTGCTCTTTTTCTCGGATCGCGCGGACGGGCGAATCACGCACGTGGCGATCGTCGGGTCATCGCGCACGCTCTTGCATGTGGCGATCGGACGCGGTGGATTCGCGGTCGAACACGTGGACCAGACCTCGGATGCGTACACGACGGCGCTCATGGGACGGCTGCGCGCCGCGCGGCGGCTATTCTAGCTCACCAGCCGGTTCGCCGGCCGGTTCGCGCCCATTGGCGAAACGTCGCTCCGCACGACCAGCCGCACCTCGCCATGCACCTCGCCATCGAGCGCTATGCGCATGGTGTACGCGCCCGACGCATCGAGCGGGAGATCGATCGCCGCAATGAGCGGAAGGTCCATCTCCGTCACTCCCGGCGGCGGCGCTCCGATGTTCAGCTCACCGTTGGATGACCAGAGCTCGTTCCCCTGCGGGTTCGCCCAGCTGAGCGTCACCGTGTGTATACCCATGTCCTCCTGGCCGCCTTTCAGCCGCACCACGAGATGTGCGCGAGGATGAATCGTGGGCAGGGTGCCGCACTGAACCGCGTCGAAGACACCGAGAACGTTGAGCTTCCCTTCCTGCGAGATGTTGGCTGCGTCCGCGAAGAGAGCGAATGAAAGATGCATTCCACAACATAGACCGCGCTCCCGGCAGCGGCCACCCGCTGTAAACACCCATTGCCAGCGCTAGCTTTACGTATGACGCTCATCGACGCGCGGCCTCGCGCCGACACAACGCCAGGCGCCACGCCGATGTTCGTCCCGACCGACCTCCTGATGGTGCTGATGGTCGCCATCTGGGGATTCAACTTTCCGGTCGTGAAGTACGCCACGCGGCAGATGTCTCCGCTCGCGTTCAACGCCACGCGCATCTCGCTCGCAGCCGTGGTGCTCCTCGCGTTCGCGCGGGCAACCGTGCGTGTATGGCCGACGCGCCGGCAGGTGCTGCTCCTCCTCGCCCTGGGCGTGCTCGGCAACGGCATCTACCAGATGGTCTTCGTCGGAAGCGTGGTAAACACGGACGTCGGCGTCGCGGCGCTGCTGCTGGCATCGAGCCCTGCTTTCATAGCGCTGTTGAGCCGCTTCGCGGGGCTCGGTCCGATTTCGTCCCGCTGCGCGATCGGGATTGCGCTCTCGCTCGCCGGAGTGGCGCTCATCGCGCTCACCTCCCGCACCGCGATCGACGGCACGTCCTCGCTCGAGGGTAATCTGCTCTCGGTGCTCGCTGCGATGATCTGGGCAGTGTACGTCGTGCTGCAGGCGCGCTACGTGAACGACGTCGAAGACACGGCGGTGGCAGCGCTCACGCTCGCCGGCGGAGTCATCCCGCTCCTCATCTTCGGAGCACACTCGATGCTGGCAACGAAGTGGTCGGCGCTGCCCGTCGATGTCTGGCTCGGGATCCTCTGGGGCGGCGTCATCTCTCTCGCGCTCGCGTCCGTGTTCTGGTATCGCGGCGTTCGCATCCTCGGCGCCACTCGCACCGGCATCTATCTCCACCTCGAGCCCGTGTTCGCGCTGATCGCCGCGTGGATCTGGATGCACGAGCATCCTACGCCTCTCCAGGGTGTGGGCGCCCTGACCATTCTCGCGGGCGTCACCCTGACGCACACATGAGCGACGCATCGACGATGAAGCTCGTCCTGTTCGACATCGACGGAACCATCCTGTGGAGCGACGGCGCAGGCCGCCGCGCGATGACGGAAGCGCTCACCACCGTGTTCGGCGGCGCGGGACCGACGGACTATCGCTACGACGGAAAGACCGATCCGCAGATCGTGCGTGACCTCATGCGTGCGAGCGGTCATACCGACGAGACGATCGACGAGCGCATCGCTCCGCTCATGGAACGCTACCTCGGCGGTCTCGAGCGCGAGCTCGCGGGCAGCGGAGGATCGCGCGCGCACGTGTTCGACGGCGTGCGCGAGCTGCTCGATGTGCTCGAGGCGCGCGACGACGTCGTGCTCGGCCTCCTCACCGGCAATCTGCGCGCAGGCGCCGCGATCAAGCTCCACGCCGCCGGCATCGACATCAACCGTTTCCGCGTGTGCGCATTCGGGTCCGACCATCACGCGCGCGGAGAGCTGCCGGGCGTGGCACAGCGCCGCGCGCAGCAGGATCTCGGCGTGAGCATTCCCGGCGATCGCATCTTCGTCATCGGGGACACACCGGCGGACATCGAGTGCGGCCAAGCGATCGGCGCACGCGCGATCGCCGTCGCCACGGGCCGCTACACCCCGGAGGAGCTCGCGCGTCATCACCCATTCGCGCTGTTTTCGTCGCTCGCGGACACAGAGGCGGTGATGCGGGTGATCGCCGATGCGTGAGGTGGAGCTCAAGGCCGTGCTCGACTCATGGCGCGATTGCAGCACGCGCCTCGAGCGCGCCGGCGCAACGCGCGTCTTCGTCGGCCGGATCGAGGACCGCCGCTTCGACACCCAGGACCGCGCGCTCGCGTCCCGCGACATCGTCCTTCGCTTGCGCATCTACCGCGGGGTCGACGGCGCTCGCGCGGAGCTCGAGTACAAGGGAGCGACCGAGTACGAGAACGGCTACAAGGTGCGCGACGAGATCGGCACGCGCGTCTCCGAGCCCGATGCGGCAGTACAGATCCTCTCCGGCCTCGGTTACCTCGTCACACGCGCCATCGATCGTGACATCGAGCAGTGGGAGGTCGGCGGTGCGAGCGTGCGTTTCGAACGCTACCCCCGCATGGACGATCTCATCGAAGTGGAGGGCGAGCCCGAGGATATCGAGCGTGCGATCGCTGCGCTCGGCGTTGCGCGCAGCGCGTTCACGACGGAGCGCCTGACGGATTTCGCGATGCGTTATGAGGCGCGCACGGGCGAGCGCGCGGCGCTCTCGGACGCGGAGCTCGGGGGCAATGCGCCAGCGGTCCGCGAGCTCTGAGTGCCCTCCTCAATCACGCCGCGACGCGTAATCCTCGGCGGCCTGCTCCGAGGGCGTGAGCTCGACGGCGAGGCGATGGTATCGCTGGATGCCGACGCACTCGCGCTGGACACTGCGCGCGGACGCATCTCGCTTGCACTCGAGCAACTCGAGGGGATTCGCGTTCCGGGCGACGTGCTCGAGCTCTATCTCGCCACGGGCGATGTGATTCAGTTCGAGCAGGCGCCCGACCTCAATGCGCTCGCGATCGAGATCGCGGGCCACGTGTGTGCCATTCCGGAGATGACGCGCTCGCTCCGCGCGCTCGGGGCCGGCTCACTCGCGGCGGGCGAGGAGCACGACCGTTATTTCGGACCGCTGCTCGACGCGCGGCTGACGGCCGAGCGCGCGCCGAACCTCGTGGCGGTGCGCGCGGCCTTCGACGCGGCGGCGCTTCGCGCGGCAATGGAGCACGTGATCGCGGAGATCGCCGCCGACCGGTATCCGCGCGAGCCGGGCGAGCGGCGCGCGCTCGCGGCGGAGCTGACCGATCACTCGCACGAGCTGTTCGCGCGAATCGGAGAGCTCGAGCGCGCCGAGCAGACGCTGGGGTCGAGCGATGACAGTGAGCGGTTCGTGCGGTGGCGGGACTGGCGGGCGGTGCTGCGAAACGTCTTTCGCAGCGCCGATTCGAGCTGGATCGAGATCCACCCGGTGCTGACCACCGACCGTCGAGGAAAGCCGTCGTTCTGGAAGCGAATGTTCGGCGGCAGGAAGCAGGGCGCGAACCGAGGGAAGACACCCGGACGCAAGACGTGATCATCTCGATCGGGATCGACATGGTCGAGATCGCGCGGGTCGAGCGGCTGATCGCGGCCAAGGGCGAGCACGCCCTGCGTAAGCTGTTCACCGATGCGGAGCGCAGGTACGCTCAGAGCCGGCCGCGTCCGGCGCTTCATTTCGCCGCGCGGGTGGCGGCGAAGGAGGCCGCCTACAAGGCCCTGCGCGGCACCCACCAGGCACGGGCGATCGGGTGGCGAGAGCTGGAGGTGAGGCTGGCAGTCGACGGCTCGCCTTCTCTGGTGCTGCACGGCGGGGCGGCGCGCCGCGCTCTAGAGCTCGGGGTCACGCGCGTCCATCTTTCACTCACGCACACGGCGGGTTCAGCGGCAGCCGTGGCGGTGCTCGAAGGTCCCGGAGCGCCCCCGCTGGCGGAAAATTTTACGGCCAGTGGCGCCCCAAAGTGAAAGCCGATAATATCAGTCGGAATGCCGACCCAGCACTTTTCTCTCCCGTGTCCACGGTGACGACAGCCTCCCGTCCGACCATTGCCGGAGGCCGCGCAGTACGCGTTGGCGGCCGCATTGCCATGTGGGTCGGCGCTGCCATCGTTCTCGTTGTGCTGGTGTGGACCGCAATCGCATCCGGCGGGACACCCGATCCGGAGTCGCTGGGCGATCCCGCGACGGTCAAGGCGCTCGACATCGCGGTTCTGGTGTTCCGCGAGGGACTCGAGTGCATTCTGGTGCTCGCTGCCATTACCGCGAGCATGAAGGGATCGAAGCAGTCGTACCAGCGCCCGGTCGCCGTCGGTGCGGCGCTCGCGTTCGCGGCCACGCTCATCACCTGGGTGGGCGTCGTCGGCATGGTGGACGCGCTGTCGGGTCGACTGCCCGCGCTCGACGTGCAGGCGGCTACCGGTCTGGTCGCCGTCATCGTGCTGCTGGTCGTCATGAACTGGTTCTTCCACAAGGTCTACTGGACCGGATGGATCAGCATGCACAATCGGCGCAAGAAGACGCTGATGAGCGAAGCGGGCAGCGCCGAACAGAAGGCGCGGCGTGTCCTGTTCGGGCTGGGGCTGCTCGGCTTCACTTCGCTCTATCGCGAGGGCTTCGAGGTCGTGCTCTTTCTCCAGAGCTACCGGTTGCGCATGGGCGGCGGCGTCGTGCTCGCCGGCGTCGCTGCGGGCCTCGTGCTCACGACGATCGTCGCGGTGCTGACGTTCATTGCGAACCGCAAGCTGCCGTATCGCAAGATGCTCGTGTTCACCGGCTTCATGCTCGGCGTGGTGCTGCTGGTGATGGTGGGCGAGCAGGCGCAGGAGATGCAGCTGGCGCATTGGCTCCACACCACGACCATTCCGGCGCTCGCACGGATCACCCCCGCGTGGATGGGGCTCTGGCTGTCGGTGTTCCCGACGGTGGAGACGTTGGTCGCGCAGACGCTCGCGGCGGTGATCGTTCTCGGGTCGTACTTCATCGCGCGGCGCGACACCATGCGCAACACGCTGATCACGCCGAACGAGACGGTTCCGGCGGCGTAGTCGCTAGTGCGCGGCGCGCGCGACCCGCTTGTGCACGTCGTCCAGCGCTTTCAGGTACTCCTCGAACTGCACGTAGAACGCATGCCTCGGTGAGCTGATGTAGCGCATGCCGCCGTTGAGTGCGCGAGGCTTTGCACGCAGCTGCTCGAAGGCACGCATCGCCTTCCCGTTCTTCTCGTGCGCCGTGAGTACCGCGGCCAGCAGCGCTCCCTGCCTGCTCACGATCGGATAGGCCGCGCCCGCGGTACCGAAGAATCCCATGATGTAGAGACCGGGATGCTCGCGCGAGAACATGTTGAGGTAGAGATCCTCTCCGCTCTCGGCGAGGTGGATCCCGCCTGCGTCGAGACATGGCACGCTCGGGCGGTACCCCGTCGCCCAGAGGATGATGTCGGGCTCGATCTCGCTGCCGTCCACGAAGCGCACGGTGCGACCGCACAGCTCCGCGATGTCGGGCTTGGCGGCGACGTCGCCATGCGCGAGATAGTGCAGGAGCTGCGAGTTGATGATCGGGTGCGTCGAAAGCGGCTTATGGTCCGGCTTCCGGAGACCGTAGCGGCGCAGGTCGCCGACGATGATCCGAAGCAGCACGGCCAGCAACGATGGCGCGAGCCAGTTCGGGATGTGCGGCCCTCCGCGAAAGAACTCGTCGGTGGGCTGCCCAAAGAAGTGCTTGGGGAGAAAGTGATAGCCGCGGCGCATGCTGATCCATGTCTTGCTCGCGTGGGCAGCCGCATCGCACGCGATGTCGCAACCCGAATTCCCCGCGCCGACCACCAGCACCTTTTTTCCAGTGAGCTCCGCTCCGGATCGATAGTCCACGCTGTGATAGGCCTTGCCGGCGAAGGTGCCCGGATACTCCGGAAGCAGCGGATCCCAGTCGTGCCCTACGGCAGCAATCACGCCGTCGTAGCGAAGCGCTTCGCCGGTGCCGAGGCGCACGTCCCACTGCGAGCCATTGGGACTCGCGCTCTCGACCGGCGTGTTGAAGCGCACGTGCCGCCGCAGGTCGAAGTTGTCCGCGAACGCGCGAATGTATTCGAGGACTTGCTTCCACGATGGGTAGTCGGGGTAGTCCGCCGGCATAGGGAAGTCATCGAACGCCGACTGGGTGCGCGACGAGATGAAGTGCGCGCTGTCGTAGATCGGTGTGTTCGGATTCGACGGATCCCAGATGCCGCCGACATCGCTGTGTCGCTCGAAGATGTCGAACGAAAGTCCCGCGTTCTTCAGCGCGCGACCGGCGGCGAGCCCGGATGGGCCCGCGCCGATGATGCAGTAGCGCGCCACGCGTCAGCTGTGCGAGGCGAAGGGCGTCGTCGCACCGGTCTTCTGAAAGGAGATCACGACGTACGCCCTCGACATGAGCCCCTCCATTCCCGGGCTTCCGGTCACCATTCCGGGCACCGCGAGCCCGGCGACCTTCGGCTGCTCCCTCAGCAGACGGTCCACGTCGGCCGCGGGGACGTGCCCCTCGACGACGTACTCGGCGACCAGCGCGGTGTGACACGAACGCACGCCGCTCGGCACTCCGTAGTGGTCCTTCACCGCGTCCATGTCCGGCTTGTCGATCGCCGTTACTGTGAAGCCGCTCGACTGCATGTGCTTCACCCAGTCCTTGCAGCAGCCGCACGATGCGTCCTTGTAGACGGTCACCGGCGGGCGCGCGGTGCCGAAGCCGGCAGGCACCGCCGCGCTCGCGCGCCGGGCTGCGAGCGAGGCCGCGCCAATGAGTGTTGCGGAGAGAAATCCACGGCGATCCATCATGGGCCTTCTGTGTTGGAGGTCAGAGTCGCTCTCACGCGACAGCGTAGATGCCGCGAGCGGAGCCACGCACGTCCCGACGCAGTCGCATGACGTACAGCCCTGCGACGATGAACAGGACCGCGAGGAGTTGTGCGATCGTGAACGTGCCGAGCTTCTGATCATCCTTGGCGCGCAGAAACTCGATCAAAAACCGCTCGACACCGGCGAGAACCATGTACACGCCCATCAGCCAGCCTTCCGCGTGCTTGTGATTGCGCAGACGCCACAGGATCAGGAACATCACGAAGCCGAGCGTCACCTCGACGAGCTGTGTCGGATACACCGACAGCACGGTCGAGGGCGAAACGCCGGCTGGAATGGATGAGTGAAAGGCTGCGAGATTGCCTGCAGTCGACGGCGGCGCGCCATCCGGAAAGCTCACCGCGAAGCGCGAGGACCATGGACGGCCGTAGTCATCGCCTACCGCCCAGCACCCTGTTCGGCCGATCGAATACGCCGCAGCGATGCCGATTCCGGCCACGTCGGAGATGCGCCAGGCGTTGAGCTGTTTGCGCTGCACGAGCAAAAACACGGCGATGATGCCGCCGATCAAGCCGCCCCAGAACACGAAGCCGCCGCGGCTCCACAGCGTCGTGATGTCTCCCGTGAGAATCACGTAGTAGATTTTCGCGCCGAGCAGTCCACCCACCACGGCGGCGAACACCAGGTCGCCGATCGGCTCGGGGTCGTGACCGCGCCGCTGGAGCTCGCGTTGCGAGATCACCTGCGCGATCGCGAACGCGAGCAGCACGGCGATCCCGAAACCGGTGAAGGTGAAGATCCCGAGCTTGTACGAGAATGGGTGATGAACGGTCATGCGGGGCGTGAGCCGGGAATGGGAAGTGAGGCGACTGCGGAGAGCGCCGGGGACGCGCGCTCACCGGACTCGAAGCGGAAGAGTCCCGCACGGGCGATCATCGCGGCGTTGTCCGTCGCGAGACGCGCGGATGGAGCATAGACGGTTGCGCCAACCTCCGCCAGCCGCTCGCGCATTCGCGCCACGAGCGTGCGATTGCAGGCCACGCCGCCGCCGAGCACCACGCGCGTACGGCCGTTCGCCCGAGCGGCGCGCAAGGTTTTCTCTACGAGTGTGTCGATGAGCGCATCCTGAAATCCGCGAGCGAGATTCGCGCGCTCCTGTTCGACGTCAACCTTCTGTGTTGCCAGTCTCACCGCGGTCTTGAGCCCGCTGAAGGAAAGATCGTAGAAGTCGCCATCGCCCACGCGTGCATTCGCGCGAACCATCGGCCTGCTGAAGCGAAACCGTGACGGATCGCCGGCGACGGCGGCGCGCTCGATGTGCGGCCCACCGGGGTAGGGCATGCCGAGCAGCTTCGCGATCTTGTCGAACGCCTCGCCGGCGGCGTCGTCGCGTGTGGTGCCGAGCACCCGATAGCTTCCCCAGCGCTCCGCATCGAGCAGCAGCGTGTGACCGCCGGAAACGAGGAGCGCGATGAAGGGCGGCACTGCATCCGCGTGCTCCAGCGACGTGGCGAAGAGGTGCCCTTCCATGTGGTGCACGCCGACCACCGGAATTCCGCGCGCGTACGCGAGCGCCTTGCCGTAGGCGACGCCCACGAGGAGCGCTCCTACCAGTCCCGGTCCTTCCGTCACCGCGACGACGTCGAGGTCATCGAGCGTGCAGCCCGCGTCCGCGAGGGCACGCTCCACTACCGGCACGATGCTCGTCAGGTGGGCGCGCGAGGCGATCTCGGGCACCACGCCGCCGAAGACGCGATGAATGTCCTGCGAGAGAATCACGAGCGATCGCTGGTGCACGTCATCGCCGCTGCCTTCGAGCACCGCGGCGGACGTCTCGTCGCAGGAGGTCTCGATCCCGAGCACGCGCGTCATGGCGAGATGCGATTCCCCCGCACCGGGCGTGTCGGCAGCAGTGCGACTCGCGCGAGAGGGAGTCGCACGAAGTGGGGCCGCACATCCATGATCTTCACGTCCGCTTCGCTCGACGTGAACACATCGGAGGGATGCACGGAGAACACGGTATCGTCCATTGCGACGGAGCGACGAATCTGCGGCGTGGCGCTGTAAAGCTTGAGGAGCTCGCGTCCACGCCCCGAGATCAGCGCCTGCACGACGGGTGGCTGCGCGGACATGGTGACCGTGGAGTCGAGCGTGAGCGCGAGACGCACATCGATCCAGGCCTCGGAGGGCTCCTCCGAGCGCACGATCACCCACATGACGACCGCGAAGAAGAGTGCCGAGAACTTCACCGGCAGGTGCTCCGTCGTTGCCGCCTTGAATTGGCGCTTGAAGGAGAGCATTCGGGATGACGACGCAGGCACCACGCTACCTACCGGGCTCCGCGAGTAGTTGAGCGATGAGCGCGCGATTGGTCGGACTGTTCCAGTCGGACGCGCCGATCATCTTCTTCCGGATCACACCATCACGTGCGATCACGAATGTCTCTGGTACACCCGTCGTCTGATAATCGTTCGTTATCTTCCCCGTCGGGTCGTAGAGGATCTGGAACGTGAGTCCGAACTCCTTCACGAACTCGCGTATTTTCCCTTCGAATCCGGGCTCGTCCATGCTCACCGCAACGACCTTGAGCCCCTGCGGCGCCATCGTTCGGTGGAGTTTTTCGATCGCGGGCATCTCTTCACGGCAGGGAATGCAGAACGTTCCCCAGATGTTGAGGAGCACGACCTGGCCTTTGTAGTCCGCGAGCGTATGCGTGCGCGGCACCGAATCCACGGTGACTGCGCGAAAGCCCGGAGCCTTCGAGCCAACTGAAACGGGATAGAGCTGATCGCCGAGCAGCCGCGACGCCGCGAAGAGCGCTCCGCCGAGTACGAGGACGATGATCCCGACGATCGTCCACTGCTGCCGCGCGGTCATGCGCGCTCCGAGCAGAGCGCCCGCAGCGCCGCGATCTCGACACGCGGATCGGGTGCGGAGAACACTGCGTTTCCCGCGACGAAGGTATCGGCGCCGGCGCGCCACACCTGCTCGATCGTCGAACGGCTGATTCCGCCATCCACCTCCAGCGCGGCGCGACTGCCGGTCTGAATGAGCAGCTGTCGCGCTCGGCGCACCTTGTCGAGAGAGCTCGCGATGAACGACTGCCCTCCGAATCCCGGATTCACCGTCATGACGAGCAGCACATCGAAGTCGCCGGCCACCTCGCGTACCGATTCGACCGGCGTCGAGGGGTTCAGTGCTACCCCCGCTCCACAGCCGAGCTCGCGAATGTGAGCGAGCTGCCGGTTGAGATGCGGTGCCGCCTCGACGTGGATCGTCATGTTGTTCGCACCGGCCTTGGCGAACGCGTCGAAGTAGTTCTCCGGCTCGACGACCATCAGATGAACATCGAGTGGCAGCTCGGTGAGCTTTCTGACGGTCTCGATCACCTTCGCGCCGAACGAGAGATTGGGCACGAACCGCCCATCCATCACGTCCACGTGGATCCAGTCCGCGCCACCGGCCTCGATGCGCGCGATGTCGTCCGCGAGATGCGCGAAGTCGGCGCTCAGGATCGACGGCGCGATGCGACAGCTCACGGGCGCCTCGGCGCTGCCGCCACGCGCAGACGCACCGTTACTCCGGGCGGCGCGGGCTCGTTCCCCGATGGATCCTGGCTCGTCACGGTGCCCTCGGGCGCTCCGAGCGTCGTCGTATCCGGCTGCGCGGGGGCGACGCGAAATCCGACCTGCATGAGGAGCTGCGCGGCGGACGAATACGACTGGCCGGTGACATCCGGCACCGCGAGCTGCGACGGACCGCTGCTCACGACGAACGACACTTCCGATGGGAGCGGCGTTCTCTGTCCCGCAGCCGGTGACGAGGACAGCACCTGCCCGCGCGGTGATGGGCTCTCGCGCTGCGTGACATCCCCCGGTTCTAGACCGGCATTCTGCAGCGCGAGCTCCGCCTGCTGCCGCGTCATCCCGACGACTTGCGGGACGTTCGTGGAGCGCTGCCCCTGGCTGACGTCGAGCACGACCTTCGTTCCGCGCGGTTCCAGCGCATTCGGAAGAGGTGTCTGGCCGAGTATCTGGCCGGATGCAGCGCCAGCGGTGAAGCGCTGTTCACCGCGTTGCGGCACGAAGCCGAGCTTCTGCAGCTGTGCGGCCGCGACTTCGAAAGTCTGTCCTACCACATTCGGCACTTTCGTATCCGTCGTGACCAGATGTGCCGGAAAGATGAAGAAGGCTACGATCAGGTAGGCGATAAGGAATCCGCTCATGATCGCGACCAGGTATGGGATCGAACGGCGCGCGGATCCGCGCAGCGTCACCCGCTCACCTTCCGAAGCCGGGCTGCAAACGCGCCGTCGACGCCGTTGCGCTGTGGGAGCACACGCAGGCGTCCGGCATCGAGTACGCTTGCGGGTACGACGCCATCCGCCGGCGGCTCGAGCTGCCACTCGCTCCGCTCGGCGAGGAAGCTCTCGATCTGCGCGTCGTTCTCCTCGGGCTCGAGGGAGCAGGTGCTGTAGATGAGCAGCCCGCCCGGCTTCACGACTGCGGCCGCTGCGCGCAGGATGCTGCGCTGCAGCGCAGCCATCACTGCGAGATCCGAGATGCGCAGACGCCAGCGCGCATCGGGATGGCGGCGCAGCGTGCCCGTGCCGGTGCACGGCACATCGATGAGGACGGCGTCCATCTCGCGCACCGCGGGATTGCGCGCATCCATCACGACCAACGAGATGTTGCGAGCCTCGACCCGTCGTAGGTTCTCGATCAGACGCTGCGTGCGATTCAGATTGCGGTCACCGGCCACGACCATCGATGCGGTGCGCGACAGCTCGAGCGTCTTGCCGCCGGGCGCCGCGCAGAGATCGGCGACGCGCGCATCCGGGGGGATGTCCGCGTACTGCGTTACGAGCGTCGACGCGGGATCCTGTACGAAGAAGAGCCCCTTGCGAAAGGCGCCGAGCTCCGTGAGCGAGATGCCGTGCGGAAGCTGGATGCTGTCGCGCAGCAGCGGGATGTCGGACACCTCGATCCCTGCGTTCTCGAGCATCGCCTCAAGCTGCTCGCGCACGATGCCGTAGGGCCGCAACACGATCGACGGCTCGGTGTTGTTCGCGCGCAGAAGCTGCTCGGTCTCGACGGCTCCCCAGCGCGCGACCCAGCGCGCAACCAGCCAGCGCGGATGCGAGAAGTGCAGCGCGAGCGCGTCCACCGGATCGGTGAGCGTGGGCAGCGCGAGCTCGTTGCGCTCGCGATCGACGCGCCGAAGCACGGCGTTGGCGAGCTTGCTCGCACCGATGCCGTGACGCTGCTTCGCGAGCTCCACCGTCT
This sequence comes from Gemmatimonadota bacterium, assembly GCA_040006175.1. Taxonomy (GTDB): domain Bacteria; phylum Gemmatimonadota; class Gemmatimonadetes; order Gemmatimonadales; family Gemmatimonadaceae; genus FEN-1250. The sequence continues at coordinate 13,534 of JBDTXN010000007.1, read as the reverse complement.
GCGCGATCGCGGCGTACGCGGGTACGCTGCGCATGGAGAGCAGCTGGTACGCGCCAAGGCGGAGCAGGTCTCCAAGGTCGGGATCGAGTCGCACGAGACCACCCTTCACGCGCTCGCTGAGATACGCGTCGAGGATACTGCGCTGCCGCAGCATTCCGAACACGAGCTCCTGCGTCCAGCGGCGGTCGCGCGCATCGAGCGGGCCCCCGCGCGCCTCGAACGCAGCGTCGAGGAGCTTGCCGCCACGCAGATCGGCGCAGAGATCTGCGGCGATGCGTCGCGAGTCGGTAACGCTCGCGACCGGGCGGACGAGGGTCGGTGGGCGCTCGGTCATTCGAGCATCCCCACCGTTGGCGACGACGGCACCGCGATCTCGCGGCGCGGCATGCGCCCGGCGAGATACGCCTGCCGTCCCGCGTCGACCGCAAGACGCATCGCGGTTGCCATACGCACAGGATCTTCTGCGGCGGCGAGCGCGGTGTTCATGAGGATGCCGTCGACGCCCTGCTCCATCGTGATGCACGCGTCACTCGCCGTGCCAACGCCGGCATCGACGATCACCGGCACCGACAGGCGATGCTTGATCGTGCGAATCGAAAACGGATTAAGCAGCCCGAGCCCCGACCCGATGGGCGACGCGAGCGGCATCACGGCAGCGGCACCAGCGTCCTCGAGGCGCAGCGCGGTAATGAGATCATCGTTCGTGTACGCGAGCACCACGAAGCCATCGGCCACGAGCGTGCGCGTGGCCTCGAGCAGCGCCGCGGTGTCGGGGAGCAGAGTATCCTGGTCACCGATGACCTCGAGCTTCACCCACTCGTTGAACCCTGCGGCCCGCGCGAGGCGCGCATAGCGCACCGCGTCCGCCGCGTTGTAGCAGCCCGCCGTGTTCGAGAGAAGGAAGTAGCGCGTGGGATCGAGGTGCGGCAGTACGCCGTCGTCGCTGCTGCGATTCAAGTCGACGCGCCGCACTGCGACGGTCACCACCTCCGCGCCCGACGCCTCGAGCGCGCGCACCATCTCGTCCGCCGAGCGGTACTTGCCCGTGCCGACCATGAGGCGCGAGCGCAGCGTGCGCCCAGCGATGACGAGCGGCGTGTCCGTGCCGACGGCGATGAGCGTAGACTCGGTCATCCGCCACCTACGAAGTGGACGATCTCCACCGAGTCGCCCGACGCGAGCACCATGGAATCCAGGCGCGAGCGGTCCCGAACGATCTCACGATTGTGCTCGACCACCACGGCGTTCGCGTTCACCGACAGCTCCCGCAGCAGGTCCCCAATGGTCGTGCCGGCCGCGACCGTGCGCTCCTCGCCGTTCACGACGGGGACGACTCCATCACGACTGACCGCGCGCTGCTGTTCCATCTCCATCATAGCACGAAAGATAGTCGGTAGCGGCAGCTTCCGCAGACGGCGCGGCCCAAATTCCGCTGATCGCCGCGACCCCGTACGCGCCGGCGTCGCGGAGCATTCCGACGATCTCGGGCCGTACGCCGCCGATCGCGATGCAGGGGAGCGCCGTGCTGTGCACCACCTCGGATACGAGCGCCGCCCCGCGCCCTGGCTTACCGGGATGGGATGCCGTCTGGAATACGTGCCCCGCCACTACCCAGCTCGCCCCGTCCCGCTCGGCCGCCTCCGCCTCGCTCGCGCTATGGATGCTGGCGCCGAGCGGCAGGTCGTTCGCGACGGCGCGCGCGTCGGCGACGCTGAGTGAGCGCGAGGTGAGCTGCGCCGCGCGCGTCTTCGCTGCGAGCGCGATGTCCAGGCGCTCGTTCACCACGAGCCAGCACTCGGTGCTCTCCTGCGCGTCGCCGAGCGCGAGTGCAATCGTGTAGATCTGCGCGGTGGTGAGATAGCGCGCGCGCAGGTGCACCGCGCCGCGCGGCCCAAGCGCGCGCATGACTCCCCGCGCGCGAGTCGTGAACTCCGGATGCGCGAGAATCAGATCGTCGGTGACGGCGTGGATCCGCGGGACGGCGAGCGGCATGCGGGAATCTCGCGCGTGCGGAGCATTGGTCAAGCTCGCGCCCGGCAGGGAAGAGATTGGTTTGATCTGTGTACGCCTGTCGCAGTTACACGCTACGCGCCGCCCATCGTCGCTCTCGTACAACTCCTATCCGCCGAACCGCTCCCCCACCTCGATCCCTCGTCCGCGCGTCCACTCGGCCGGATCCACGCGCGTGCGGCCCGCCGGCTGTGCGCACGAGACCAGCACCGTACCGCTGCCGCACGCGATCAGCATCCCGTGCGAATCGATGGACACTACGGTGCCGGGCGCGCCCTGCGCATCCCCGACGCGGGTCGCCGCTGCAGCGCCGAACAGTTTGATCTCTCCGTCGCGATGGGTGGTGAACGCGCCCGGCTTCGGATCGTAGGCGCGAATGTGACGGGCGACCGCGTCCGAGCTCTCGTTCCAGTCGATGCGCGCCATCTCGCGCAATATTTTGGGCGCGTACGTCGCCTTCGAATCGTCCTGCGGCGTTTCGGCCAGCTTGCCCAGCGACATCAGCGTGAGCGCCTCGACCAGCGCGAGCGCGCCCAACTCCGAGAGGCGCGCCTCGAGCTCGCCCGCGGTCTCGTCGCGCGCGACCGGGGTGCGCGCCTGGAGCATGATCGGGCCGGCATCGAGCGCCTGCACCATGCGCATCACCGTCACGCCCGTCTCCGCGAGCCCGGCGCGCACGGCGCCCTGAATCGGCGCCGCGCCGCGCAACTCAGGGAGAAGCGACGCGTGCACGTTGATCGTGCCGAGTGTCGGGAGCGCAATCACCGGCGGCTTGAGGATATGCCCGTACGACACGACGATGCTCAGCTCCGGCGCGAGCGCGCGCAGCTCCGCGAGAAACGATTCGTCGGACGGAGACTCGGGCTGGAAGAGCGGCACCTCCTCCTCGAGCGCTACGCTCTTCACGGGCGATGGCACCAGCGTGGAGCGCGAGCGCCCCACCGCGCGATCGGGCTGCGTGACCACGCCCACGACATCGAAGCCCTCGCCGAACAGCGCGCGCAGGGCAGGGACGGCGAAGCTCGAAGTCCCCCAGAACACGAGCCGCACTAGAGCTCCTCGTCGCGCTCGTGATGCTCCGCGGCGTCGCGCGGCTCGATCTTGCGCGTGAGCGCCTTCTCCTTGCCGCGCAACTTCTTCCACTTCTTGATCGCCGCCTGTCGCTTCAGCAGGCTGAGATAGTCGATGAACAGCCGCCCGTGCAGGTGATCGATCTCGTGCTGCAGGCATCGCGCGAGCAGGTCGGTGGCGTCGATCTCGATGGGCTTGCCGTCGCGATCGAGCGCGCGCACTACCACGTGCTGCGCGCGCGTGACGTCGCCGTAGATCTCGGGGATCGAGAGACAGCCCTCCTCGCCCGTTTGCTCCCCATCGCTCGCGACGATCTCGGGATTCACGAGCGCGTACTTCACCTTGTCGACGTCCACCACGCAAATGCGCTCGGTGCGTCCGACCTGAGTCGCGGCGAGCCCTATTCCCCGCGCGGCATACATCGTCTCGAACATGTCATCGATCAGGCGCCGATGGTCGGCCGTGATCTCGGCAACGACCGTCGTGTCCTGGCGAAGGATCGGTGCGTCGAGAACCCAGATGTCCAGCAGCGTCACGCGCCGGCGGCTCCTTCACCGGTTTTGGAAAGCACTTTCGCGATTTTGCCGCGCTCGATCACGAACCGCGACTCGGCGCTCTTGATCGTGACGCGATCCTCCATCGTCACGACGGCCGCGCCATCCTTCATCGTTTCCTTGATGTGAATCACATCGCCGATGATCCCGCCGGCGGTCACGATCTCGTCTCCCTTCTTGATCTCGCGCAGGCTGCGCTCCTGCTGCTGCCGCTGCTTCTGCTGGGGACGAAAGAGAATGAAATAGAAAATGGCGAGGATGAGCACCATCTGGAACGCAAATCCATACATCGGATTCGCGCCCGGTGTGGGCTGCATCAACAGAAGCGCATGTACGAAGTTCATGGAGTAGGCGAAGGTCGAAGATGATAGCGCTCGAGCCACCGCTCGCTCCACGCATCGAGCGACCCTTGGGCGATGGCGCTGCGCACGTCGCGCATCAGCGCAATCAGGAAATGTACATTGTGCAGGGAAAGAAGGTGCATGCCGAGCGCCTCGTCCGATACGAATAGATGACGGATGTAGGCGCGGGTGAACCGCTTGCACGTCGAGCAGTCGCAGCGTGAGTCGAGGGGTAGCGCGTCCGTTCGGAACTTCACGTTTCGCACGTTGAGCCGGCCCTCACTCGTGAACGCGGTTCCCGTTCGGCCCATTCGGGTGGGTGCGACGCAGTCGAACAGATCGACCCCCCGGCGCGCGCCCTCGATCAAATCCTCGGGAAAGCCGACGCCCATCAAGTAGCGGGGACGGTCCGCAGGGAGGGCGTCGCTCATCAGGTCGAGCATCTCGTACATGGCAGGCTTGGGCTCGCCCACCGACAGCCCGCCGATGGCGATCCCGTCCCAGTCTCCCATGGCGGCAATGGCGCGCGCCGCCGCGATGCGCAGCGCGGCGTGCGCACCGCCCTGAATGATCGGGAACAATGTCTGTGCGTCGCCCTTCTCGCCCTCCATGTTTTGCAGACGACGGTGCTCTCGCAGACATCGCTCGAGCCAGCGAAGCGAGCGGTCGCTCGCATCGAACGCCTGAGCGTACTCCGACTGGCCGGGGATCACGTGATCGAATTGCATGATCACGTCGGCGCCGATCGCGTGCTCGAGCGCCATCACGCTCTCGGGCGTGAACATTCTGCGAGAGCCGTCGATATGCGACTGGAACGCGACGCCATCTTCGCTCACGGTGCGCATGCCCTCGAGCGAAAACACCTGGAATCCGCCCGAGTCCGTCAGGAGTGGGCCATCCCACGCCATGAACTCGTGGATCCCGCCCATTGCCCGTACCACGTCCTCGCCGGGCCTCAGGTGCAGGTGGTACGCGTTGGCGAGGATCATCTGCGCACCGATTGTGCGCAGGTCGAGCGGATCGAGCGCCTTCACCGTCGCAGCGGTGCCCACGGGCATGAACGCGGGCGTCTCCACATCCCCGTGCGGCGTGTGGAACACGCCCGTGCGCGCACTCCGGTCCCGCGCGCGGATGTCGAAGCCGAAGCGGGAGCCGCTCATCCCGCTGCCCCGATGCGCCGCCGGGCGCTAGACGACCGCCATCGCATCCCCGTACGAGTAGAACCTGTACCCCGCATCTACCGCCTCTCTGTACGCGCGCATCGTGAGATCATATCCCGCCAGCGCGGCCACCAGCATCAAGAGCGTCGAGCGCGGAAGATGAAAATTAGTGATCAGTCTGTCTACGCCGCGAAACGTATAGGGCGGACGTACGAACAGTCGCGTCTCGCCCTTCGACTCGGCGAATCTCCCATCTGCGCCCACCGCACTCTCGAGCGCACGTGCGCTCGTGGTGCCCAGTGCCCAGATCTTCGCGCCACGCGCGCGCACCGCGTTCAACGCCTTTGCACTCGCTGAGGAAATTTCGTAGCGCTCCTCGTGCATGGGATGCTCGCCCGGATCATCTACCTCCACCGGTTTGAACGTTCCCGCACCCACGTGCAGCACCACGTCCACACGGTGGATGCCGCGCGAAGCGAGCTTCGCGAGCAGCGCGTCCGTCATGTGAAGCCCTGCGGTCGGCGCTGCGACCGAGCCCTTTTCCTGGGCGTACACGGTCTGATAGCGCTCCGCGTCCGAGGTGGTGTCCGCGCGCGCGATGTACGGCGGAAGCGGAATGTGGCCGTGCCGCTCGATCACTACGTCGGTGTTCTCATCGCTCACCAGGCGTACGATGCGCGTGCGACGGTCGGTCAGCGCTACGATCTCCACATCGAAGCCAGGTGCGATGTGCACGCGCCGGCCCGGGTGCAACTTGCCGCCGGGACTCACCATCGCTTCCCACGTTCCGTCCGGCAGCGGATGCAGCAGCAGAATCTCGGCGCGCGCGCCCGAGTCGCGGGTGCCGAGCAGTCGGGCGCGAAGCACCTTCGTAGTGTTGAGCACGAGCGCATCACCTGGCGCGATGATGGATGGGAGATCCGTGAACGCGCGATGGGCGATCTCGCCGCTTTCGCGATTCACCGTGAGCAGCCGGCTGGCATCGCGCTGCGGCAGCGGGAGCTGTGCGATCAGCGCGTCGGGAAGCTCGAAATCGTAATCGGACGTTCGCGTCCCGCGCGCGTGGGCGCCGGGCTCGCTCACTCCACGATCGTGAGCGGCCGCCCGCGAGACACGTGGCGATGGGAAACGAGATCGGTGATGTCGACATCGAGCATGTAGTCGCCCGGAGACGCATCGCCCAGATCGAGCGTGACGTAGTCCACGGCTACGGAGCGCGACGGCGACTGGCGTGGAAATTTGAGCGAGATGCGATCGCTGCCGTTGCCGGAGATTCCGATGGCGCTCTTCACACCGCCGATGATCTTCGCCGCGAACGCCCCGAGCCCGCCGCCCTTCTCCCGTCGCAGCGTGATGGTGACGTCGTACGACGAAGTTCCGTTCGGCAGCTTCTGCAGATCGTACGTCTCCCACAGCATGGCGAACGACTTCCCGCGACGCACCCGCCCGACATTCGGCGCAATGTTGAAGTCGGACCAGCGGTCGGTGCTGCCGCTCGTAGGCGATACGGAGTCCGCCAGGAGGATGTCGCTCAGCCCAAAACCGCCGCCGGGGACGAGCTCGATACGGCTCGCAGAGCGCGCACCTCGTCCCGCATCGGGCTGCAGCGCCTCGACGCGATACAGAAAGGTTCCTGCCTGCAGGCGCGTGCGCCACGCGTGCATTTGGTTGATGTCCGGGTGCGCGAAGTCGATCATCTCGTGCGCGGTCGCCGTGAACACCGGCTTGGCGCGCCAAGTGAACGCCGCCAGCTCCACATCGAGCGCGCCGCGCGCGAGGTCGACGTCCTGCACCATCCGCTTCACCGGAAGCTCGGCCGCGAAGTAGACGTCCGACGAATCCGACGAGGCGCGGAAGCGCGTGAGCGCGACGTTGATCGAGTCTGCGAGCGGCTTTGCGCCCGCATTCGTCCACGCGACGGGAACGGTGTCGCGCAGACGTTCCGTCACACGCGCGTCGTCCGGATCGAGATTGGCGACGCCGTACGTGGGCAGCTGCCGGAAGAGAAACGTCTCCTCCGTGCTGTACCACCAGAGGATGCGAATGCGATGCTCGCCCTGCCTGATCGCGTCCGGCGGGAAGGAGATCACGGCCGGCGGCGGGCCATAACGTACGTAGACATCGCCACGGTCGGTGTCGATGCCGTGAATGCCGAACTCCTCCACGGAAAAGCGGAGCTCCGCGAATACTGCACGGCTGAGAAACTCGTTGCGTCCCTCGTTATCCGATGTCGCCCAGAGCGGATCCGCCATGAGCCAGTACATCCGCTCATCGTTCGCGAGCTCGGCGCCCGGAAGGCGATTGCGGCTGATGCTGTCCTTGGGCGTCACGATGCGCGACAGATTCGTCAGGCGCGCGCGATCCACGGCCGGCAGAAACACGAGCGCGCTGTCGAACGCCGTCCCGGACTGGTGCTCATCGCCGAGCCGGTGCGAGCCGAGGCCAAGCGCGAGCCAGGCCCAGCCATCGGTGTGATCGTCGATCAGTCGCACGCGGGCGAGATGCTCGAGCTCGATCCAGCGCTGGCGGTCGACGAGCGCACGATAGATGTGGCGCGCGGCACCAGGATTCGAAGGCTGCGCGCGCAGCGCCTCCGTGAACAGCTCGTACGCCTTCAGATACTCCACGGCCCCGGACCAGTCCTGCGCAGCGGTGCGGATCGTCTGCCGGTCGACGAAGTACGCGATGGAGCGCGGATCCTTCGTGAACTTGCGGTCCTTCACGTTGCCAATGATCACGCTGTAGATGTTTCTGTCGGCGAGATCCTCATAGTGCCGCCACCACGTCATCCCCATCTCGTCGGCCGCGCGCGAGAGCACCGCGCGATCCTTCCCCTTGCGCGCCTCCCTGAGCGCCTCTTCGAAGAGCGGCGTTGCGCGCCCGCGAACCGATGCGGAGTTGGAGGTGAGATCGAAGCGGCCGAGGTCCACCAGGAAGCCCGGCGTTCCGGGCGCGTATCGCGTCGCGAGTCGCAGCGAGGAGTCCGCGAGATTGAGCAGCGCCTCGTTCGCATTGCGCTTCATGAAGCCGGTGCGCTTCTCCGCGCCGGACATGCGCCACGCGAGCACTCCGCGCCGGTGCCATGCCTCACCATCGCTGGCATTCGCGCGCACCGCGGCGTCGAGCAAGCGAAGAGCGCCCGCGGAATCACCCTCGGACGCCAGCGAGTCGACGGTTGCGAACCGGCTCTCCTGGGCATTCGACTGCGCCGCCAGCGTCTTCGCGGCAAGCAGGAGAACGAGCAATGCATACCGCATGACAGGATAGTTCGCGCCGCGTGCGCGACGCTGTCAAGAGACCGCTTGCGGACTCACCGATTTCTAACGCTAATACCAAGTCCCGCGAGGTCAGCGACCGAAGATCCTGGACCACCATGACTGGTGCTTTCCGCGGTGCGTGTCCCCGGCACTCTCGATCATCTGTGCATATGTACGCATCAGACCGAGCGTGGCCGGGGTGGCCGGCGTCGTGGGCTTGCTCGGCGTCCCTGTGCGGTTGGGTGCGCCTGGAGTGGCCCCCGCGGTCGCGCGCTGCGCCGCTGGCGTCGACGGAGTGATCGGAGGTATGTGCGACAACGCCTCCGAGAACGACGGAAGGCTGGCCGTCGGCTGAACCACCCTGGGCCGCCGCGGCGCGGAGGGATCCACCGAGAAGTCCGGCGTGTCGCGGTCCAAGCGCGCCCGCGTGTTGCGCGCGCGGGGGACACTCGCCAACCGCTTCTGGCGCTTCGCCGCCTTGTCCGCCAGCTCCGTCCCGAGCTGCGTCTTTCCACTCGCCATGTAGATCTTGGACAGCATGGACAGCGCACGCACAATGTCCGCGTCGCCGGCCTGCGCGCGCTCCTGCAGCACGAGCGCGCGCCGCACGAGCTCCTCCGCAACGTCGTGCTCGCCCAGCGAGCTTCGCGCATTCGCCACGGCGAGCATGAGCGAGATCGCGTGCGGATGCGTGTCGCCGAGCGAGCGTTGCTTGATGGCAAACAGGCGTCCGAGCAGGGGCGCGGCCGCTCGAAAGTCGGCGCGCCGCTGGTGCAGACGCGCCAGGTTGCTCAGCGAGACGGTCAGGTCCGGGTGCAGCTCGCCCAGCTGCGTCTCCCCGATCGAGAGCGCACGTCGGTAGAGGCGCTCCGCCTGCTCGAGCTCGCCGCGCGAGTAGTACGGAGCGGCGAGATCGTTGAGCGCCTGCATGAGATCCACGCTTTCCGTCCCGAGCGCCTGCTCGCGAATCGTGAGCGCGCGACGGAAGTAGCTCTCCGACTGCTGGAAATCACGGAGGGAGAACGCAACTTGACCAAGCTCGGTCAGCGTGACCGCGCCCAGTAACGTCGCTTGCCGGAGCGCGGCGACGTACGCCTGCTCGGCCTCGGCGAACTCCGCCCGCTCGAAGTGCCGGCGGCCGTTCTCGTTGTGTTCTTTCCAGCGTTCTTCGGTGGAAACGGCCATACGACTCCCCGGGATGTCCTGGCAAGTGAGCCCAGCAGCTCACACGCGGCACACCGTGAACAGTGTATGTATGGACGATTCAGAAGAGCGTCGGTTGTCCCGGAACCGTGGCTGGCGGCGAAAATCCGAAATGCCGGTATGCCTGGTGGGTTGCCACGCGACCACGGGGGGTGCGTTGGAGGAACCCGTTCTGGACGAGGAAGGGCTCGTAGACCTCCTCGATCGTGAGGTCGTCCTCCCCGATTGCCGCAGCGATGGTCTTCACGCCCACTGGACCGCCGTCGAACTTCTCGATGATGGTCTTGATGATGCGCGCGTCCATGTCGTCGAGCCCGAACTGGTCGACGTCGAGCATTGCGAGCGCCGCATCGGCGAGCTCGCGCGTGATGCGCCCATTCCCCTTCACCTGCGCGTAATCGCGCACGCGTCGCAGCAGCCGGTTGGCCACTCGCGGCGTTCCTCGTGAGCGGCGCGCGAGCTCCATCGCACCTCCCTCATCGATGTCGACCTTCAGCACCTCGGCGCTCCGGATCACGATTTGCTCGAGATCTTCCATCGGATAAAAGTTGAGCCGCAGTGGAATGCCGAAGCGCGCGCGCATCGGCGACGTGAGCATGCCGAAGCGCGTGGTGGCGCCGATGAGCGTGAACGGCTCGATCTGCATCGTGATCGTCTGCGCCTTGGGCCCGTCGCTGAGGCGGATCTCGATCTTGTAGTCCTCCATTGCCGGATAGAGGAACTCCTCGATGATGGGACGCATGCGATGGATCTCATCAATGAAGAGAATGTCGCGTGCGCGGAGATTCGTGAGCGTGCCCACGAGATCGCCCGGCTTCTCGAGCGCGGGGCCGGATGTCGTGTGGATGTTGACGCCCAACTCGCGACCGATGAGCTCCGCCAGAGTCGTCTTGCCAAGCCCGGGCGGGCCGTAGAAGAGCGTGTGGTCGAGCGACTCGTTTCGTGCGCGTGCGGCCTCGATGTAGATCGCGAGACTATCCTTCACCTTCTGCTGGCCAATGAACTCGGCGAGCCGTTGCGGTCGAAGCGACAGCTCCACGACTGATTCGTCGGCGATGACTTCCGGGGTCGTGATCTCAGCGCGGGACATCGTTTGCATCACACTCGGGCCTGAAGGTTCGCGAGCCGCTCTCCAGCGGCGATCAACGTTTCGTGTCTCTTGCAGAAGGCGAAGCGAACGAGCTTGCTGCCGCCATCTCCCGATCGGAAGAAGCTCGAGCCGGGCACCGGGGCCACGCCCACATCGCGAGTGAGCCACTTCGAGAACTCGACGTCGCCGAGATCACTGAGCTGCGAGAAATCCGCGAGCACGTAGTAGGCGCCTTCCGGAACGGTGAAGGTGAATCCACCTTCGCGGAGCGCCTCGCACATGATGTCGCGGCGCGCGCGGTATTCGAGCGCGAGGTGGTTGTAGTAGTCCGCGTCGAAGGCCATTCCGATCGCGCCTGCCTCCTGCAGCGGCGCGGGTGCGCCCACCGTCAAAAAGTCGTGTACCTTGCGGATCGCCACCGACTCCGATTCGGGCGCGATCGCATAGCCGAGTCGCCAGCCGGTGCAGCTGAAGGTTTTCGAAAGGCCGGAGATGGTGATCGTACGCTCTGCCATCCCTGGCCACGTCGCGAGCGGGTGATGGTCGCCGGCGTAGCGGATATGCTCGTAAATCTCGTCCGTGAAAGCATATACGTCGTGCTTCACGCAGAGCTCCGCGATCAGCGAGATCTCATCGCGCGTGAACACGCGGCCCGTCGGATTGTGCGGAGTGTTGACGATGATCGCCTTCGTCTTGCTCGTAAAAGCGGCACGCAGCTTGTCCGCATCGATCCCCCATCCCGGCTGCTTGAGCGGGACGAATACCGGCGTGGCTTCGGCGAGAATCGCATCGGGACCGTAGTTCTCGTAGTACGGCTCGAACACGATCACCTCGTCGCCCGGATTGATGAGTGCGAGGAACACACTCACCATCGCCTCCGTCGCGCCGCAGGTGACGGTGACGTTTCGCTCCGAATCGACATCCATGCCGTACCATCTCCGGTATTTCCCGGCGATCGCGATCCTGAGCGAGGGCGTGCCCCACGTGATCGCGTATTGGTTGATGTCCGCGTGAATCGCGGTGCACGCCGCATCCTTCATCGGCTTGGGCATCGGGAAGTCGGGCATTCCCTGGGCGAGATTAAGGGCGCCGTGCTCGTTGGCAATGCGCGTCATCTCACGGATCACCGATTCGGTGAACGTGTGGGTGCGGCGGGCTGTAGGCATGCTCGAAGTTGCGACCGCTCCGTCATCAATGCAACCGCGCCGGGAGGCACGTTCGGCGCTTGCCGAGGTCCGCTCAGCGCCCGCCAATCTTCGCGAGCGCAGAGCGGATGAGCTCTGGCGCGGAGAGCGTCGCCGCTCCGCCATCGAGTACCGAACGCACGGCCTTCTCCGCGTCCACCGTCGCGTAGCCGAGCGAGACGAGCGCCCGGATCGCATCCTCTGCGCTCGCGCCCTCGGGGCGGGGACCACCGGATGCCGGAGAGCCCGCCACATCGTCGAGCTTGTCCGAAAGATCGAGCACGAGACGCTCGGCCTTCTTCTTCCCCACGCGCGGGACGCCCTGGAGCGTCGCTATATCGCGCTCGCGAATCGCGCGCACGAGGCGCTCAGCCGAGAGAGTCGATAACAGCCCAAGCGCGAGCGATGGTCCCACGCCGTTGGCTGTGAGCAGCCGCTGGAACACGCGCTTCTCGTTAGCCGTCGCGAACCCGAAAAGAAGCCACCCGTCCTCGCGCACCACGAGGTGCGTCTGCAGCTCCACCTGCTCGCCCACGCGCGGCAGTGTCTCGTAGACGCCGAGCGGAATCGCGAGCTCGTACGCCACGCCGCCGCTCGTCGCGATCTCGACGCGATCGAGCTCCTTGCCGATGAGTTTTCCGGTGACTCGTGCGATCAAGAGAGTGTTCCGATGCCGGAGCTCACCGTTTCAGCCCCGCCAATCTTCCTCCCATGATGTGCGCGAGCGCCGCCGCCGTGCCGTCGGCCGCATCGCTCGGCTGCGGTGCGCTCTTCAGTCGGAGCAGCCGCGTCACCATGAACTGCACCTGCTCTTTCGTAGCCGAGCCGGTGCCCACCACCGCCTTCTTGATCTCGGCCGGCGGATATTCGTGGATCGAGAGCTCCGCCTGCTGCGCCGCGAGCAATATCACGCCGCGTGCGTGGCCGAGCACCACCGTGGTACGCACGTTCTTGGCGTAGAAGACGTCCTCGATCGAGAGCGCATCCGGTCGATGGCGCGAGATGAGCATCGACACGTCGTCGTAAATCTCGCGGAGGCGCGAGGGGAGCGGGTCGCGCGCGTGCGTGCGGATCACACCGCATTCGATGAGCAAGAGCGACCCGAATGGCTCGCCCGAGACCACACCATAGCCTGTGGCAGCCGTGCCGGGATCGATCCCGAGGACGATCACGGCCGCCGGCTCACGCCTTGGTCATCTCGGCCACATCCATGTCGAAGTTGGCCTCGACCTTTTGCACGTCGTCCAGCGAGTCCAACTCTTCCATGAGCCTGAGCAGCGATTCGGCGGTCTTCCCCTCGACGTGCACAGTGTTCTTCGGAATCATCGAGATCTCCACCTCCTGCACCGCGATCCCCTTGGCCTCGAGCGCGGACTTCACGTGGTGCAACTCCGTCGGATCGGTGCTCACGACGAACTGATCGCCGTCCTGCGCGAAATCGGTGGCGCCGCCCTCGAGCGCGGCCTCCATCGCCGCCTCCTCGGCGTACTTCGCCGCGTCGACATAGAGCTGCCCCTTTCGCTCGAACATCCACGCGACGGAGTTCGAGGCACCGAGGTTGCCGTTGCCACGCGACAGCTTGAAGCGCACCTCGGCGACCGTGCGTGTGGGGTTGTCGGTGACCGCGTGGATCAGCAGTGCGACGCCTCCCGGACCATAGCCCT
>JBDTXN010000006.1:0-49039 GCA_040006175.1 Gemmatimonadota bacterium | reverse complement strand
ACCGATATTTCCTCGACAACGTCGCCAAGTGGATTCTCGAGCTGGATCGCGGCGCGGGCATTCCGTACGAGGGGAACTACAGCGCGTGGCTCGAGCAGAAGCGCGTGCGACTCCAGCAGGAAGAGAAGAGCGAGTCCGCGCGTCAGCGCTCGTTGCAGCGCGAGCTCGAGTGGGTGCGGCTCGCGCCGCGCGCGCGACAGGCCAAGAGCAAGGCGCGCATCCAGAAGTACGAGGAGCTCGCGGCGAGCGACACATTCGAGAAGGTGTCGCAGAACGAAATCGTGATTCCGCCGCCGCCGCGGCTCGGCAACGATGTCGTGATAGCGAAGAGCGTACGCAAGAGCTTCGGCGACAATCTCCTCTTCGACAATCTCACCTTCTCGCTGCCGCGGGGCGGCATCGTCGGCGTGATCGGGCCGAACGGCGCGGGAAAGACGACGATGTTCCGGCTCATCACCGGCGAAGAGAAGCCCGACTCGGGATCGATGACGATCGGTGACACCGTGCAGATCGCGTATGTCGACCAGGGTCGCGAGCTGAACGGCGACAACACCGTGTACCAGGAAGTGAGCGGTGGACTCGACTCGATCGCCGTGGGAAAGAAGGAGATCAACTCGCGCGCATATCTCGCGAGCTTCAACTTCCGCGGCGCCGATCAGCAGAAGAAGGTGAAGGATCTGTCGGGCGGTGAGCGCAACCGGCTGCATCTCTCGAAGCTGTTGAAGAGCGGCGGGAATCTATTGCTGCTCGACGAGCCCACGAACGATCTCGACGTCGACACGTTGCGCGCGCTCGAGGAGGCACTCAACGATTTCGCGGGATGCGCGGTGGTGATCTCACACGATCGGTGGTTCCTGGATCGCGTGGCGACGCACATGCTCGCCTTCGAGGGGGAGAGCGAGGTCGTGTGGTTCGAGGGAAACTACAAGGAGTACGAGGCGGATCTGCACAAGCGGAAGGGCGCGGAGGCGGATCAGCCGCACCGGATCAAGTACAGGAAGTTGGTGCGGGGGTAATTCGAACGGCCGTCTTGTCGCCGGCACGCGCTTCTTCGCTCCCGCCAAGGCGGAAGGCTGCGCAGTGGTCGATTATGATGGACTCCTCCTGGTGGAGCTGTTCCAGTGCGCACCCAGTCGGCAGGATGAGTCTCGCCCGGTGCGAGAGGAACTATTGGAGGTCGGTCGACGCCAGTCTATTACCCGAAAGTATAGGCCAACACTTTAGTATCAGTGCTGTGTGGGTCGGTGTTGCAAGTGCGAATCGCACGCAGCGAGGCGTGCGAGAGGTCGCACTATGCGCAGCTTGTCCGCTGGAGCAGATCCGCAGAGTGCTCCCCCTGGACGTGACGTCGCACGGGGAGTGCGATTTTCCCTATCGCGCTACGCATTGCGTTCACTGAAAAACTCTGAAATGCCCGAGCAGCCACCAGAGCAGAATGAAAATCAGCAATGTGCTGAAGCAGCCACCGCCCAGCTTTTTTGCACCGTACCCAGCGGCGAGGCCGCGAAGAAGCTTGCTCATGATGAACTCCTGAATTCCTCAACGTGCCAGCGAAGCCTGATCCCAGATGGGAGTCGACCGAGCAGCTCCAACGCACATTGCCTGCCACACGCGGCCGCTCCCGCAGCTATCGCCGAAGTCCCGCCACTCGTTCGCCTTTCGGCGGCTGCATCTGCTCGCTCACCACCCGCGCCAGCACGCGCAGCGCCGCCTCTGTCGCAGCACGGTCGTATGCGGCGTAGCCGAGCAGCAGCCCTTCTCGTCCGTCGGTGATCGATGCAGGCGCGGCTCGCGACAGCGGCGTCACGAGCACGCCGCGCTCCGACGCCGCCCAGCTCACCGCTGCGGCATCGACACCGCGCGGCAACAAGCCCAGCAGGCGCATTCCCGCCGGTGCCGGCCGCACCTCGAGCAACGAGCCCATGATGCGAGGTGCGAGCTCCAGCAGATCGTGCTGGCGCTTCCGGTAGAGCTCACGCGTACGACGGATATGTCGCGCGAAGTGCCCTGCGGATATGAATTCCGCCAGCGCAGCCTGTACTTCCACCGACGTATGCATGTCGCTCGCGAGACGGGCGCGCGTCACCGCGTCTACGAGTGACGGCGGTACCACGAGATACCCAATGCGGAATCCCGGCGCGAGCGTTTTGCTGAAGGTGCCGATGTAGATCACGCGCCCCGCGCGGTCCAGCGCCTGCACTGCGGGAATGGGGTCGGTGTCGTAGCGGTACTCACCGTTGTAGTCGTCCTCGAGCACCCACGCATCGGCGCGCGCCGCCCAGTCCAGCAGCGCGAGCCGGCGCTCGAGCGAGAGCGCGACGCCGAGCGGTGCCTGGTACGACGGCGTGATGAACGCAAGGCGCGCGCGGGGTGCGCGCCGCTCGCCCTCTCGCACGTCGAGCCCGTGCTCATCCACCGGCACTCGCACGATCTGCGCTCCCACCGCTCTGATCGATGCGCGCACAGGGCGGTAGCCCGGCTGTTCCACCCACGCGACATCCCCCGGGTCGAGCAGCACGCGCAGCATCACGTCAATGCCATGCTGCCCTCCATTCGTCACGATCACCTGCTGGGCCGTGCATCGCACGCCGCGCGCGGTCGACACGTACTGCGCGATCGCTTCACAGAGCGGCGGATAGCCGCGCGAATCCGTGAAGCTCAGGATCTCGGTGGCGCGCGTGCGCCAGAGTCGGCCGACGATGCGCGCCCAGAGCGCCACGGGGAATTCGTCGAGCGCCGGATACCCGAGTGCGAAGGGCACCATGCGGTGCGCGGGACGCGAGACGTTGAACTCGTCGAGCATCGCGGTCGCTGCACGCGAGAGACGAGGCGGCCGGTCGGGTGCCCGCGGCGTGCGACCCTCCACGCGCATCGTCGAACGGCGATGCGCAGATGTGTCGAGGCTCGTCGCGACGCGCGTGCCCGCGCCCGAGCGCGCCGTGGCGTATCCCTCGCTCACGAGACGCTCGAACGCCTGCAGCACAGTGGTGCGCGAGACGCCGAGATCGTCGGCGAGCGCGCGGGTGGACGGGAGCCGCGTTCCCGGTGCGAACACGCCGTCCAGGATTGCGGATCGAAATGTCGAATAGAGCTGGCGATGCATCGCGGGTCCACCATCGCGCTGCAACGCGAGATGGGGTGTGAGCGCATCGGCAACGCGAGTACGAGCCATGGGCGCAGCAGGGTAAATGGTATGATCGATTGCACCGTAAATGGCCTCACTGATACGGCCATTCCAGTCGGAGTCTAGCGCATGAGCGCGCGCTTCGCACCCTATCCGCGCAAGTCACGCAGCGATTGCCCATCGCATCCGGGCTGTCCAACTTTTCGGGGCCGACATCACCGCGATTCATTCCACCACGTTCGTGCTTGAGCGAGAGCCACCAATGAGCATCGTCGAGACGCTACGCGCCGATTTCGAGGAAGAAATGCCGTCCACGCGCAAGGTCAT
Source organism: Gemmatimonadota bacterium (assembly GCA_040006175.1). Classification (GTDB taxonomy): domain Bacteria; phylum Gemmatimonadota; class Gemmatimonadetes; order Gemmatimonadales; family Gemmatimonadaceae; genus FEN-1250. The sequence continues at coordinate 45,588 of JBDTXN010000006.1, read as the reverse complement.
CGAGCGCGCGCCCGGAGATCGCGGCGAGTGGCGGCCGCACCCGAAATCATTTCCGATCGGTCATCTCGCGCAGCTCGTGTCGTGGATGCCCGGGTGGATCACGAGCATAGTGAATTCACCGACGCTCGATCTCATGACGGCCCCGCGGTACAGCTTCGAGGCGACGGACACTCTCCTCGAAGGCTTTGATCGCAATGTTCGCGAGGCACACGCGGCGCTGCTGACGCTCGATGACTCGATGCTCGATCGCCCGTGGTCGCTGGTGGCCGGTGACAAGACGCTCATTCACAGCACGCTCGGCGCGTCGGCCCGCCAGACGATCCGGCATCTCGTGCATCACCGCGCGCAGCTCACCGTCTATCTGCGCCTGCTCGACATTCCCGTTCCGTGCACCTACGGGCCGACTGCCGATGATCGCGGGACTTTTCCTTTCTGACCGGTCGTCATCCGACCTCACACCACGAGTACATCCTGACCAGCCTCGACGTAGCGCTCCTCACGGATGCGCGTGTGTTTCTGCGCAGCAACTATCTGACGAAAATCGAGCGATGCCTGGATGCCCTCAGCGAGGACGATGTCTGGTGGCGTCCGAACAACGGCTCCAACAGCATCGGCAATCTCACTCTCCATCTCGACGGCAGCACGCGCGCCTGGATTCTTGGCGTGGCGGGAGGGCGGCGCGTCGTTCGCGATCGTGATGCGGAGTTCGCGGAGCGCGGGCCGCTGGCGAAGGCATCGCTGCTCGCGAGACTGCGTGCGACAGTGGCGGAAGCGGACGAGGTGCTCACGATGCTGAACGAGGCGACGCTCCTCGAGCGCCGCCCGTCGAATCAGGGAGAGGTCACCGTACTCTGGGCGGTGTTGCACGCGGTCGAACACTTCGCCATGCACACCGGGCAGATCATCATGCTCACGAAGCTTCGAACCGGATCGGTGTTGCGCCTGTCCGACTAGGCACCACCGACACGGTCCAGCGGCAGGCGGAGCGTGAACGCGGATCCCATCGACGATGTCGACGTGAGCTCCAGCGTTCCTCCAAGGGCAATCGCCAACTTGTGCGCGACACTGAGCCCGAGTCCCACACCGCCCGTCGTGCGGGTGCGCGTGGCTTCTGCTTGCCAGAACGGTTCGAAGATCCGGGTGGCGCTCTCGGGAGGGATGCCGATTCCGGTATCCGCGACCGTGAACACCACGTGATCGCTGTCGGTCTCCGCGCCCAGAGCGACCTCTCCCCGCTCCGTGAACTTGACCGCGTTCGTCAACAGGTTCACGAGAATCTGCCGCACTCGCAGCGGATCGGATACGAGGACGGCGTCGGTCGCCGGCAGCTTGAGGCGCATCGCGAGTCCCTTGGCGTCGGCCGCGGGTTTCACGAGCACACACGCTTCCTCCAGCATTGCGAGCACGCTCGTGGGCTCCGACTCGGGCTCGATCGCGCCCGCTTCCAGCCGTGAGAGGGTGAGCACCTCGTCGATCAACCCCAGCAGGTGAGACGCGCTCAGCTTGATGCGGCTGAGCTGCCGCTGTTGCAGCTCGTTGACCGGACCACTCACTCCCTCTTCCAGCAGCTGCTCGTAGCCCATGATCGCATTCAGGGGCGTGCGCAGCTCATGGCTCATCACCGCGAGGAAATCGCTCTTGACGTGACTCGCCGTCTCGGCGGCTACTCGCGCGGCCTCCGCTTCCGCGGCGGCTCGAACGAGAGCGCGGTTCGATTCCTCGAGCGCCGCGGTCAACTCCTCCGACATGTGTACACTTTCTTCGAGCTCGATCGCCTGAGCTTCGAGCATCGCGTTTTGCTCCTGCAGCGCGGCGGCGCGAGCATGCGCGATCTCGCGCTCGCGTGACAGCCGAGCATCGCGCACGGTGAGCAACGCCTTCGGAATGGTGAACGGCATCGCTGCGGCCGTCGCGATCGAGGCGGCAGCCGTGACGACTTTCACTGCGCCCGCGGCCCAGTACGATGGATGCCAGAGCGTCCACACCTCCATGAAGTGGGTGAGCCCGCACGCCACGATGAACAAGCCGAAGGCGACGAACACGAGGCTGAACGGAATGTCCTTGCGCGCGCGGTGTACGAGAAAAGCCAGCGAGAGCGAGATCGCGACGTATGAAATGCCGATCAGCAGATCGGAGAGGAGGTGCGTCAGCAGCAGCGGCTTGTTCCACAAGTAGCAGTAGCCATGGGGCAGAAATGAGCTCTCCTCCATTGCCGCCGACTGCATCAGCATTGTCTGGATATGTCGACTTGCTGCGACCGCGGAATCGAGTCCGCTCGTGGCGGTGGAGCTCAGCACGGTTTCCGTCGACGTCAGCATCGGTGGCATCCGTCCCCCAGAGAGTGCGCCATTTCGTAGTATCGAAGAATGTGCGGCGAGCACAGTTCGCCGGCGTCAATATGTGGAACGCTGCAGCGGTTCACACCGTATGCAGCTCGCGGTCTCCGACGTGAGACGCAGGGCCTGGACAGGAGCTGGACGGCGCGCGCGAGCGGGCAGCTTTGCTGACTAGCGCTCCATCAGCTTCTTCGACGCCTCCCGAAATCCCTCCGGCAGCCCGACATCCAGAAACGTCCCCTGCAGCACGCGGCCACGCAGTGCAGCGCGGGCGAGCATGAGCTGCATCACGGGAATATCGTCGAGCTCGCGTCCGGGCTCCAAAGTGCGCTCCACCTCATCGATGATCCCGAACGCCGCCGGAGCGAACACGTAGCGTCCCACGCCCGTCATCGCGGAGCTGGCACTCCCGAGATCGAAGGTGCTCCCGTGCGCGCCCTTGCTCGGGATGCTCTCGATCAGGAACTCGTCTCCGCGCCGCTCGCCGGGATAGATCGGCGTGGGTCCGCGCGATGCCGCGATGTCCGCGGTGATCTCGGTGAGCCCCACGACGTTGACGCGCGCGCGTGCAAACGTCTCGATGACCTGCGCGACGGCCGGCTGCGTCGTATCCACGAAGAGATTATCGGGCAGCGCAACGGCGACTGGCTCGTCTCCCGCGAATGCGCGCCCCACCCGCACCGCGTCCGCGAGCCCCTTCGGCTGCAGCTGCACCGCCGTATCGATGCGTGCGGGCATCCCCGCGCCACCAGCCGCACTCTTCGCGAACTCGACGACGCTGTCTTTTTCGGGAGAGACGACGACGAGCACGTGATCGATCCCGCTGTCCGCGCACTCGCGCAGCACGTGTGCGAGCACGGGCTCTCCGGCGATCGGCACCAGCTCTTTCGCCATCCCGCGCGAAATCGCGAGCATCCGCGTCCCCTTGCCCCCGCACGGAATGATTGCCCTGCGCACCGCTGCCATCGGTCTATGCCACGAATACCATTGGCCGCGGCGCAGGAGCGCCCGTCACCAGATGCTGATGCTCGGAGATCACGCGCCGATACGCCTCACCCACCGGGCGAATCTGCCGCTGGAGATCGTAGAGACCCACCGGATGCAGATCGTTGTACTCGTGACGAAGCGCGTGCTGCCAGTCGATTTGATCGGTGAGCGAATACCACGTGAAGCCGCGCACCGGCACACCCGTCGACATCAGATGGGTCACGTCATCCCACTGCCGTTCCAGCCAGTTCACAGCGTGGTGGCTCACCGCGTTCGTCTCGCAGTGGAAGAGCGGAATCTGGTAGCGGTCATAGTAGGCGCGCGCGAGTGAGCGAAATCCCATTCCCTTGTGGTTCGTGGTCTGTTTACCATTCGCCGCGACGCGGTGCTCGCATGACGAATAGTAATCCAGCCCGAGCCAACGCTGCCCGACCGCTCGCTTCTCACGAAAAAAGCTGAGGTCGTTCGACGTCACGCCGTTGTCGTTCAAGAACGCGGCCATCCCCGAATCGAGCTGGTGCCCGAGCGTGAGGTCGAGCGAGAGATGCTTGATGCCATTCCAGTGGTCCGCGATCCGCTGCGAGCCCTTTCCCCTCGGCACGAAGTGCTCGGCCGATTCCCCCTGCACGATGATCGCATCGGGACGAACGGAAAGAATCGACTCGACGGCGAGCTCATTGGCCATGCACAGGTTGCGCATGGCCGTGACGAACGCCCGATCGTTCGAGAGACACTCGTTCCACCATCCGCGCAGCGCCGAGAACGATGCGCAGATGAAGATCTCGTTAACCGGCGTGAAGTGACGCACCCACGGATAGCGCAGCGCAAACTCGCGCGCGTAGCTCGCGAAGTGAATCGGGAACGCGACGTCCTGGAATCCGCCGAGCCAGTCGGGGACACCGAAGTGGCACAGGTCGGCGATCACGGTCACGCCGAGCTCGCGAAGGCGCTGCATCGGTGCGTCGGCGCTGGACCAGTCGAAGCGGTCCGGCGCCGGATGCGTCAGGTAATAGGCGGGTCCGAAGCGGAGCGCGTTGACTCCGATGCTGGACAAGAGCTCGAAATCTTCTTCCCAGCGCGCGTAGTGGCCGCACTTGTCCATCTGATCGATACGGCGTCCCGTGGAGAGCGTCGGGTAGCTGTTTTCGATCCCGGTCGTGAATAGAAATCCAGAGTCCATCGGCATTTGTGGGGTTGCCGTAAGACGAGCGAGGCGGGGAGGGATAACAGAAGCACGTGATGATACCCCAATGACCAGCTCAAGTGTGAAGCAACAGGGTTTATCCCTCGATCCTGGCTCCGGCGGCTGGGCGCACGACCCAGCTTCGCGCCTGGTGCGGGAACTCCTTTCGATAAGCGGCTTCTAACGGCGCTACCATCGCCGAGATCGCTTCGGCTTCGCCGGTGGCGATTGCACAGCCACCCCATCCCGCGCCGGTGAGTCGAGCGCCGCGGACCCCCGGCTGGCGCATCGCGTGATCCACAAACCAATCGAGCTCCGGGGACGAACACTGGTAGAGATCACGCAGCGATTTGTGGGAGGCGACGAGCAGCTCCCCCGGGATGGTCCCTGCCTCCTCGAGCGCCCTCACTGCCCGCTTGACCCGGCCATTCTCCTGTACGACGTGTATGGCGCGATTGCGCAGAACGCCATCGAGCCCGCTCGCCTCGATGTCCGCGACCGTGGCGTGCGCGAGGTGCCTCACCTCCGGCCGGACGCGCTGAATCGCCGCGAGCGCACTCGCGCATTCGGCGCGCCGCGTTGCGAAGGCGGACTGGCGCAGCCCGCGCGACACACCGGTATCGAAGATCAGAACGTGCTCATCGCAGCGGACGTGCTCCGTGCGCTGCGTGTCGCACCACACGTGCAGGGCAGAGCCCTCCCGTGCGAGCGCGGACGCGAATTGATCCATGATCCCGCACGGCACCCCCACGAACCCCGTCTCCGCCCGCCACGCCGACTCGGCCGCCTGCTGCGTGGAGAGCTCGAGGCCAAGCAGATCGCTGATCGCCAGCGCGGTCGCAACTTCGATGGCTGCCGATGAGCTGAGCCCCGCACCGGCCGGAACGTCGCTCGTTATCGCGACATCGAGCTGCGGTACGCGCGTGCCGCTCGCCGCGAGGTCACTCACCGCGCCCGCTACGTAGTCCCACCAATCCCCACTGCGGGCAGGCTCGCGGGCATCGAAGGTCCCCACTCCCTCGTGCGTACTGCTCGTGACGCGGGACACACCGTTGCGATCCGGTCGCGCACGCACCGCGACGAAGGTCCTGTGATCGATGGCGATCGGCAGCACCTCGCCGCCGTTGTAGTCCGTGTGCTCGCCGATGAGGTTCACGCGCGCGGGCGCGGAGGCGAGATGATGCGGAGTTTCCTTGTATGAGTCGGCGAAAAATGCGCGAGCAAAATCCGAATTCATGCGTTCCCGGGGTGGCATGCGTCGTGCTTCTACTATGTAGTCGAAGACGCTGGTTCATTGTCGCGTTTGCGGCTGCTCAGGAGGGTACGAACCGCTACCCCCGTTACTTGTGCGTAGGAGTTGTCCAGCATGTTGAAGTCCATAGCCTCCGGAGATCTCTCGCGCCGCCCTCCTGCTTCGAATCCGGAAGCCCCAACGCTGATCTGCTTTTCTCACCTTCGATGGGATTTCGTCTATCAGCGGCCGCAGCATCTGCTTTCGCGGTTCGCGCGAGCGAGTCGGGTATTTTATGTCGAAGAACCGATCTTCGGCGCGGCTGTGCCGCAGCTCGATGTTTCGCCGCGTGATAACGGACTCAACGTTGTCGTGCCCAGACTTCCCGACGGCCTCTCGGAGGATGCGTGTCACGAGTTCCTCCGCGAGCTGATCGACGAGCTCATCGTGCAAGAGTCGATCACTGTTTTCGTCTCCTGGTATTACACGCCCATGGCGCTGCCGTGGACTCGGCATCTCGAGCCCATCGTGCTCGTCTACGACTGCATGGACGAGCTCTCGCTCTTCCGCGGCGCGCCGCCGGAAATGGTCGAGCGCGAGCGCGAGCTCATCGGTCTCGCCGACGTCGTCTTCACCGGCGGTTCGAGTCTCTACGAAGCAAAGCGCGAGCGCAGCGACAACGTGCACTGCTTCCCGAGCAGCGTCGATGCGGCGCACTTCCGCCAGGCTCGCGTCCGACGTCAGGATCCGGCCGATCAGGCCCATATCCCGCACCTGCGGCTCGGCTTCGCGGGAGTGATCGACGAGCGAATGGATATCGAGTTGCTCGATCAGCTCGCGTCCGCGCGTCCGGAGTGGCACTTCGTGCTGGTCGGCCCAGTGGTGAAGATCAGCCCCGATCAGCTGCCCCAGCGCCCCAACCTTCATTACCTCGGTTCCAAGCCCTACGCGGAGCTCCCGTCGTACATGTCGGGCTGGGACATCGCGCTGCTGCCCTTCGCCCTGAACGAGTCCACGCGCTTCATCAGCCCGACAAAAACGCCCGAATATCTCGCAGCTGGCCTTCCTGTGGTGTCGACGCCGATTCGCGACGTTGTCGCGCCGTATGGCGTGGCAGAGCTGGCATATATCGGTCACACAGCACAGGAGTTCATCGATGCGATCGAAAGCGAGCTCGATCGGTCGGATGTGGATCGCAGTCGCTGGCTCAAGCGCGTGGACGGGTTCCTCTCGACCATGTCGTGGGATCGTACGCAGGAAAAGATGAGCGCGCTCATCACCCAGGTCATCCTCAATGCGCGTGAGCTGCGCGAGGTACCGGTAGCGAAGACACGTCGCGTCGCGACGGTTGCTTCGCGCTACGACGTAGCGATGGAGGCCTGACGATGTTCGACTACTGCATCGTTGGGGCGGGATTCGCAGGGAGCGTACTCGCGGAACGTCTCGCGCGCGGCGGTGGCAAGCGCGTCCTCGTGGTCGAGAAGCGGCCCCACATCGGGGGGAATGCGTACGATCACTACGACGACGCCGGGATACTCGTCCATCGCTACGGCCCGCACATCTTCCACACGAATTCGCGCGACGTCTTTCAGTATCTGTCGCGGTTCACCGAGTGGCGCCCGTACGAGCACAGCGTCCTCGCGAGTGTGGACGGCCAGCGCGTGCCGATTCCCATCAATCTCGACACGCTCAACCGCCTGTACGCGCGGAACATGACGACGGTGGAGGCCGAGGCCTTCCTCAACAGCATGGCTGAGCCGGTGGCGCATCCGCGTACGTCCGAGGATGTGGTCGTCTCGCGCGTTGGACGGGAGCTCTACGAGAAGTTCTTCCGGAACTACACGCGCAAGCAGTGGGGGCTCGACCCGTCGCAGCTCGACGCGACCGTGACGGCGCGCGTGCCGGTGCGCACGAACCGTGATGCGCGCTACTTCACCGACACGTACCAGGCGATGCCGAAGCACGGCTACACGCGGATGTTCGAGAACATGCTCGATCACGAGAACATCCATGTGCTGCTCAACACGGACTATCGCGACATCGAGGGACTCATCCCGTACAAGTCGATGGTCTACAGCGGTCCGGTGGACGAGTACTTCGACTACCAGTACGGCAAGCTTCCGTACCGGTCGCTCTCGTTCAAGCACGAAACGCACGACCAGGAGTGGTTCCAGGAGGCGCCCGTCGTGAATTTCCCGAACGAGCATCTCTACACGCGGGCAACCGAGTTCAAGTATCTCACGGGCCAGAAGCATCCGAAAACGAGCATCGTGTACGAGTATCCGACGGACGAGGGCGACCCGTACTATCCCATTCCGCGCCCCGAAAACGCGGAGATCTATCGGAAGTACAAGGCGCTCGCGGATGTCGAGTCGCGCACGTGGTTCGTCGGACGCCTGGCGACATACAAGTACTACAACATGGATCAGGTCGTAGCGCAGGCGCTCACGACGTATCAGAAGATCCATGGGGTCGCCAGCGATGGCTCTCACTCGACCACGGCGCCGCTTGCCGGATAGGTTCACGCGTTCGGGCTCGACACATATGCCGTTGCATAGCTTGCCGAAGCTCGAGATGTGGGGTGGCGTCGAGTGCACCGTAAACCGGGTCGGTGACCGGTACTTCGATCAGATCGCGCGGTCGTCCCACATGGCGCATCTCGACGACCTCGATCGCTTCGCCGACCTCGGCCTGAAGGCGCTGCGATTTCCGGTGCTGTGGGAGCACGTGCAGCCCACGCGTGACGGCGCGCCAAACTGGGACTGGACGGATCGCGCGCTCACGCGCCTTCGTGAGCGCGGCGTGCGTCCGATCGTGGGCCTGCTGCATCACGGATTCGGTCCGCGCTGGGTCGATACCTCCGCTCCTGAGTACCCGGAGCAGTTCGGGCGCTACGCCCGGATGGTCGCGGAGCGCTATCCGTGGGTGGACGCGTACACGCCGATCAACGAGCCGCTCACGACCGCGCGCTTCAGCGGTCTGTACGGGCACTGGTATCCGCACGGGCGCGACAAGGCCATCTTCGCTCGGCTCTTCGTCGCCCAACTCACGGGAACTGCGCGCGCGATGCGGGAAATCCGGCAGGTGAATTCGGCAGCGCAGCTCATCCAAACCGAAGATCTCGGCAAGGTCGCGAGCACGCCCTCGCTCGCAACGCAGCGCGAGTTCGAGAACGAGCGCCGCTGGCTGACGTGGGATATCCTGAGCGGTTGCATGACGCCGCACCACGCCTGCTGGAATTATCTCAGCGCTTCGGGAGGACGCGACGTCGGGCGCGCGCTGCGAGAGCTGATCGATGAGCCGTGCGTGCCGAGCATCCTCGGCATCAATCACTACATCACGAGCGAGCGCTATCTCGACGAGCGCGTCGAGCGGTATCCGCTCGACGAGATCGGTGGCAACGGGCGCAAGGTGTACGCGGATGTCGCCCAGGTAGAAGTCCCTTCCGTGAAGCGCATCGGCATCAGCGGGTTGCTCGCGGAAGCGTGGCAGCGCTATCAGCTCCCGATTGCAATCACCGAATGTCACATGGGGTGCACGCGCGAAGAGCAGATGCGCTGGCTGCACGAGGTGTGGGACGCAGCCACACGTGGGCGCCATGGTGGCATCGACGTACGCGGTGTCACCACGTGGGCGCTGCTCGGATCGTTCGACTGGAATTCGCTCGTCACGCGCGAAGCGGACTACTACGAGCCGGGTGCGTTCGACGTGCGCGGTCCGGTGCCGCGACCCACTGCCCTCGCCGCCATGGTGCGCAGGCTCGCGACGGAGGGCCGCTTCGAGCATCCGGTGCTCGCGAGCCCAGGCTGGTGGAATCGAGGCCGGCCGCCCTTCGAGGCACATCTCGCCGGACGCGTGCATGCGCGGCCGATACTCGTAGTCGGTAATGGGAACGCGTACGCTCGCGAGCTCGCGAAGGCGAGCGACGTGCGCGGGCTCGCGCACGTCGTGATCGATCGCGATGACCTCGACTTCGGCGCACCGGCGGAGCTCGCGCGCGCGCTCGACAAGCACCGCCCGTGGGCAGTCATCGATGCCGCGGGCGCTCCGGATCTTCTCGCCCAGGGTTGCGAGAGCCGCGGGTTGGCATTCGTGAGCTACTCTCCGCACGCGCCGGACGCGAGCGCGACGCTCGATATGCTGCTCGACGAATCGTGCAGCTACGCCGAGTATCCGGAGCAGAGGGCAGCGGTCGCGTAGGTAGCTGCACGCGTACGAGCACTCGATCTAGATCAAATCGAGCGTTCGCGCGCGTTCGGCCGCGCCGTGGCGACTGTGCGAGTCCAGCTTCCGACACGCGTTCTCGAGGTGCTTGCCGACATTCCGGTGCGCGCAGCCCAGAACCCTGGCGATCTCCTTGTTGCTCTTGTGTTGCAGCACGAGAACGAGAATTTCCTTCTCGCGCGGTGACAGGAGCGCACCGCCGGATTGCACGGTTCGTGTGCGGGGCCGCGCATCGAGGTCACGGAGCTGAGCTTTGGTTGCCTCGAGCTCTCCGGCGGCGCCAATGCGCGAGAACACCTCGAACGCGCGATTGAGCTGCCGAATTGCGCTCTCCCGATCCCCGAGCTCGACATGGCGCCGCGCGATCTCCCGTCTGAGTCGTGCGCCGTCGTATGCGAGCGGGATCGTTTCGATCTTCTCGGCGGCAGCAATCACTGCAGCGAGGAGTGGTTGCGTCGTGCCCCGCAGCATAGCGCTCATCGCTTCTCCCGCCTCGGCCAGTACCGCACCGACACGCTGCCCGACGAGCTCGGAGTCGCGGCGGAGTCGCTTGCAGTAGAAATCCGCAAGAGCGAAGTCCCGCTTCCAGAAGAGCGCTTCGATCATCGTCGGCAGCAGTCTATGTACCGACCAGGGCGCGTAACCCGAGCGATCCGCGACCGCGAGCCCGATCAGACCGCACCGCATTACCTCGTCGTACTCACCAATGGCAAGGTGATAAATCGCCATTCCGGCATACACGCGCACGAGCGTGTGCACGTCGCCGGAACGAAGGTCCGGATGCGCAGCACCGGACAACGTCCACGCCTCGTCGAGATAGCGCTTGCCCTCCTCGTGAAGACCGCGGCCGACGCTGAGAATGCCCGTGTATACCAGAAGCCGCGGCAAGAGCGTGCGCTGCTCGAGTGCGCGCGCAAGCGCGATGCTACGCGCAGCCTGTTCGACAGCCGAAGGCCAGTCGCCAGTGGCGCTCTTGTACTCGATCTCGATCTCGTCCACACGCAGGTGCAGAACGGGGGAGTGCAGCTCGTCCGCGATACGCCGGGCTTCGACGAAGTGGTGTTTCGTAGCCACCGCGTCGCCGGTCAGCGCACAGAGTACCGCGAGTGCCCAGTGCGCCGACCAGGCTTCCGCCGGCTCGCCGCTGGCGTGCGCGAACTCGAGCGCGTGCATGGCATGCGAAGCCGATCGGTCCTTCTTGCCGAGCCAGAGATAGAACAGCGCGGACGCGCGATGTACTCGTGCGAGCAGTTTCTTGTCGTGGAGGCGCTCGGCGATGGCCAGCGCATCGCGCAACGCCTGCGCCTGTGCTTTCGTGTCGCCGAGTGCCTCGAGGCTGGCGGTCTTCGAGGTGAGGAGCTTGGCGAGCACGAGATCATTCTGCGATCGCTCGGCCGCCGCGATCCCCATGTCGTAGTGGGCGAGCGCCTCCACGAAGCGCCCCTGCCCATACAGGAGATTTCCAATGCGACGCTCGATGGCGGCAAGTCGTGCATGCGCATTCGCGGCGCTCGCATCACGCTGCGCCTGTTCCCAGTGCACGAGCGCACCTCGCGAGTCGCCGCTCTTCTGCTTCGCGTGCGCCATCTCTTCGAGGAGATCTGCGCGCAGATCCTGATCGACCTCGCCGCGCTGCGAGAGCTCGAATGCGGACTGCAGATAGCTGGCCGCTTCACGATGCGCGTGGCGGATGCCAGCGTCGGCACCTGCGGCGCGTAGAAACGTGATTGCCTTGGGATCGACTTCGCGTGCATCCGAGCGAACGAAGTGATACGCCAGCTCGCTCGCGTGGCTGAGAGCATCGGGGCCGTAGTACTTCTCCATGCACTCGGCCACGCGCGCGTGCAGCATGCGCGCTCGCGCCTGACCAAGCTCGCCGTGCACCGTTTCGCGCAGCAGCGGATGCGTGAAGTCATACACGATGTCCTGACCCTCGGTGGACTCGAGCAGCATGTCCGCACGCCGCAGTTCCGAAATGGCGCTCAGCAGTTCGTGTGTGGGGAGGTCGCACACGGCGCGGAGCATGTCGTGCGAGACGCGCACTCCCACCACCGCCGCGAGCTCGGCAACGGTATTTGCTGCGGACGACAGTCGCTGAATGCGCGCGAGGAAGAGGTCGCGGATGTATGCAGGCAGCTGCAGATCGTCCAACTCCCATCCGTGCCAGCTTCCATCGCGCTGCCGCAGCCTGCCCGACCCGACGAGCGACTTGATCGTCTGTTCGAGGAAGAGCGGATTTCCACGAGTGGATCCGTAGAGCATGACGGCAAAATCACGAACGGTATCTTCGGCTGCTCCGAATACGCGGCGAAGCAGCTCGGTCGTCGCGCTCTGCGGCAGCCCTGCGAGCTGCAGGGAGGTCGCGAGACCAACTCCGACGAGCGACTGCTCGGTGGTTCGAAGCAGCTGGCTGTTCTCTCGTTCCGAGGAGCTGTATGTACAAAGAATGGCGATCCGTGCGCCGCTCAGCTGGCGCGCGGTGAAGTGAAGCAGCTCGAGCGACGAAGGATCAGTCCAGTGCAGGTTCTCGAGGATGATCAGCAGCGGCGCCTTCTCGGCATATCGAATGAGAAACTGCAGGAAGGTCCAGAACAACCGGGTCTTCAATTCGGACGGATCGCCGATCACGACCGACGGACGGCCGATGGGACCGTCGACGCGAAGAGAGGGGAAGAGCAGCGCCAGCTCCGCCGCTCCCCCGCGCGAGAGTGTGGCCAGCACCGACGGAGACAGTGCGCGCAGCGTCGGCAGCAGCGCATCTGCGAAGGGAGCATACGGCACTCCCGATTCCACCGCGTATGCGCGGCCGACGGCAACGACCCAGTTGCGTCGCGAGGCCTCGCGCGCCAGCTCCTCACTCAGCCGGGTCTTGCCGACGCCGGGCTCGCCGGAGAGGAACACGGTTCGTCCGCGCCCCTTCTCGGCATCGTCGAGCAAGGAGTGAAGTGCGCCCATTTCGGCGACCCGCCCAACGAGTGGAAACGGGGCAAGCACCTGCGCTGGCTGCTGAGAATTGATGGATGTCATTGGGGCTCCGCGCAGCGGGAGCCGCGTGGTGAGGAGGCCGTAGAAGTCATACGTATCGAATGAAGAAGTGAGAGGCAAGTCCGGAGTCTGTGCGCTCCGGCAGGAGACACTCAACGCACACCAAGCACGAGGTACGCAATGAGCGCGATCAGCCCCATCGCGAGTACGATCCTGTGAGGTACGGTCGACCTGAGTAGCAGGCACATCACGATCAGCGGACCCACGAGCACTCCGCACACGAATCGCGTGAGAGCGGCGTGGTGATCGGGCGATCCCGGTATCGCGAATGCGCGAGCCGCGTCATCGATGAGAACGCCGGCGCTGAATCCAAGCGCCAGAATGCCGGAGTCGTGGTAACGCGATGTCATGATGCGCAGCATGATCGATTCTCCTGCGTAATGTGTTTGCCGACAGTGCCGAGACTGCGCCCGGCTCAGCGCGGTCCCGCCTTGAGAGAGGTAACAGCAACCGCATGCGGGATCGTCTCGGTGAGAGCGAGAATGCTGTTCACCACCATGTCGGGTCGCTCTTCGTGCACGTACACACCCGACCCCGCGATAGTGTCGGCTTCGAAATCCGGAAGTCGCTCGCGGAGCAGTGCGATCTCTCCGGCATCGATGCCGCCGAGCCGCCTCACGGCACCAACGAGCAGTCGAACCGGCTGGCGCACGCGCCATAGATTGTCGGCGAGCGGTTCGAGTACCGCGGCAGTCCGCATTTCGCTCAACACGCGTGCGGCGCCGCCGAGATCGTGGACGATCGGGCGAGCATACGAATCGATCACTTCGTCGGTGACCCAGGCAGGATTTGCGGAATACTCCCGCAGCCCTTCGGCTATGTGACGACGCGCGATGCCGCGCGCTCCAAAGAACCTGAGTATCGGGACGAGTCGCATCGCGATCGATGCACCGCCGGTCGACGAGCGATCGACGGGGCCACCCTCGATGAGGAGCACGGCCGCCACTCGCTCGGGGTGTCTATAGGCGAGACGCAGTGCGACAGAGGCGCCGAAGTTCGAACCCACGATGACGGCGTTCACCACCTTGAACGTGTCGAGCACCGCATTCACGCGATCCGCCTGCGCGTCGAGAGAATAGTCGCCACCATCCGGATGCGAAGAGCTCCCGACGCCGAGTGGCTCGATGGCGAACGTCGGATGTCCGGCAGAAGCGAGGTCGGGAGTCACTTTGCGGAAGCCGTACGCGCCGCCCAGTAGCCCGGGCAGAAACACGATAGGTGCGCCGATGCCGTTGTCGCCCGCGGCGGGAATGGTGGTGTGCACCGTCAACGATTCGCGCGGTGCGACACCAACGCGGGCGATCGAAGTCGAGTCGAGCGCCAGCAGAAGCAGGAGTATGTTCATGAGATGGTACCTCGGACCGGCTCCGGATCAGGAACCGCAGAAGAGGGGAAGGGCATCGCGAGTTGCGTTCGGGATGCGACACGCCGAGCGTGCGCGGCCGGATGTGATTCGTGCGCGAAGAACCGCACGCCGAACGAGAGCCCGAGCAGTGCGGTCGGAACGTCCTGGACCAGGTGGAGCATCAGCGCAACGGCGAGCGCGCGGTCGTATGGAAGCCCGAGCGAGTGCGCGACGGTTGCGTACACGAGCTCGAACACACCCACGTTCCCCGGTGTGACACGCACGAGAAAGCCGACGTTGACTGCGAGGAGTGCGAGCAGGCTTCCGGGCACGCCGATCGGGAAATCGGCCGCTCTCGCGACGAGTGAGTACGACACGAGCTCCGAGCACCAATCCAGCAGCGTGAGCGCAACCGCGATCGATACGCGGCGTGTGGTCGCGATGTCTCGCGTCGATGCGAAGACGTGAAGCACGTACTGCCGGCCACGTGCTGCAAGCGAATGGGAAGGTGACGAGCCAGACACGCGCTCCATCGTGCGCCCTCCGCGAAGCCGCCGAGCGAGCGCGCAAGCCGCAACGATGCTCAGCACCGCACAGGCGCCGAGTCCAGCTGCACGTGGAGTGGGGAAGAGGAGGGCCGCACATGCAAGGAGCGAGAGGAACCCGCAGAGATCCACGGCACGCTCGAGCACGACCGTCGCCAGCACCGAGGCGCTCGGAATTCCGGTGAGGCGGGACATCAGGAGCACTCGCCCTGCCTCGCCGCTACTGCCGACGAAGAGGCTGTTGAGCGTCGCCCCCATGAGCGTGCCGCGTGCGACGGTGGTGAATCGTGGACCGCCGAGAGGCTCGAGAAAGGTCCACCAGATGCCCGCCTTGCCGGTGAGCGCCAACCAATGGAAGCACAGAGCGAGGACCAGAAGTGTGGCCGAGGCGTGGCTCAGCGTCGCGAGCACCGGGGTCCAGGGCACGCGCCGCACGTACGCCGCCAGCCCCGCCGCGAGCAGGGCAATCATGATCAGGCGCAGATTGCGCACGACGCGAGTATTCATCGCATATTCACGGCATGCGACGCGCGCTGGTCACCGGCGCCACCGGAATGCTCGGGTCGTATCTCGTGCAGCGCCTGATCGACGGCGGCTACGAGGTGCGCGCACTCGTGCGCAGCCCCGAACGTGCGGGGTGGCTGCGTGAAATGCGCGCGGAGATCGTGCAGGGCGAGCTCGCCGATGCAGCTGCGCTCGCCTCCGCCGCAGACGGATGCAGCGTTGTCGTCCACGCTGCCGCCGCAATCGGACCGCAATCCGACTGGGAGACTTTTCGCGTTGGCAACGTGGTGGGAACCAGCAACGTCGTGAGCGCGTGCGCGCATGCCGGTGCGCGCCTGGTCCACGTGAGCAGTACCGCTGTCTACGGCGACTCGCGCTACGAGAACGCCCCGGTACACGAGCACGCTACGCTTCCGCAGCTGCCCGAGGCCGATGCCTACGGCCGCTCCAAGCAGGAGGCCGAGCGCATCGTGTTCGACGCGCAGGCGAGCGGCCGCATTTGGGCCGCGATCGTTCGTCCACCGGTGATGTACGGCGCCCGCGACCGGCAGTTCATACCACGCATCGCCGCAGTCATGAACCGGGGAATCTTCCCGCTGTGTGGAGGTGGCGAGACCACTCTGCCCGTCGTGCACGCGAATGCAGTCGCGGAAGGCGCGATCCTCGCCGCGCACACCGATAGCGCCAACGGCGGCGTGTACAACCTCACCACGGATTTCCCGCTCACGGTGGCCAATCTCGTGAGGCTGGCACGTATCGGCCTCTCCCGGCGCATTCAGGCGCCCGTCCTGTCGCTCGGCAGCTCGCGAACATTCTTTCGTGCGTTGGAAATGGCGCTCAGGGCAATCGGCAGACGCGATCTCGCGGCGCATGCGAACGGCACGCTCGAGATGCTCACGCGCGACAATCCGTTTTCCTCCGCGCGCGCCCGGGACGAGCTCCGGTGGGCGCCCACGATTTCCCCGGAGACCGGCGTCCCCGATGCGTTTCGATGGTGGAAGGCGCATCATGGAAGTGCGTAGGCGATGAGATAATCACCCAGCCGCGTGCGCATGAGGTGGTGTCCACCGGCGGCGATCACGATGAACTGCCTGCCGTTGGGCCGCACGCGATACGTCATCGGCGTTGCCTGTGCCGACGCCGGAAGCTCGGCCTCCCACAATTGCTCTCCATTGTCGGTGTCGAAGGCGCGCAGGTGGTGATCCATCGCCGCCGCGATGATCACGAGTCCTCCCGCGGTGACGAGCGGCCCGCCGAGCGAAGGTGATCCCCAGCTTCGCGGCGCGGGGAGGTGAGCGAAGTCGCTCATCGTTCCGAGCGGCTTCTCCCAGCGCACGTGTCCATCGTCCAGGTCGATCGCGACGAGCGTACCCCAGGGCGGTGCGTTGCAGGGAAGACCGAGCGGGGAGCGGAGCAGCTCGCGCCGGCTGCCGTACGGCGCGCCATCCTGCCGCGCGACCGCAACATCGCTGCCCGCCCGACGCGCGTCTTCCGCGATGGAGTCCGGAGGAAGGAGCGTTACCACCGTTGCCACGCGAA
Source organism: Gemmatimonadota bacterium (assembly GCA_040006175.1). GTDB lineage: Bacteria > Gemmatimonadota > Gemmatimonadetes > Gemmatimonadales > Gemmatimonadaceae > FEN-1250. Next base: position 28,649 of record JBDTXN010000006.1, on the reverse strand, counting down.
TCGTATTCATGATCGCGACGCCGCGTGGCCGGTCCACACCGATGCCGCCCCAATTGACACCGCCGAGGAAACCGGGGAACTCGATCGATCCGCCGGTGCTCGGCGGAGTGAAGATTCCATCCGAGCGAAGCGCGCGGATGCGACGTTCACACCAGCTGCGGTCGACCGTGGTGAGCCCCCACGCGTCCTCTGGGCGAAGGCCTTGGGGCACCACCGCAGTCGTGGATGGAAACGGCTGCGTCGGCGATGCGTGCTCGCCTGGGACATCACTCGATGGAACGACGCGCTCCGTCACCGGAAACACGGGCGCACCCGTGTCACGATCGAGCACGAACACGTCGCCCGTCTTGGAGGCCTGCATCACGACGGCGCGGGTGCTGCCGTTGCGCGTGACGGTCGTGAGCACGGGCTGCGCGGCCGCGTCGTAGTCCCACAAATCGTGATGCACGAGCTGGAAGCTCCACACGAGCGCACCTGTCGAGCCGCGGAGTGCCACGATCGAGTTCGCGTTGGCATTCGGGCCCGGTCGCATTCCTCCGAAGTGATCGGGGCTCGGGCTGCCGGTGGGGATGAAGACGAGATCGCGCTGGACGTCGACAGCGAACAGACCCCAGGCGTTGCCGGCACCGGAGCGAAAGCGTGCTGCCGGGCCCGCGTTGGAGTCGGCGCCCGCTACTGGTGTATCCCGCAGCGGCTCCCACCCCCACCGCAACACTCCCGTGCGGGCGTCGAACGCGCGCACGATGCCGCTCGGCGCCTGCGCATGGAGATTGTCGAAGATCGAGGAGCCGACGATGACGAGACCGTCGATGATGGCGGGCGGCGATGTGACGTGATACTCGTGCGCGAGACGATCCGCCCCGCGAACGCCGACGTGAAGGTCGACGATCCCGGCGCGTCCGAAGTCGCCGCAGAGAGAACCGCTACGGGCATCGAGCGCGATCAGGCGCGCATCGAAGGTCGCTACGAAGATGCGAGTGCGGCACGGCAGCGACGCGGAGCGTGCCGAGTCCACCCACGCGGACACACCGCGCGTGGTGACTTCATTGTGCGCGAGTGAGACGCGGTCGATGTGTGCATCGTAGGTCCAGCGGGGGGTGCCGCGCTCGGGATCGAGTGCGATCACGCGCGCTGACGGCGTGGCAATGTAGATCGTGCCATCGAGCATGAGAGGCGTCGCTTCGAAGGCCGTCGCCGGACCGCTGCTGTCGCCGACTCCGTCCGAGACATCGCCCGTGCGAAAGACCCACGCCACCTGCAGCGAGTCCACGTTTGCGCGTGAGATCTCGTCGAGCGCAGAGTAGTGAGTGCCGCCCTCGGAACCGTTCGAGGACCAGTCGGCCGCTGGCGCCAGCTTCGCGCGATGCCGCGGGGAGGCGAGCATACGAGCATCTCCCGCGGTGAATGCAAGTGCCGATGGACTCGCCGTGGACGAGTACTCGTTCCATCCCGCCGCGATCAGGACGGCGAAGAATCCGAGTCCGAGCGCCACGTAAAGGAGCCGGCGGGAGCGGCGGTGCTGCCATGAATGTGGCACGACGAGACCTCACGAGCACGGGACCAGTACGGACTTCGATCTGGTCGCACAATGCCGGTTCTCGCTTGGCAGCCCCATACGCGCATTGGCGCATGTAGGCGGGGTGGAACGACGTATGGTGAAGGCGAGATGACGTATCGGCGTGGCGCCGGTTTGGCCTACGTCATCTGCGCGTTGCGGCTATCCGGCGCCCAACGCTGACACGGGATCCACTCGACCGGCCCGGCGAGCGGGGAGGTAGCTCGCCGCCATTGCGACGGTTCCCGTGAGCAGAAGAGCCGCGCCGAAGGTGACGGGATCGCTCGGCGAAACACCGTACAGCATTCCCTGCAGCAAGCGCGAGAGCATGAGCGCGGCCGCAGCACCGATCGCGAGTCCGATTCCCGTCTGCTTCACTCCGTCCCACAGTGACATGCGAACGAGCGCGTTTGGGCTGGCGCCCAGCGCCGCGCGTACGCCGAACTCCTGTCTTCGCGCGGCAACCAGCTGCGCGACGACGCCATAGATCCCGACGACGGCGAGAACGAGCGCGAGCACACCGAACGCCGCCAGGAGGAGCATGGAGAATCGTTGCTTCGCTATGGAGCTGCGGACGATGTCGTCCATCGTGCGCACGTGCGCAAGTGGGATCTCAGGGTCGAGCGCGTGCACCTGTTCGCGAATGGGCGCCGCAAGCGCGAGTGGATCTCCGGACGTGCGCACCACGAGATTCATCGTGCTCGGGGTGAACTGCGCGGACCGGCCGAACTGCGAGTGCAATGCGTAGAATGTCGGGTCCGTGCTCGAGGTGAGCCCGTTGTGCTCGACATCGCGTACGACGCCGATCACCGTTCCCATCGGTGCGCTGTCGTTCGACAACTGCATGCTCGCTCCGAGCGGATCGCGACCGGCAAAATATTCGTGCACCATGCGCTCGCTGATCACGTAAACCACAGGACCTTCGGGATTATCGCGCTCATCGAAAAATCGTCCCGAAACCAGATGCAGCCCCATCGCTTCGGCATAGCCCGGGGTCACGATCTGCCAGTCGCCCGGCGTATTCATCCCCGGCGGAGGAGCGTATCCCGGTACGATCAGCCCCCAGTTTCCAATCGGCGCTGCTAGCGGAAGGAGCCGAGCCGCACCAACGTGCTGCACGCCCGGAAGCGCCGCGATCCGGCGACGCAGCTCATCGTAGATGCCCGAGATGCGGGCACCGTCCGTGTATCGCGATGCAGGCACAGAGATCTCCATCGTCAACACGCCCTCACTATTGAATCCGGGATCGATGGACATGATGCGCTGGACAGTGCGGATCATGAGTCCTCCGCCCACGATGAGAACGACCGACAGCGCGATTTCTCCGATCACCATGATCTGCCGGGCGCGCAGCCGTGCATTGGAAACCGTCGAGCCGCGACCGCCATCCTTGAGTGACTCCGTCGCGTTCACACGCGTGGCGGCCAGAGTCGGTGCGAGGGCAAACAGGAGCACGGTGCCGATCGTGGTGACGAGTGCGAAGGCGAGCACGCCGACGTTGAGCGACACGCCGGAGACGAGTCCGAGCGAGCGCGGAGCCCACGCGCGCGTCGCCTGCACTCCGAGCCAGGCGACGAACATTCCGAGCGAACCACCCACGATCGCGATGATGATCCCCTCCGTGAGAAACTGTCGGGCGAGACGCTGCCGTGCCGCGCCGAGCACCGCGCGCAGCGACGTCTCGCGCCGGCGTCGCTCGCCGCGCACGAAGAGCAATCCGGCGACGTTCGCGCATGCGATCACCAGCACGAGCGCGACGGCGCCGAGCAGGATGAGCAGCGCGGGGCGGAGGGATCCGCTGATCTGCTCGCGCAACGGCACGACCGTCATCCTGAATCGCGCGGAGCTCTGGTAGACGCCCTCGTCCACGAGGCGCGACGTAACCTTCAGAAGCTCCGCGTTCGCCTGCGCCACCGTGACGCCTTTCGCGAGATGCGCGACCGCGTAGCTGCCATGGCTCCCTCCGCCCTTCGCGAGCGCAGGGCCAGGAACCGCGCCGTACGCGCTGTCCGTCGCGGCGAGCGGCGTGAGCAGCTCGGTCGCACCCCGGTCGTCGAAGTCGAGCGGCATCCGAAAGCTCTGCGGCATCACGCCGATGACGAGCCTCTGCTTCCCAGCAACTTCGATGTGTTTGCCTATCGCCGACGGGTCGCCCCCGAAGTGGCGCTGCCAGAAGGAGTAGCCGAGCAGTGCGACATGGTTGGAGCCGGGTAAATCCTCCTCGGGGGAGAAATCCCGGCCGAGTATGGGAGCGACGCGGAGGGCGCGCAGCGTCTGCTGGGAGATCTGCGCGGCGTGCACTCGCTCCGGCTCCCCCGCGCCCGTGACGCTTCTCGTTTCGGTCTCGTAAAAGCCCACTGCGTCGAACACGTGCGGCATGTAGGTGAGCAGCTCGTACTCGTCGAGCGACATCCACGACCCCGCGTTGTCATACGAGCCGGTCCACACGACGGCCGTGTGCGCGGGATCGCCGAAGGGGAGAGGCTCGAGTAGCGCCGCGTGCACGACGCTGAACAGTGCCGTGGTGGCGCCGATGCCGAGTGCGAGCGTGAGTGCCGCCGCGATGGCAAACCCTGGAGCGCGAAGCAGGGTGCGTACTGCATATCGAGCGTCGCCCGCGAGATCCTCGAGCCAGCGCGTGCCGCGCGCGTCGCGGCTTTCCTCCCTGAATCGCTCGGCGCCGCCGAATGCCAGTCGCGCCTGCCGAAGCGCGTCACTCCGCGAGAGTCCCCGGGTGCGCTGGAGCTCATCGGCTTCCATTTCGATGTGCATGCGCATCTCTTCCGCCATGTCGCGTTCCAGCGCGGGTCGGCGAAGGAGCGCCACCGTTCGGCGCTGCCATCGCGCGATGATCGTGGCTCCCCGCGATCCCGTCGCGGCATCACGTGGCATGGAGAATTTGCTCCACTGCCGTCGTGAACAGTCTCCAGTTCGCTTTCTCCTCGGCGAACTTTTTTCTCCCGGCGGCGGTGAGGGTGTAGAACTTGGCGCGCCGGCCCTCGGGAGAGATGCCCCAGCTGCTCCGTACGAGTCCCCGATCCTCCAGCCTGTAGAGCGCCGGATAGAGCGATCCCTGATTTACCTGAAGAACGTCGTACGACAGCTCGCGTATTCGTTTCGAGATTCCCCAGCCGTGCAATGGCGCGGGGAAGATCGCCTTGAGAATCAGGAGATCGAGCGTACCCTGGAGCAGATCGGCGCGATCGGACACGAGATCCCACGGTCGGAGACGTTACCTAGACGTTCGACAACATGAAGGCAGGTGTTGTCGGATGTCAAGGTATCGGCACTTCCAAGGCCTCGACCTGCGTCAGCGCCCAGCGAGATCGTCCGCGGAGGGGCCGTACATGCCGGGCACGGGAACACCCAGCAAGCGATAATAGACGCCGAGCTGCGCACGATGATGTATGAGATGGCTCATCATCAGCGTTCGAAGCAGCCTGGACTTGGGCCCGCGCAACATCACCTGGTCACCGCGCCGAACGATCCATTCGCTGGAGAGCGACGATACGTCGGCGTTTGCCATCGCTGCTTTCTGGGCGGCAACGTTGGCGTCGTGGGCCGCGAGCAGGGCCGTGGCAGTCATGAGCGGAGGCACCGGTTTCCGGGCAGCAGCGTCCATCTCGCTGGTTGTCAGGATCGAGACGGCGCGGTTCGGGATGTCGGCCACGTGAGTCGCGAGCTCGGCGATCGTTCGCGAGTGCTCGTGCGGGCGCCAGTCGTGCTTCGCGTCTGGAAACCGCTCGAGCAGCCGGCGTGTCGACGCGTGCTCGGCTTCGAAGTCCGAGTACAATAGATCAAGTGATGGAATTGCAGCCATGGGTGAAGTGGCGGAGGCCGTCATCGCGCTCTCCCGGAAGCAGTCGGCATGCTGAATGAATCGAAGTTGAAGCACGTCACCGCAATTCGCCACGTGTCCCTTCAGTCGGGCCCAGCCTGCCATGGTGGCACCGCGATTGCGCCGGATGATCGAAATGGTGGCCGATCACGCTCGTGTTCCTCACCCAGCGAATGCCTCGTGAACGCATCCTTTCGAAACAACCCATCTACGGTCATGCGCGGTTGCCTCCCCCGGTCCGAATGACCCTGCGCACGGACACGGACGCCTCGCCGTGTGGCGGAACGGGAACGGGATCCGCCGCAGACTTCGTCCCGCCACGCGCAACACTGCCCAAGCTGCGCGAAGCGGCCACACGCTGCCGGAAATGCGATCTCTGGACGTGCGGACGCGTTGTGTTTGGCGAGGGTCCACGTGGCGCGACGGTGATGTTCGTAGGCGAGCAACCGGGGGACCAGGAAGAGAAGGCGGGGCATCCGTTCATCGGGCCTGCGGGGAAGCTGCTCGGTGCCGCGCTCGAAGAGGCGGGGATCGATCGCAAGACTGTCTACGTCACGAACGCGGTGAAACACTTCAAGTACAAGCGCGGTGCCAAAGGCAGTCGGCGCATTCACAAGAAGCCGAATGACGCCGAGATACGCGCATGTCATCCCTGGCTCGAAGAGGAGATCAGGCTGACGAAGCCGAGCGTCATCGTCGCGCTCGGCGCTACCGCAGCTCAGTCGCTTCTCGGGAAACAGTTTCGGGTTACGAAGGACCGCGGAAAGCCGGTGGCACCGGAGCTCGCGGATACCGTCATCGCGACCGTGAACCCGTCATCGGTGCTGCGCGCGCCGGACGGAGAGCGCGAACGCGCACGCAGCGAGTTCTTCGCGGACATCCGCGTCGTCGCCAGGCACATCGCGAAAGCGTGACGCGCGCGCTAACGTCGCAGCCCGGAGAGCAGGGCATCGGCCTCGCGCGCAATTGGGTTGTTCGCGCCAACCCCGAACTTCAGCGCCACCACCGCGCGCGTGAGCGTCGCGCGCGCCGCCGACGTGTCGCCGCGCGCGAGCAACGCGCGGCCCTCCGCGAGCCTCGCCACGCCGACGTGACCGCTCTGCTTCGCAGCGAGTGAATCGACCGTCGCGATCGTTCGCGCGTCGCGCGCGAATTGCAGCGCGGAATCCGCCTCCCCCTTCCCAAGCGCCGCCTCCGAGGCGAGAACGAGCGCGGCGCGCATCGTGGATTTGCGTGCACCTTCGACGTAGCCGCGCGCGCGCAGCGCCTCCGTTACGAGAACGCTCGCGCGCGCGAAGTCGCCCGCGGCCATGGCCAAACGTGCATCCAGAATTCTCGCATCCACGATGTGATCGTCCGTGCTCTTCAGCTTCGGATTGTCGCCGATCGCGCGAAAGCGTTGCGCCGTACGCTGCGCCTCATCGATGTCGCCTTTCTGCAGCTGCGATTCCGCGAGACCGAAGAGCGCACGCCCCGACCAATAGCCGTTGTGCTCCTGCACAGCCTGTGACGCAAGCATGGCGAAGTACTTCGCCGCAGAATCCGAGTGCTGATCGTCGTACGAAGCCTGAGCATAGTGAATGAGCGGCTGCGTCGGCAGATGCCCACTGGGGTCGCTCTTCTCGAGGCGCGAGAGCACATCGTGCAGCAAGCTCTCCGCTGCCGCCGTCTCACCGAGGTCACTCAGATTCACCGCATAGTCGTGCTCGATGATCGCCTGGTCGGCAGTCTCGCCGCCGCCGGCGGAGTCTCCGACGAAAAGTGCGCGACGATAGGCGGCGAGAGCTTCCCGATGCTGCCCCTGCCGGTCGAGTGATCCCGCGAGAGCGGCGAGCATCCCGGTGTAGTTCAGGCTCCCCGTTTCTCCGAGGGTGTCCAGAATGGCGAGTGCGCGGCGCATCGCCGGCACGCCTTTCGTCCCATCGCCCACCTCCACGTCGAGATTCGCGATCATCTGAAGGCAGGTCGCCTCCGTCATCGGATCGGGCATGGCTCTTCGCAACGCCGCCGTGCTCTCGAGCGTCCGCCGCGCCTGATCGTACTCGCCCATCGAGCGCATGTTGTCCGCCATCGAGCAGCGAATTCGGGCGAGCTGCTCGCTGTGCCCGCTCGCGACCGCCACCGATTCGGCACGCGCGAGCAGCGAGCGCTCGATGTCACTGCTCCCCAGCTTCGAATAGTTCACGGACAGATTGACGAGCATCTGCGCCAGAAACGGCGGATCGCCGGCGTACTTCCGTTCGAGCACGGCGCGGCCGCGATCGAGGATCTCCCGCATGGAGATCGGCTTCTCTCCTACCTGCGACATCAACAGCGATTGAAAGTCGCTCTGCGCGTCCGCACGGCGCCTTGCCTCCACGGCGGCATCCCGTTGCCGGCGCGCCTCACGCATCTCATGTACCGAGAAGACGGTCGCGCCAACGAGCGACGCAGCGATGACTGCAGCCACCGACACGCCAGCGCGATACCGCCGAGCGAGCATGCCGAGGCGGTAGGGAAGTGACGCGCGGCGCGCGCTCACCGGCTCGTGGCGCATGAGGCGCCCAAGATCATCGGCAAACGCGCTGACGCCTTGATAGCGCTCCTGCGGATCCTTGCGAAGCGCCTTGCCCAGGATGGTATCGAGATCGCGCAGACCGATGCTCGCGATCTCGGCATCGAACGCCGTGTGCGCAGCGCTGCCCGTCGAGGGACGTGGGTGCCGTCCCGAGAGCAGCAGATAGAGCAGCACGCCCATCGCGTACACGTCCGTCGCGGTGGTGATCGCGTCGCCGTACACCTGCTCCGGCGCCGCGAAATCCGGTGTGAGCGCGCGCATGCCCTCTACCGTGAGGTTGGCGTCATCGGCGCCGTTCGCATCGAGCAACTTGGCGATGCCGAAGTCGAGCAGCTTCACCGTGCCGTCGTTCGTCACGAGAATGTTCGATGGCTTGATGTCGCGATGCACGATCAGATTCGCGTGCGCGCTCCCGACGGCATCCAGCACCTGGAGAAAGAGCCGGATCCGATCGTCACGTGCGAGCGCGTGCTCCGCCACGTATTCGTCGATACGCTGGCCATCGATGTATTCGAGCACGAGGTACGACTGGCCGCCCGCGCTGACGCCCGCATCGAGCAGGCGTGCGATGCCCGGATGTGCGAGGCGCGCGAGCACGGAGCCCTCACGGCGAAAGCGCGCCTGACCAGTCGGCGTGACCAGCGCGAGGTTGAGCAGCTTCACGGCGGCGTATCCCTCGAAGCGCCCATCCGTGCGCCGCGCGAGCCACACGGTGCCCATGCCCCCGGTGCCGAGCGGGCGCTCGAGCGTGTAGGCGCCAAGCTCGAATCCGCGGAGCGTCACCTCCGGTGGCGTGTCGAGAAAGGAGCGAGCCTCGGCGGCCGCATCGCTGTCCATCATCGACGATAGCTCCGCCGCGAGCTCCGGCGCGCTCGTGTGCAGCTCGGCGAGCCAGGCCTCGCGATCGGGATCCGAAAGGTCGAGCATGCGGTCGAGCAGCGGCGACAGCTCGCGCCACCGCTCGCGATCTAGAAGGGCCACCCGCCCATCCCGTGAAGGTGACTACGAGGGTGACTACACGGTACGACCGAGTGGCCCTCTCTCACAATGCCGGAGCCCCTCTGCTCAGCGATCGACTGGCAGTCCGCTCGGTACGTGCCGGGGCGTGAGATGCCGAAGATCGCGCGTCCTCGCGTCGGTGAGTGCACTCATGTAGTCCATGAGCTCTCCGACGAGCACCGGCGTGAGCACGACTCCCTTGAGCAGGGTGTCCCGCTGCGCGAGAATGTCGGCCGAATTCGGAAGCAGCGTCGTGCGCAGCCCGGACTCGAGCTGCAGCGGGTCGAACGCGAGGAGCTTCAGATCCGACTCGCTGTAATGCTCCACGAATCCCTGCAGCGACGCGATCGCGCCATCGTGGCCGTAGGGACCGGTCAGCTCCACATTGCGGAGCGGTGTGGTGCGGAAGAGATACTTGTCGGCATCCACTCCGGTGACCCGCATGCGCCCGAAGTCATCGTGCAGCGACGAGCCATTCCCTTCGCCGGGTCCGACCTGCGCCACCGCGACGTCGTGGAACTTCTCATCGCTGAACGTCGAGCCGTTGTGACACAGCGAACACTTGAGCGTGAGAAATGTCTTCGCACCCTCGAGCTGCTTCGGCGTGAGCGCGTCGTCACGTCCGGCGAGAAACTGATCCCACGGAGTGTTGGCGAAGGTGAGCTTGTCGATCAGGAACGCACCCATCGCGTTCGACGCATGCGCGAACGACATGCGCTCGAATCGCTGCCCCGGGTACGCCTCCTCGAACATGCGGCGGTATTCGGGAATCTCGCCAAGGCGTCGCATCAGCGAAGACCAGATCGCGGTATCGTCCGTGTCGGGGATCGCCGCGAGCTCGTTCCCTGTGTACGCGCGCATCTCGTCGCGATTCGTGACGGGGAACAGTCCGATCGCGGAGGCCGGCCCGAACTCGAGCGTTCGCTGCATCCCTCGCGTCAGCTGTGTGCCCGCGGGAGTGTGCAAATGCCCGCTCGGACCAAGCTCGACACGCCCGTCCCAGAACAGGTGCCGCATCGCGCCGATGTTGAAGAGCGGCGGAGCGTTGCGCGGAATGAAGATGCCGGAGGGCAGCTGGCGCGCGGGGCCGAGCCCCGTGGCGCCTTGTCCAACGGAGAGACTGCGCCCATCACCCGTCGCGAACTCCGGGAGATGGCACGTGGTGCACGAGATGTCGCGGTTGCCGCTCAGGATCTTGTCGAAGACGAGCGCGCGACCGAGTCGCGCGAGCGCGGGTCGCACGTACGGCGTTGGCGGCAGCGGTACGACTCCGCGTCCGGCGGCGAGCTGTCGCACCAAAACAGGAGTGACGGTGCCGGCCGACGTCGGCGCCACTGCGGGCTGTCGCGACGCATTCGGCGTGGGTGATGTCGCCGGCTGATCGGCGCAGTACATCAGCGGTGAGACCAGGATGGCCATCGCCGCGCACGTCTTGTACGTAATCCGGCGCATAGAACCTCCGGTAGCTGTGCGGTTCACATACGGACAATCGGGCAGATTCGAGTCTGCCCGCTACTCTGACGATCGAAAAAAAGAGAGGCAAGTGGACACTCGGGACCTACGCGACGAGTTGGCCTCACGTAGGCAGGCTTAACGAGCTCAGCTCCTCGCGTCCTCTTCATCCAGCAGGCTTCGATGCAGCAGCAGCCGCGCCTTTCGCCAGTCGCGCTGCACCGTGCGCGCGGACACATCGCGAAGCGTGGCGATCTCGTTGAAGGTGAATCCGCAGAAGAAGTGCATGTCCACCAGCTCTGCCAGTCCGGGCTCGATCTTGGCCAACTCGTCGAGGGCGTCGCCGAGGCGCTCGAGCTCTCGTGTTTCCTGTGCCGCGCTCTCGGACGGAAGCTCATCCGCCTCCAGCGTGATCAGCAGCTCGGAGCCTCGCTTCTTGGCGCGGCGCCGGCGCGTGTAGTCGATCACGAGACCGCGCATCGCGCGCGATGCGTAGCCAAGAAAGCGCGCCTGGTCGGGATACGTCACCTTTGCCCGACCGGCCATGTTGAGGTACGCCTCGTGGAGCAGCGTCGTGGGTCCGAGCGTCAGCGATGAGCCAGCGCGGCGCAGGCTTCCCTCCGCTACACGGTGCAGCTCGGCGTACAACATTCCAAAGAGAGCGTCAGCCGCTGCAGGGTCGGAGCGGTCGGCTCTTTCAATGAGTGCGTGGATGTCCGTCTCCACGTGCTCCTCCTCTTTGTGGTGGTGGGCCGCGCTGCATGTCGAGGAATTGCCCTCGGCGCCGCACTCGATCGAAGCTAAACGCGGAGTCGGCGAAGGCCAGAGGTGGGACTACTCCAAGTGCGCGGCGCGCGGGTGCGCATCGAGCGTCACGCGAACGCGGAAGCCTCGCTCCGGTGCCGTCTCGACATCTACCACCCCCCGAAATGCATCGTCCAGGCTCAATCGCTGGCGCAGCGTGCGCAGCCCGGTGCCGGTTGATGCTTCGATGCTTTCCGCGCGCGCCCCCGCGCCATCATCCGAAACCTCGAGCAGGACGCGGCCATTCACGCGGCGCCCCGTCACGCGCACCGTGCCTCCCGCGGTCCGCGGACCGATGCCGTGCCTTATCGCATTCTCGACGAGCGGCTGGAGCACGAACGACGGCACATCGCATTCGCCGGCCGCGCGGTCGAGCGAAAGCTCCACGTTGAGTCGCGAGCCGAGCCGCATCTGCTCGATCGAGAGATAGTCCTGCACGAAGCGCCATTCGTCGTCGAGACAGACGGCGTGCTGCTCGGACTGGATCAGCGAGTAGCGAAAGAGATCGCCGATGCGATCGAGCGCCTCTTCCGCCGCAGACGGGTCGCTCGCGACGAGGGCGGATATGGAGTGCAGCGCGTTGGAGAGAAAATGCGGATTGAGCCGCGCCTGAATGGCCGCGAGCTCGGCTCGCGTCGCCGCCGTCTCGGCTTGTGCAGTGCGAAGCCGCGATTCCGCGAGCGAGGACTCCGCTGCGCGCAAGCGACGATCTCGCGCGAGGTGACCCACGAGCAGGATGATCACGCACAGTGCGAGAGCAACGCCCGCCGCGATCGCGTGCATCCAGGCTGCGCGAGCATCGACACGTGCGCGCGCAGCGGAACGGGGAATGCCGAGCTCGAAGCGAGGGGTGATGGAAGGGAGCTCACCAGAGACGACGATGAGCGCGCTGTCCACCAGTGACCAGCCGTGGCGCGGCCAACCGATCGCGGGGTCGTCGGGCCGGCCGCTCCACACGGCACTCACGAATGCGTCGTCGAACGGGAAGGTGACCGCCGCGCGACCGTAGTGTCCCTCCCACGTCATGTTCGGCAGACGATGCCGAAGCTCGGCGGCGGCGGAGAGATCGAGCACGATCGCGAGATCGTGCGCGGAGGCGTTGCGCACCGGACTCGCGACAGCGAGACGAAGGTCGGCGCCGCGAAGTCCCGTCGCACCGAGCACGGAGCTGTCACCCGCGAGACTCTGCCGTGCGAGCCACAACTGTCGAGCCGCCGGCGGGTCGCCGCCGATGCTCGCCTTCACGCTGCCACGCTCGTCGATCACCCAGACGCGTGCACCCGGAATTCGCGTGATCGTCAACTCCCGCAGCCGGGCAATATCCTGACTCGTGAGCGTCGCGGTGCGCGCTCCAGAGCCGGCGTCGAGCAGCACGTTGGTGAGCGTCGCGACCCATCGTCCTTCGTCGAGCACTTCGTCCCGCCAGTGCATCAGCTCGGAGTCGAGCGATGACTTGTCGCGCTGAAGTGCGGAGTCCACGGATGCGACGGCCGAGCGCATCATCGCGGGACGTGCGGCAACGATCAGCGCGTTCGCGATGAGATACAGGAGCAGCACGATCACGATCGCGATCAGCTCGCGGCTCGGTCGGCGCACAGACGGTGTGCTGGCCATCGTCATATCGTGCGCTCGCGCAGCCACCGTGCCCGCTCGCGGCTCACCGCGATTCGCGTACGGTCCCGCAGTACGACAGTGAATCGTGCGCCTTCGCCGGTGACGAAGCTCTCGACCATCGCCAGGTTCACAATGTGGGAGCGGTGGATGCGCACGAAGTTGGTCGGCAGCATGCGCTCGAGGTCCGAGAGCCTGAGAGTCGCGAGCAGCGGGCGCTCGGCAGTGTGGATGGTCACGTAGTCGTCGGATCCCTCGAATCGCACGACGTGCTGCACGTTCACCGGAGTCACGCGCCCGCGCTCGCGCACGAAGAGCCAGTCGAGTGGCGCGCCGACCTCGAGTGCGGCGCGTCCGCGCTCCACCGACCCGGCAGCGCTCGCGTCCGTGGCTATCGATTCGCGGATGCGATCGAGTGTCGCGACGAGCCGGCGTCGGCCGAACGGCTTGAGGAGATAGTCGAGCGCGCGCGCCTCGAAGGCTGCGACGGCGTAACGATCGTACGCGGTGGTGAACACGACGCTCGGACGATGCGCGATCCGGCTCAACACCTCGATGCCCGTGCACCCGGGCATCACCACGTCGAGGAAGATGAGCTCCGGCTTCATTTCGTCGATCGCACGGATCGCCTCGTTTCCGTCGGCGACCTCGCCCACGATCGTGATCCACGGAATCTCGGCCAGAAGCGCCGAAAGCCGCTGGCGCGCCAGGGGCTCATCATCCGCGATCAGGGTGCTCACGTGCCGATTCGCCATCAGCTCTCCGGGTGAGCCCATGTACAACAATAGGGCTGCACCGGACGGGTGGCCACTCGCCACCGCGCCGTTCACCGACTGAAAGGGCTCACTCACCGACCTGACGCCCTTCGACCCCGTCCAAACGCAGCGCTGCGAGCTACTCGTTGACGCCGAAGCTCATCGTTCGCTGCTCCGACGTTCAACCTCAATCAACAACGCAATGTCATGCCGCACCCGCACGGTGCTGCCCGTGATCGCCTTGGCTGTCCTGATTTCCGCGACAATCGCGCCGCGGATCGCTGCGCAAGCAAAGGACACGACCGCACACATGGAGAAGCTCGGCGACGGCGTGTACGCGATCCTCCACGAGCATGCGACGCTCGACTGGCCGTCGGAGACCATGCAATGGCCGCACAGCAACGTGGGCGTGATCGTCGGTGACGATGCCGTGCTCGTCGTGGACTCCGACTATCTGCCGTCGCGCGCGCGTGCGGACATCGCGCTGATCCGCACGGCCACTGACAAGCCGGTGAAGTATCTCGTGAACACACATTGGCATGGTGATCACACACACGGCAACGGCGTCTATCGCGCAATGTTTCCGAATCTCACGATCGTGGGCGCCCGTACGAATCGCGCCTTCATCGCGGTGAACCAGGGGCGGTATCCGAAGGCGGTCCTGGGTCCGAAATCAGCGCAGCACAAGACGCTCGCGGTGCTCGAGCCGATTCTCGCGAGCGGACGAGATACGTCGGGGCGCATGCTCTCGGCAAGCGAGAAGAAGCGCCTGAGCGCAATCATCGACGGGCTGCACAACGAGATCATCGAGATCGCAAAGGTCGAGGTTGCGCCGCCGACAATGCTCTTCGACGACGATCTCGATCTCTACCTCGGGAAGCGGCACGTCGTATTGCACAACTGGGGGCGCGGGAACAGCCCCGCCGATGTGACGGCGTACGTGCCGGACGCGCAGGTGCTGTTCACCGGGGACATCATGGTCTATCCGGTTCCGTTCACCGGTGCATCGTATCCGACGCTCTGGATCGATGTGCTCAGGGGCATCGAGCGAATTCCCGTGTCGTCGATGGTGCCGGGCCACGGAGCGGTGCAGCACGATCACGCCTACACGCGCCAGCTCCGCAAGCTGTTCGAGACTGCGACGTGGCGCATGGACTCACTGTTTCAGGCTGGAATAGCGCGCGACAGCGCGCAGAAGATTCTGAACCTGGAGGATCTGCGCTCGACGTTCGTTCAGGGCGACAATACGGAGGCCAAGGCGCTGTGGGAGGACATGATCGTGGGGCAGCTTCCGGAACGCGTGGGACAATGCGTCGTCGGGTTCGATTGCTGAAGCGAGAGCCGGCGCCCCTGCGGCGCCGGCCTCACTTCGCCTGACTACTTCTTCTGCTTCTGCCCTTCCTTCGCGCGCTGCTGTGGATTCGGCACGACGCCCAGCGCGGAGGCGAGATCGATCTGGTGGTCCTGCTCCTGCTTGATGAGCTCCTGGAGCACCTCGGCGAGCGCGAACTCGCCCAGCTCCTCCGCCTGCCTGATGCGCTGACGATAATTTTCGATCGTATCGTCCTCGGCGCGCAAATCGGCCCAGAGCATGGCCTCGTTGTCGTCCGAGACCTCGACGGCCGCCGGCGTGTGCACAGGGTATGCGCCGAAATAGTCGATCTGTCGCGCGATCGCCAGCGCGTGATCGAGCTCCTCGTGCGCGTGCTTCTCCAGCTCGCCCGCGATGTTCTGAAAGCGCGCCGTGTCGAGCTTCTGGCTAAAGATCACATACTGAATGATCGCCTTGTATTCGCGGGCGAGATCCTGTTGAAGCCCTTCCACGAGCTGGTCGCGCGTGACGGGGCCGGATGAGCCTTTGGTGGACGATGCGGAGTCTCGCTGGGCCATGATGAGTCTCTAGCGTGTGAATGTGAAATCGGACATCGTGCTTGTCTGAATGAACGCAGGAAACTGGCCATTCCGCGAGGGGGGATGAGCTACCCGAAAGATGAGATGACGCCGCCGCCGGCCGCAGTGCACGATGAGAAATCCTTCGAGATCGCGCGCCTGTGGGTCGCGAACGATGGCCAGCACGTGGCGCTCCGCACGGACGTCTGGCCGGATCCCGCTGCGTGGGGAATCATGCTGGCAGACCTCGCGCGTCACGTTGCAATTGCCTACCATCGCAGGAGTGAGCACGATCCAGGGGATGTTCTCGAGCGTGTGCTTGCGGGCTTCCGGGCCGAGCTGGAATCTCCAACGGATATGCACAGCGGAGGAATGACGGATGAGTGAACAGGGTGACGGGGCTCCGGTCACGAAGGTGTCGCTCGCGGAGAAGTTCGCCGCGATCGACGATCGGTGGAATCCGCGAATCGTCGGTCAGCTGAACGGGCAGGAGGTGAAGCTCGTGAAGATCACGGGCGCCTTCGTGTGGCACCATCATGACAACGAAGATGAACTTTTCCTCGTGCATCGAGGCTCGTTTCGCATGGAGTTCCGCGATCGTTCGATCGAGCTCTCGGCGGGCGACATGCTCATCGTGCCACGCGGAGTCGAGCACCGTCCCGTTGCCGATCAGGAGGCCGAGGTGATGCTGTTCGAGCCGGCATCGACGCTCAATACGGGGAACGTGGTGAACGAGCGGACCGTGCTCGAGCCGCAGCACCTCTAGACCGATGCCGTTCGCCAAACAACAGAGCTTGCGTCTGCATCCGCGGATCGAGGAGCTGATCGAGTACATCGCGGAGCATCGCCGTCGCGTACACGAGGCCGTGGCCGAGATTCCATCGCACCTGACCGGTCGCAGGCCCTCTCGCGACCAATGGTCCGTTGCGGAGGTCGTCGAGCACCTGTCGATCACCGAGCATGGCATCGCCAGACTGCTGACGAAGTACGTCACCGCCGCACGCGCAAATGGTGTGGGTCCGGATCCCGACACGAGCTCCGTCGTGGCGAGCTATGCGAACCCCGGTGCGATGACCGACCGCAGCACGAAGCTCGTCGCGCCACCGCCCGTGCGACCCACCGGCACGATCGACGCGAATGCCGGAACGCAGGCACTCGTGATGTCGCGCGCGGCCATGATCTCGGCATTGCAGAACGCCAACGGCGTGAGTCTCGAACAGCTCACGCACCCACATCCCGCGCTCGGTCCCCTCAACATGTATCACTGGGCGGTCTTCGTCGGGCTCCACGATGTACGCCATGCGGCGCAGATCCGCGACATCGGCCAGTCGCTCGCTGCGGGCTAGCGCGAGAGGCGGCAACAGCGGATGAAGCATCACCGTAGCACACATCGCGTCGCCGCTCTCGCGCGCGGATCAGTAGGTGCGGCGCTGGCCGCAGCGATTCTGGCATGCCGGCCCGAGTCGGCGCTCGTCGCCGGCAGCAGCGACTCGCACGAGTTCGCTGCGCGTGCGCGCCGCGCGATCCCCGCGGGCGCGCACGACGCCGACGCCGAACGAACGCTCGTGGCAAACGCGTTCGCGTGCGTGCACAGTGACACCCTGCTCTCGGACGAAGGCGACACGCTCCAATCGCGCGCCGCTCCGGAGGATGCCGGCACCGAGTACATCACCTGCGACTACGTACGAAGACGCCGCTGGGGCGAGAACACCCAGCGGCGCTACGTGGTGGTGCTATACGTTCGCGAACATCGCGTCGACCGGCTGTTCGCCGTCACGCACCTGCGGGAGGTGCATTGAGCGACAACACGATTCGGCGATCAGTGATCGATGCCGCGGCCGGTCTCCGATTGCAGCTCGTCGATCTTCTTCGATGCTTCCGCTTTCGTGAGGTTCTCATCGAACGGCTCGCCCGCCTCCTCGGAAAGCGTCTTCAGGTACGACGCCTGAGCACCAGTCATGCTCTGACTACCAGTGACCCACTCGTCCGGATCCTTGCGCGTATTCGTGGGCACGGAGTCATCATTATCGTTCGAGCCGCGTGTGCTGTCGGCATTCTGATTGGACTGGCTGGAATCCCGCGTAGTCATATCCAACTCCTCCTGAGTGCTGATTTGACCTTGCTGAAGTGGTCTATTTGAGCATGACTCGATAGCATGACCCATGCCGAAGGAAGACCGAACCGGGTTGTTGGCGGGCTCGGAATCACATGGTCGCGCGCACTGCTCGCCCTGTTCTTCTCAATTGGCGGACTCATGCATTTCGTCGCGCCCGGTGTCTACGTTGCAATCGTCCCGCCATGGCTGCCGAACTCGAAACTGCTCGTGCTGCTGAGTGGCGTGGCCGAGATTATGGGAGGGCTCGGAATACTGCATCCCGCGACTCGAAGGCTTGCCGGGTGGGGGCTCATCGCGCTACTCGTCGCGGTCTTTCCCGCCAACGTTCAGATGCTGCACCTGGCGTACGTGAGCCACGCGTCGGCGCTCTGGAAATTCGCGCTCTGGCTTCGCCTGCCTCTGCAGATTCCGCTGGTTTGGTGGGTGTGGCGCGTGGCCGCGCGCCGCGCCCCGTGAGTGAAGCCGCGCGCTATCTCGTACCGGGCGCGCGACATCGGGCCGAGCAGACGATCGATCGTAGCCGCTTCATCTGCACGGTTCAGCGGGTGTCGTCGGCCGCCGAAGCTCAGGCTTTCCTGCGCGAAATGAACGACGAGTTCGAGGGCGCGACGCACAACTGCTGGGCGTACCTCATCGGCCCGCCCGGAAGCACCGACCGGATCGGGATGAGCGATGCCGGGGAGCCGCACGGCACCGCGGGCCGTCCGATGCTCACCGTGCTCCAGCACAGCGGAGTGGGCGACGTCGCCGCCATCGTCACACGCTTTTACGGCGGCATGAACCTGGGCACCGGTGGCCTCGTCAAGGCGTACGGCGGCACGGTGCAGCTCGCGCTCGCCACGATGCCGCGTGTGGAGCGCATCGACTACGCTGCGCTCACGGTGATCGTGGGATACGACAGCATCTCCGTCGTGCAGCAGCTATTGGGACGATTCGAGTCGGCATCGGAGAGGGAGGATTATGGCGAGCGCGCGACGTTCTGCCTGCGTGTGCCGGTGTCGCGGATGAGCGCCGTTCGCGCAGCGCTCCTCGACGCGACGAGTGGACGGGCCGAGTTCGTGGACGAGGCGGCGAGCTGATCGCAGCCAAGTGAGAACCGGGTTCTGCCGTCGCCCGCTATCTTACGCCGGCAATCAGTACTCGTCTCGCACAGCAGGAACTCGTGGCGCTCACCGCGACGATTTACAACTTCGACGTCGAGCTCGCGAATGTCGACCGCGGCGTGTACGAGACGCTGGCGCTGCGCGTGGCGCAGCAGCCCTCCGAGACCGAGGAGTACTTGCTGACGCGCGTGATCGCGTACTGCCTCGAGTACGCCGAGGGGATTGCGTTCTCGCGTGGAATTGCGGAGCCCGATGAGCCACCGCTCTCCGTGCGCGACCTCACTGGCGCCCTTCGGCTCTGGGTGGAATTCGGCGCGCCGGAGGCAGCGCGCCTGCACAAGGCGAGCAAGGCGTCGCCACGAGTGGCGATATACACACACAGGGATCCGCTGCAGCTGCTTCGGCAGGTTGCCGGAGAGCGTATCCATCGCGCAGAAGAGATCGAGCTATACGCGGTCGACCGGGCGTTACTGGCCTCGCTTGCGTCTCGGCTGGAGCGCCGGATGACGCTCCAGCTTTCGATGACCGAGGGGCATCTCTATCTCACGCTCGACGGCGAGTCGCTGGATGGTGCCGTCGTGCGGCACTCGCTCGTCGCTGCAAAGTAGGGCGCGAGCTCGCACTCTCCTTTTCCAGGAGCGCTCAGTGGTAGACATCTCGGTGGATGGCGAGAAGGCCGTGTTCGAGGTCGAGGGGATCGACAAGCTCTGGTGTTTGCGGAGCCGGCTCGAGATACCGCTCGCGCACATCAAGGGCGTGCAGGCCGATGCCAGCATCGCTCGTGGATGGTATCACGGGATCCGCCTGCTCGGGACCAACGTGCCGGGCATTCTCACCGCGGGCACCTTTCACCGCGATGGAAACAACGTGTTCTGGGACGTGCACAACCCGGAGCGAACGATCGTTCTCGATCTCGAGCACGAGTTCTACGACAAGCTCATCATCGAGGTCGGTGATCCGGCGAACGCCGTGGCGCTGCTCGAACAGAAAATTGGCTCGGCGCGCGACTAAATCGCGCCCTGCCGGTCGGACCGTGCCAAGCGCACCCGACCAGGCTATCTTTCCGTTGACTCATGACCACACGTTACAACCGGTGACCACACCCCGCCGCCCTCGTCGGCCACGACGTCGTACGAGCACCGCGCAGCGTCCAACTTCGCTTCCCACCAGCCGAAATGCCTACCAGGCCACGCGCGAGTGGCTGCTGGCGCGACACGGCTCCGTATGCGCGTACTGCGAGCGAAGATTCGACGCCGAGCTGATGACGCTCGACCACGTTACGCCTCGCCGCGGTCAGACTGCGTACGACCGGCGCGACAACCTCGTGCTGTGCTGTCCCGCATGCAATGCGCAGAAGGCCGATCAGCCGTTCCTCGCATTCCTGCTCGCGCGCCGCTCGCGTGCCGCCAGCCTCCTCCGCTATGGCGAGCATCTGAGTCCGATGCTTCTGCAGCTCGCGCGGGAGATCGCGGGGCCGGAGGCGTCCGCCCGGGCCTCGCGCCTCGCGGACCCCGACTATCCCTATGCCGATTGACGAAACGGCCGGGATGAATCGCCAGCTGGGCAAGCTGCTCGGGCATCTCGAATGGGCGGACCGGCGCGTGCTCGACTCGCTGCGTGCGATGACACATCCCGATCAGCGGGCGCTCGACGTGTACGCGCACGTGCTCGGCGCTGAGCACGTGTGGCTGTCGCGCCTTCACGAGCGGGCGCCTCGCGAGAAGGTCTGGCCCGAGCTCACGCTCGATCAGGCGGCTGCGCTCGCGAAGGAGAACGCAGCGGGGCTACGCGCGCTCGTCGACTCGGCCGCAGCCAACGAGCTGCAGCGGACGGTCGCCTACACCAACAGCGCGGGCGCCGCCTTCGAGTCCACGGTGGAGGACATGCTCCTTCAGGTAGTCCTTCACGGCTGCTATCACCGCGGACAGGTCGCGATGGTGGTGCGCGGCGCCGGCGGAGAGCCGTCACCCACGGACTACATCGCCTTCATTCGCGGCGCTCCGGCCGCCGTCACGCTCCCACCACGCCGCTAGCGCATGGCGCTCCACGCACCCGAGGTGCGAGTTACGGCTTCGCGATGAACAGCATCAACAAGATCAGAGCGGCGAGAACGCCGTTGTTCCTGCGAATGGCAACCAGCAGGAGCACGAGCGGGACGACGAGCGCAACTGTATCGGGTGCAGGCATGATTCTACTGGGATACGACGTTTTCCTTGGGCCTCATATAAGGAGAGCGCAGAATACCCGGAAAGCGGACATCGTTGTGGTGCGCCACGAGAGCGACCACTGGCGCCGGATCGGGTCGGTCGGTCATAGTGTAGCCGTCTTTGGCTATGGGCCTCACAACCACCAACCTCTTCCATGACAGGGATGTCCGTATTTCTCCTTGCGCGCTTCCTCCACGTCGTTGCCGGCGTCGCCTGGGCGGGCGCAGTGATCCTCATCGGCTTTTTCATCACGCCTGCGGTGCGCGCCGTCGGTCCGGCGGGAGGCGCAGTGCTACAACAGCTCGTACGCGTGCAGCGAATGTCGCTCTACCTCATGATCATGATGGCGTTCACGATCCTGTCGGGGTTCGCACTCTACTGGCTCGACATCAAGGCGTTCGGCCCTGCCTGGATACACACGGGCCCGGGTCGCACCTTCTCGGCCGGCGCCGCCTTCGCGATCATCACAGCCGTCGTCGGGATGGTCGTCAACCTTCCCACCGCGAAGAAGCTCGGCGCCATCATGGGCTCGGTTCAGGCGAGCGGGAAGCCGCCATCGGCCGAGCAGGGCGCGGAGCTCGGTCGGCTGCAGAATCGACTGCTCCGCATGGGACAGCTCTCTGCCGTGCTGACTCTGCTCGCAGTCACCTGCATGGGCGTGGCGCGATACATTCCTTGACAATACGGCCGTCACGTGCGGCGTTCGCGTTCATCTTCATCACCGTTGCGCTCGACATGCTCGCGCTCGGGGTCATCGTACCCGTGCTGCCCAAGCTCATCGTGGCCTTCGAGGGTGGAGACGTCGCGCACGCGGCGCGAATCGTCGGTGTTTTCGGCTTCGCCTGGGCGGCGATGCAGTTCCTCGCGTCGCCGGTAGTCGGCGCACTGTCGGACCGATTCGGCCGGCGGCCCGTCGTCCTCCTGTCCAATCTCGGGCTCGGGCTCGACTATCTCGTGATGGCGCTCGCACCGAGCGTGAGCTGGCTGTTTGTGGGACGCATCGTCTCCGGCATCACATCGTCCAGCTACTCCACCGCCAGCGCCTACGTCGCAGACGTGACGCCACCGGACAAGCGTGCCGCGAAGTTCGGCCTGCTCGGCGCCGCATTCGGACTCGGATTCATCGTGGGTCCCGCGCTCGGCGGAGTGCTCGGCAACATCGACCTGCGCCTTCCGTTCTGGGTCGCGGGCGGACTCAGCCTCGCGAACGCCGCGTACGGATTTTTCATTCTGCCGGAATCACTTCCAGCGGAGAAGCGTGTGCGTGTGCCGTGGCAGATGGCGAATCCGCTCGGCTCCCTCTCCTTTCTGCGCGCGCACCGGGAGCTGCTCGCGCTCGGTGCCACCTTCTTCCTCTACTACATCGCGCACGAGGTGTATCCCGTTTTGTTCGTGCTGTACGGCGACTATCGCTACGCGTGGTCGGCTCGGCAGCTCGGGCTCATTCTCGCACTGGTCGGTGTGGGCTCGACGATCGCATCGGCGTTTCTGATCGGACCGATCGTCAAGCGCATCGGCGAGCGAAACGCGATGATTCTGGGACTCTCGCTCGCGGCGACGAGTGCGCTCGTGATCACGTTCGCGTATAAGGGAACGCTCTTTCTGGTCAGCATCCCGATTGCTTCGCTCGCCGGGCTCACGTCACCGTCGCTCATGGCGATCGCATCGCGCCACGCGAGTGATACTGAGCAGGGAAGACTTCAGGGAGCGCTCGGTAGTGTGCAGGGAATTTCCCTCATGGTAGCGCCGCTGATACTCTCGCAGCTGTTCGCGGTCTCGATTCAGCGGGGCGGTCGTGCTCTCTCAGGCGTCCCATTCGCCTTCACGGCGCTGCTGTTGTGCATCGCACTTCTACTCGCCGTGCGCGCCACTCGCGCCGTTCACACCCCGCCGTACCACTCGTAGCCCTGATCGCTCCAGTAGCCGCCGTTCCGCCGCGGCA
This sequence comes from Gemmatimonadota bacterium, assembly GCA_040006175.1. GTDB lineage: Bacteria > Gemmatimonadota > Gemmatimonadetes > Gemmatimonadales > Gemmatimonadaceae > FEN-1250. The sequence continues at coordinate 5,820 of JBDTXN010000006.1, read as the reverse complement.
GAAACACGATCTTGGTCAGATACTTCGTGTTCTTGTAGCCGAGCTTCACGGGCGAGTGCACGCGTGCAGGAGCGCCGTGCGCCATCCCGAGCAGATGGCCGTCCATCGCGAAGGCAATGAGCGTCTGCGGATGCATCGCGCTGTCCATGTCCCAGCTCTCGTGGTAGCCATCGTCGAACGACTGGAAGTCGACGTACCCCGCATCCGGCTTCATGCCGGCCGCGCGCGCGATGTCGCTCAGGCGAACTCCCTGCCACACGGCCACCGCGTTCCAACCTTCCACGCAGAAGTGGTCCACCCGCTGACTGCGGAAGGGAAGTTTGCGCAGGTCATCGAGCGTGAGATGCATCGGCGTCTGCACGAGCCCACTCACTTCGAGCGCCCACGGTCCTCGCACGCGCTCGTCCCATACCGGAACGGTGTTCGAGATGAAGTACGACGGAAACGCAGAGCCCGCGATCTTCGCGCTGCCATTCGCACGATCCATCGATGCATGACGAAAGAGCGATCGCTCGACACCCTCGTTGCGATGCTCGGCGAGATCCAGCAGCCGCTGTGCGCGCGGCGAACGATCGACGTTGCAGGCGGCCAGAAACGCGGCGGTGAGCGAGAACCCTCCCGCGCTCAGAAAGCGTCGGCGGTCCATGTCAGTCTCCGCTCGCGGCGCGGCTGCGCCAGCGCGGAAGGAGATGATAGAACGGGCGCGCGTTGCGCGCTTCGGGTGAGAGATCCTCGCGATAACCGCCCGTCACCATGGACTGCAACGAATACGGATCCACCGCGAAGACCATGAAGATGTGCGCGAACGAAAGAACGATCAGCAGCACCATCGTCATGAAGTGCCAGTAGCGCGCCCACACGTAGCCGCCGAACAGTGTCGTGAGTGCGCCGAGCTGCACCGGCTTCCAGATCGCGAGCCCCGTGAGCACTTGCACGATCGCCAGAATGGGCAGCGCGAAATACGTCGCCTTCTGCATCGCGTTGTGTTTTCCCTGCCGCGGATGCGACTTCGTCACGAAGAGGTAGAACTTGATCATCGCGACTGCGTCGCGCGCATCGCCGCGGCGCGGCACGAGGTCGCGCCATTCACCGTGAAGATAGATGAAGGTCAGGTAGACCAGCCCGTTGATCACGAGCACCCACATCAGCGCGAAGTGCCAGTGACGCGCGCCACCAAGCCATCCGCCGAACGTCAGCGCGCCGGGGATGGCCTTGTGTTCCCACGGATAGCAGCAGAACTGCTCCCCGCGCCGGGCGAACGCGGGGTACGCATTGAAAATTCGAAGACCACTTCCCACCATCAGCGTCAAGGCAATCGCGTTCACCCAGTGCGTGACGCGCACGACCCAATGGTGGCGCCCGGTCACGGCTTCTTCGCTGTCGTCTTGGAACCGCCCTTGTTGAACAGCGTGTCGTACTGGCCGTAGCCGGCCTGATCGAGCTGGCTCGCCGGAATGAAGCGGAGCGACGCGGAGTTCATGCAGTAACGAAGGCCCGTCGGCGCCGGTCCATCATCGAACACGTGGCCAAGGTGCGAGTCGCCGTGCGCGGAGCGAACCTCCGTGCGGTCCATGCCGATCGTCCGATCGGTTTTCGACTTGATGTTGGTCGGCTCGAGCGGCTTCGTGAAGCTCGGCCATCCCGTTCCCGACTCGAACTTGTCCGCCGAGCTGAAAAGCGGCTCGCCGGTGACGATGTCGACGTAGATCCCCGGCTCGTGATTGTCCCAGTACTGATTCGCGAACGGCCGCTCGGTGCCGCTCTGCTGCGTGACGTAGTACTGCTCCGGCGTGAGCGCCTTCTTCAGCTCAGCGTCGCTAGGCTTCTTGTAGGTCATGTTTTTTACTTGTGTGGCTTGAGTCAACGTGGTGTCCAGCTCTGCGCTCGTGAGCAAAACCGGCTTGGCGGGCGCACTGCCATTCGCGCGTGCGAACGACCGGCCGCCAACCGTGAGCGCGGCCCCCGCAATCGCAACGATCGCGACCGCTCCGATGAATCCATTCATATGACTGCCCTGAAAAGGGATTCCAACTGACTACATGGTAAACACGTCCGGAGCGGGAAGGGTTCCATTGCGTCGCCGCCAATGGTTGAGCGTACCCAATGAAGGGTCCGAGCGCCATACTACCCTCGGCTCACCGGTCGTCCACCCACACCCGCAAGGCTCGTGAGATCACGTTTTGTACGCCTGAGCGTCGTCGCCGGATTCATCGCTGCGGCACTCGCGGCTTGTGCTCGACTACACTCCGCCACCAACACGGTCCCCTCGGAAACGGAGCGCGCTTTGACGCCCGATACGCTGCCAACCGCCATCGGGCGCTCGATCGACGCCATCATGACGCCCTACGACCGCGCCGGCGTACCCGGTGCGAGCGTGGTCGTGCTCAGCCATGGGAATGCCGTCTACCGCCGCGCCTTCGGGAGTGCCGATCTCGAGTCGCACACGCCCGCGACCGTGCACACCGATTATCGCCTCGCCTCGCTCACGAAGGCGTTCACCGCGATGTCGATCATGCTGCTCGTGAAGGATGGGAAGCTCCACTACGACGATCGTCTGGCGGACGTGCTCCCCGGCGCGCCCGCGTACGCGCGCGACGTGCGAATCAGCCACCTCCTCACGCACACGTCCGGTCTCGTCGACTACGAGGACTTCGTTCCGGACTCGCAGACCACGCAGCTGAACGACGATGACGTCCTGAAGCTCATGCATCGAACCGATACGCTGAACTTCGCGCCAGGCTCGTCCTATCACTACAGCAACTCCGCGTATGTGCTGCTCGGGATGATCGTGCAGCACGCGAGCGGGATGCCGTTCCCGCAATTTCTTCACGATCGAATCTTCGTCCCGCTGCACATGGACTCGACCGTTGCGTACGTGAAGGGCTCATCTACGGTGCCGCAGCGCGCCTACGGCTACACCGCCGACTCTTCGGGACAGTTCACACGCACCGATCAGAGCTCCACGAGCGCGACGCTGGGCGATGGCGGCATCTACACGTCGGTCACCGACATGGTGAAGTGGAGCGATGCGCTCGACAAGGCCACGCTGGTAGATGCTGCGACAATGCATCGCGCGTGGTCGCCGACTACGCTCACGAATGGCAAGGAGAGCGGCTACGGCTACGGCTGGTTCGTGGCGACGGTGAACGGTGAGCCACAGCTGCGGCACCATGGCGAGAGCACCGGATTCACGAACGCGATTCTCAGGTACCCGAATCGGCAGCTCACGGTCATCGTGCTGACGAACCGCACCGGCGGAAATCCGTGGGACACGGCGGATCGCATCGCGGCGCTCGTTCCGCGGTGATTTCGCGCGCTCGGCCTTGCTCGCCGGGCCCGTTCTGCACAAAGTTTCCCGATGTCGCTCCTTCCGATCCTGCTCGCCATCGTTGGTGATAGCGCCGCGGGAAAGTCGACGCTCGGCGACGGCATTGCCGCGCTTCTGGGCGATGAGCGCGTGGTCGTCCTCACGACGGACGACTATCACAAGCACAATCGCAAGGCCCGTCGCGAGTTGCGCCTGAGCGCCCTTCACCCGGACTGCAACGATCTCGATCTGCTTGGCGAGCATCTCGAGCAGCTCGCGAGCGGAAAGACAGTGGTGAAAGCTCCGTACAATCACGCGACCGGAGACTTCGACGCGCCGAGGCGGATCGAGCCAGCGGAGTTTCTGATCGTCGAGGGGCTGCTGGGATTGCACACGCAGGCGATGCGTAATTGGTACGATGTGAGCGTGTATCTGGACACGCCCGAGCAGCTGCGCCATCGCTGGAAGGTATCGCGCGATACCGCGAAGCGCGGGTACTCCGAGGAGCAGGTGCAGGAGCTTCTCGAGCGACGCGAAAAGGTATCGGCCGAGTTCATCCGCCCTCAGCGCGAGCATGCGGACATGGTCGTGCGGTTCCGTCCGGGCCCGAAAGCAATCGACGATACAAAGCTGCACGCGACGCTCACGATGCGTGATCAGGGGCAGCACCCGGCGCTGCCGATCGTGCTCGAGCATGCTCCGCTGGCTGCGCGGCGACTGCAGTTGCGGCGGAAGGGCGCGGGCGCCGTGCTCGATATCGATGGCCGGATTGCGGACGAGGAGACGGCGCAGGCAGAAGAGGCGCTGATGCGCCAGCGCCCAGAGCTGAAGCACATCATCCAGCGTCGTACCGGGCAGTTCACGAGCAACGGCACGAATGCGCACAGCAATGCGCTCGGACTCGCGCAGCTGCTCATCGCCTATCCGGTGATCAGCGCGAAGCTCGCGCGCGGAGATTCGGTGTGATCATCTCGCGCTGGCTCGCATCGCTCGTGCTGGCGTGCGCGCTTCCGGTCGCGCTTCTGGCGCAGCGCACTACCGGCTTCCTCGATCGCACGATCACGGTGGGCGCGCTCACAATGAAGTACCAGGTGTACGTGCCCAACTCGTACAATGGGCATCGCGCGCTCCCGGTGATTCTGTTCATGCACGGGTCGGGCGAGCGCGGAAGCGATGGGCTCAAGCAAACCGAAGTCGGCATGCCCGCGCAGATACGGTGGCATCGCGACTGGTTCGACGCGATCGTCGTGATCCCGCAGTGCCCCGACGACAGTGTCTTCCGCGGCGCGGTCGCGCAGGCGGCGTTCGCGGCATTCGAGAAATCCGTAAAGGAGTTCCATGGCGATCGCGAGCGCCTCTACGTGACCGGGCTCTCGATGGGGGCCTACGGAGTGTGGCAGCAGATCATCGATCATCCGGGAGTGTTCGCCGCGGCGGTCGCGGTGAGCGGCGGCCTCACGCCGTCCGCCGACATGGACAATCTCTTCGTGAGCGTGAGGGGCGACGATCCCTACGCGTACGTCGCGCAGCAAACGAAGACGCTGCCCGTGTGGATTTTTCACGGCGGAAAGGACGACGTCGTGCCGACAGTGCAGTCGCGCAACCTCGTCGCGGCGATGCGCGCCGCCGGCTCATCGCCACGCTACACCGAGTACGCGGACCTCGGCCACGGCGCGTGGGATCGTGCGTACGCCGACGAGGAACTGTGGAAGTGGCTCTTCGCGCAGCGGCTCACGAAGGCGAGCCGCTAGCGCGATCGCAGGCGCGTCAGCGTCGCGCCTCGAGCTCCTTCTTTCCGACGTGGCGCAGGTCGCCGATGTTCGGCGCAGTCCCGGTGACGAGCGCCTTCGCGACCTTGAACAGCTGCACGGCACGCGGCTGGTTCGTCTTGAGATACGTCGCCGCGTGCGCTTCGACTTCGATGAGCACGAGGCGCGGATCGTTCGGGCCTCCGTCGCGAGCGCCTCCCTCGTCACCAAACCACGCCTTCCAGTCCGGCTGATAGAGCGTGCGAATGAGGTCGCGATCGCTGACGATGCGCGCGGTGCCACTCACCGACACCCACTCGCGCGATTTGTTGTTGTAGTACGCGAGGTTCACTTCGGCCTGCGCCTCGATTTCGTCCACCTTGTGCGTCTCGGTGCTCGTGACGAACCAGAAGTCGACGTCGGGACGCTTCTCCTGCGTCGACATCGGGCGCGAGATCAGCGTTCCATCGAAGTTGCGGCTCGTCATCATCGCGATGTCGATCCCTTCGACGAGCGAGTACAGCTCTTCGAGCTTCTTCGCAGGCGAAACGTTGTCGTCGGTGCTCTTTGCGGATGCGGTGCCGGTGTCTTTGCTCTTGCTGATCTTCTTCTCGGTGTCACCGCTCCCGCGCTTGCTCGCGCTCTTGCCGCTGCTTTTGCTGCTGGGCATCTGACTCTCCTCGTAAGACGGTATCCAGCGCGTCATGCGCGCCGTGAGAGAGAGTAGGGCAAGGCGCACGCCGCCGTGAGAAGCGGGCTCGGCCA